>NZ_JBICSQ010000071.1:0-44853 GCF_043197175.1 Amycolatopsis sp. NPDC049252
CTGTTCGAGTACCACCGGGCGCGAGCGCGCTGGCGCGACGCCATCCGCGTCGACGAGCTGGCCCTGGACCTGGTCGAGGGCGTCGACCGGGTGGCCGCGGCGACCCTGCGGGGCGACCTCGGGGTCGCCGAGGCCGAGCTGGTCCACGGCGGCGAGGCGCCCGACTTCGGGCGGTCGCACGCGCACCTGCGCCACAGCCTCGCCGACTGGGAGGCGATCGGGGACCCGCGGCAGCTCGCGGGCATCCTCAACAACCTCTGCTTCGTGTTCGGCCTGGGCGAGGACCTGGACGCGGCCATCGAGTTCGGCGAACGCGGCCTCACGCTCAACCGGTCCCTGGGCCTGCGCCACGTCGAGACGCTCAACCTGGTCAACCTCGGCGTGCTGTACGGCCGCCAGGGCGACCGGGAACGCGAGCTGAAGTACGCGACCGAGGCGGTGGCCGTCGCCGAGGACACCGGTGACCTGCGGGGTTTGGCCTACGGCTGGATGCGGATCGGCCTGGTCCACCGCGACACCGGGCAGCACGCCGAGGCCGCCGAGGAGCTGCGGCGCAGCGCCGGGCTGTGGCGCGAAGCCGGCGTCCGGCTGTACGAGGCGATGACGCTCGCCGAACTGGGCCGCGCCCACCTCGGGGCCGACGACCACGAGCGGGCCCGCGAGGTGCTCACCGAAGCCCTGGCGATGATGCGGGAGTACGGCGGTGAGGAGCGCGCCGCAGCGGTCCGAGCCGACTTGGAGCTGGCGGAGCGCCGGTAGCGGCGACCGGCGCGGCGGTCAGGAAGGGCCGCGGCCGGTGCACGGCGACACAGGTGACCAGGTGCGGGGTCCGTGGCGCGCAGCGCAGCTCGACCGTGTCGCGGACACGCTGCACGAGCAGCGGCCGCGGTGCCTCGTCCGCGCCCGCGGTCCCCGGCACGGTGGCGAGTGCGGCCGCCGCGAGCAGCGCGGCCGAGAAGAGCTTCCAGGCGGTCGTCACGGATGCCTTCCTCGTCCGGGACTGCGGCACCACCGATCTTCGCGGCGGGCGGCCGGACGCGACAGCGACAACCTCTACAACCGACCTCTACAAATGGCCCGTGGCCCGGAACGGCGGCCGCTTCCGGCGCACCCCGGCGGCCGATCATCCACAGTGGAGCCCGTCAAAGTCCACAATGGACTAAAGTGTGCGGGCGCGACGGCACCGGCGGCGCGGTCGTGCGCGCGCCGCCGCGTTCAGCCGAACGGGTCAACGGGGCCGGATGGCCTGTGGGGGAACGGAAAGGTTCGCGAGCACCGCCTCGACTGCGCACACGGGTCCGGGCGCGGCTGGTTGCTCAACCGTTGCCCCTCAGCTTAAGGCACCTGCACTATGCTGGGCCATCCGGTACGACTCCGGGCCCGGCGCGCGGGGCGCCGACAACCGAAGAAACGGGTGGCGGATGGGTGGGGCAATGGTCGACGGCGGGCGCCCGGGTGCGGGGGCGGACGTCTCGGGCGTGGGCGAGGCGGGGGAGCAGGAGCTGCGCCGGCTGCTGGCCGGCCTGACCGCGGTCCGCGACGGCGACTTCGGCATCCGGCTGCCCGGCGAGACCGACGGCCTGCTCGGCGAGATCGCCACGGTCTTCAACGGCATGGCCGACCAGCTGTCCCTGTTCACCTCCGAGGTCACCCGCGTCGCGCGGGAGGTCGGCAGCGAGGGCCAGCTCGGCGGCCAGGCGAAGGTCCCCGGCGTGTCCGGCACCTGGAAGGACCTCACCGACTCGGTCAACGCCATGGCCGGCAACCTCACCACCCAGGTCCGCGACATCGCCCAGGTCGCGACGGCCGTCGCGAAGGGCGACCTGTCGCAGAAGATCGACGTCGACGCGCGCGGCGAGATCCTCGAGCTGAAGGACACCGTCAACACGATGGTGGACCAGCTGTCGTCGTTCGCCGACGAGGTCACCCGGGTGGCCCGCGAGGTGGGCAGCGAGGGCCGCCTCGGCGGCCAGGCGCAGGTTCCCGGCGTCGGCGGCGTCTGGCGCGACCTCACCGACTCGGTGAACTTCATGGCCGGGAACCTGACCGACCAGGTCCGCAACGTCGCCCAGGTGACCACGGCGGTGGCGAAGGGCGACCTGTCGCAGAAGATCACGGTCGACGCCCGGGGCGAGATCCTCGAGCTCAAGAGCACGATCAACACGATGGTCGACCAGCTGTCGTCGTTCGCGGACGAGGTCACGCGCGTCGCGCGCGAAGTCGGCACGGAAGGGCGCCTCGGCGGCCAGGCGGACGTCAAGGGCGTCTCCGGCACCTGGCGCGACCTCACCGACTCGGTGAACTTCATGGCGGGCAACCTGACCGACCAGGTCCGCAACATCGCCCAGGTCGCGACGGCCGTCGCGAAGGGTGACTTGTCGCAGAAGATCAACGTCACCGCCCGCGGCGAGGTCCTGGAGCTCAAGGACACGCTGAACACGATGGTCGACCAGCTGTCCGCGTTCGCGGACGAGGTCACCCGCGTGGCCCGCGAGGTCGGCACCGAGGGACGGCTGGGCGGGCAGGCGGACGTCAAGGGCGTCTCCGGCACCTGGAAGGACCTCACCGAGTCGGTCAACGTCATGGCCGACAACCTGACCGCGCAGGTCCGCTCGATCGCCCAGGTCACCACCGCCGTCGCCCGCGGCGACCTGTCCCAGAAGATCCGGGTCGACGCCCGCGGCGAGATCCTGGAGCTGAAGGACACCATCAACACGATGGTCGACCAGCTCTCGGCGTTCGCGGACGAGGTCACCCGCGTGGCCCGCGAGGTCGGCACCGAGGGCAACCTCGGCGGCCAGGCCACCGTCCGCGGCGTCTCGGGGACCTGGAAGAACCTCACCGACAACGTCAACGTGATGGCGTCCAACCTGACCGGCCAGGTCCGCTCGATCGCCCAGGTCGCGACGGCGGTCGCCCGCGGTGACCTGTCCCGCAAGATCACCGTCGAGGCCAAGGGCGAGGTCGCCGCGCTGGCCGACGTCATCAACACGATGGTCGACACGCTGTCGGCGTTCGCGGACGAGGTCACCCGGGTGGCGCGCGAGGTCGGCACCGAGGGCATGCTCGGCGGGCAGGCGCGGGTGCCGAACGTCGCGGGCACCTGGAAGGACCTCACCGACAACGTCAACTCGATGGCGAACAACCTCACCGGGCAGGTCCGCAACATCGCCCAGGTGACCACCGCCGTCGCCCAGGGCGACCTGACCCGCAAGATCGACGTCGACGCCCGCGGCGAGATCCTCGAACTGAAGACCACGATCAACACGATGGTCGACCAGCTCTCGGCGTTCGCCGCGGAGGTCACCCGCGTCGCGCGCGAGGTCGGCAGCGAGGGCCGCCTCGGCGGCCAGGCCGAGGTCGAGGGCGTGTCCGGCACCTGGAAGCGGCTGACCGAGAACGTCAACGAGCTGGCCGGGAACCTCACCCGCCAGGTCCGCGCGATCGCCGAGGTGACCAGCGCGGTCGCCGAGGGCGACCTGACCCGCTCGATCACCGTCGACGCCTCCGGCGAGGTCGCCGAGCTGAAGGACAACATCAACTCGATGGTCGAGTCGCTGCGCGAGACGACGCGGGCGAACCAGGAGCAGGACTGGCTGAAGTCCAACCTGGCCACGATCACCGGGCTGATGCAGGGCCGCCGCGACCTCGCCGTCGTCGCGGCCGCGGTGATGGACGAGCTGGTCCCGCTGGTCAACGCCCAGTACGGCGCGTTCTACCTGGCCGACGACACCTCGGAGATCCCGGAGCTGCGCCTCGTCGGCGCGTACGGCCACCCGGACGACGGGGACGGGCCGGTGGTGCGGTTCCGGGTCGGCCAGTCGCTGGTCGGGCAGGCCGCGCGCAGCCGCCGCCCGATCGCCGTCGACGACGTCCCGCCGGGCTACGCCACGATCTCCTCCGGCCTCGGCCGCACCGCGCCGGCCAGCCTGATCGTGCTGCCGATCGTCGTCGAGGACCAGGTGCTCGGCGTGCTGGAGCTGGCGTCGATGCACGGCTTCACCGCGGTGCACCGGGCGTTCCTCGAACTGCTGATGGAGCAGATCGGCGTCAACGTCAACAGCATCGTCGCCAACGCCCGCACCGACGAGCTGCTGGGTGAGTCCCAGCGGCTGACCGGGGAGCTGCAGGCCCGCTCGCAGGAACTCCAGGCGCGGCAGGAGGAACTGCAGTCGTCCAACGCGGAACTGGAGGAGAAGGCCGCGCTGCTGGTCACGCAGAACCGCGACATCGAGACGAAGAACCTGGAGATCGAGCAGGCGCGCCAGGAGCTGGAGGCCCGCGCCCAGCAGCTGACGCTCGCCTCGAAGTACAAGTCGGAGTTCCTGGCCAACATGAGCCACGAGCTGCGCACCCCGCTCAACAGCCTGCTGATCCTCGCGCAGCTGCTCGCGCAGAACCCGACCCGCAACCTCACCGCCAAGCAGGTCGAGTACGCGGGCATCATCCACTCCGCCGGGTCGGACCTGCTGCAGCTGATCAACGACATCCTCGACCTGTCCAAGGTCGAGGCCGGGAAGATGGACGTCACCCCGGAACGGGTGGCACTGCGGCAGCTGCTGGACTACGTCGAGGCGACGTTCCGGCCGATGACCTCGCAGCGCAACCTGGACTTCCGGATCACCGTCGCGCCCGGCTCGCCCGCCGAGCTGCTCACCGACGACTCGCGGCTGCGGCAGGTGCTGCGCAACCTGCTGTCCAACGCGGTGAAGTTCACCGAGGTCGGCGTGATCGAGCTGCACATCGAGCCGGTGGAGCCCGAGCGGCTGCCGCGGCCGCTGCGCGCGCACGGGCCCGCCGTGGCCTTCCGGGTCGCCGACACCGGGATCGGGATCGCCGAGCACCAGCTGGAGTCGATCTTCGGCGCCTTCCAGCAGGCGGACGGCACCACCAGCCGCAAGTACGGCGGCACCGGCCTGGGCCTGTCGATCAGCCGCGAGATCGCCCAGCTGCTCGGCGGGTTCATCACCGCGGAGAGCACGCCCGGTGAGGGCAGCACGTTCACCTTCTCGCTGCCGGTCGCGCGCCCGGACTTCGAGACGCGCCCGGCGGCCGACGAGACCAAGGCCGCCGTGACGGCCGGGGACACCGGAACCGGGCTGGTCGTGCCGTCCGCGCGGGCCCACCGGCGGCTGCTGGTGGTGGAGGAGCGCCAGCACGGCCTGCTGACGCTCGTCGCCGAGAGCGCCGCCGCGGACCTGGCCGACAGCCGGGACATCGGCATCTCGCCCGCCGAGGTCGAGGTCGTCACCGCGGTCGGCACCCAGGAGGCCGCGGCCGCGCTGGCCACCGACGCCTACCACTGCGTGGTGCTGGACCTGGACCTGCCGGAGCGCTCGGCGTTCGGCTTCCTCGACGCGATGCAGGGGGACGCGGCGCTGCGGCTGGTGCCGGTGCTCGCGCACAACAGCCGGCGCCTGGACGTCGAGCTGGAGCAGCTGCTGCAGTCCCGGGCGGACGTCCACTCGCTGGAGGTCCTGTCCGGTCTCGACGAGCTGCGCGAGCGGATCGCGCTGCACCTGTCGGCCGAGAAGCCGGGCGCCGTGCTGCCCCTGGTCCGCCCGGACGAGCAGGCCACCCCGGTGCGGGCGGCCGACGTCGACGCGACGCTGGCCGGGCGCACGGTGCTGATCGTCGACGACGACCCGCGCAACGTCTACGCGCTCACCGGGATCCTGGAGCTGCACGGGATGCAGGTGCTGCACGCCGAGGACGGCCGCAAGGGCGTCGAGACGGTCGCCACCCACCCCGGCATCGACCTGATCCTGATGGACGTGATGATGCCGGAGATGGACGGCTACACCGCGACCGCGAAGATCCGCGCCATGCCGGACCACGCCACGATCCCGATCGTGGCGGTGACGGCGAAGGCGATGCCGGGTGACCGTGAGAAGAGCCTCGCGTCGGGCGCCACCGACTATGTGACCAAGCCCGTGGACGCGGACGACCTGATCGCCCGCATCAAACGGCACGTGACGGCCTGATCGGGGAACCCGTTTGCCTTCCGAAGAACCGGGCGTGCCGGTGCTGGCGCCGCCCGCCGAGGTCTCGGCGAACCTCGCCCGGCTCGCCGACACCGTCGCCCGCCTGCGGGCCGAGGTCGACCACGCGCACGCCGTCGCCGACGGCCGCGCGCTGATCGAGCTGGCCAAGGGCGTGCTGATGGAACGCCTGCACTGCACGCCTTCCGACGCCGCGAAGCAGCTGGAGTCGCTGGCCGAGCGCGCCGGGCTGACGCCGCTGGAGTTCGCCGCGGAGGTCGTCGGCGAGGCGGCCGAGGACCGCATCACCGATGTGGCGCAGGAGTTCCTGGCCCGGGCGGAAGAGGACTCCGTCGCGGTCCGCCTGCGCACCGCGGAAAGCGGGGTGCTGGCGGCGGGGGACACCCAGCGCGTCGCGGAGTCGATCCTGGAACACGCGCTGCGCCCGCTCGGCGCGACGGCCGTCGCGGTGTGGCTCGCCGGGCCCGACGGGTCGCTGACCCTGGCCGGCTCGGCCGGGTTCTCCGCGGAGGAAGCCGCCCGCTGGCGCTACGTCCCGCCCGGCGTCGCGACGCCGGCGCGCACCGCGCTGATCGACCGCGACACGCTGTGGTCCACCACGCTCGCGTCGTCCGGGCTGCCCTCGATCGGGCAGCACACCCTGTCCGGCGGCGGCCGGGTGGCGGTGCCCACCGGCACCGGCGGGCGGATCATCGGCGTCGTCGAGATGTGCTGGCCCGAGCCGCTGCCCGCCGAGCCCGGCCGCGAACGGCGTCAGCTGGAGGCGCTCGCCGAGCTCTGCGCGCACACCCTCGACACCTGGGACGGCGTCGTCGCGCCGCTGGGCGCGGGATCGGGGGACTTCCTCGGCGAGCTGGTGGACTTCGTCGACGGGCTGCACGACCCGGCCGTGCTGCTGTCCCCGTGCCTCGAGGGCGGCGACCGGCTCAGCGACTTCCGGATCCACCACGCGAACCTCCGGTTCGCCGATCCGGGCGGGCGGCCGCGCAGCCTGCTGGTCGGAACCCGGTTGCTGGAGGCCTACCCGCTCGCCGCGGAGGAGAGCGGCCTGCTGGACAAGGTCCAGCGCGTGTACGCCACCGGCGAGCCGTTCCGCGCCGACAGCATGGCCGTCACCACGCTGGTCGACCAGGTGCCGCTGACCGTGCTCACCGACGTCAGCATCACGCGCTTCGCCGGGAACGTGCTGCTCGTCCTGCGGCTCCAGGACGACGCCGCGAAGCTCGCCGTGCTGCTGCAGCACGCGCAACGGCTGGGCCGCATCGGCGGCTTCGAGGAGAACGTCGTCACCGGCGCGATCACCTGGAACACCGAGCTGTTCGCGCTCTACGGCCTGCCGCCGAACGCCGCGCCGCTGTCGCTGAACCAGCTGACCGGGCACGCGCACGCCGACGACGCCCCGGCGATCGGCCGGTTCCTGCGCACGGTGCTGCACCACAAGCGGCCGGGGTCGACGGCGTTCCGGCTGGAACGCTCCGACGGCGTCGCCCGGCACATCCGGGTGGTCGCCGAGCCGGTGGTCGACGGCCGCGGCGAGCTGGTCGCGGTGCGCGGGGCCTACCAGGACGTCTCGTCGCAGCACTGGACCGAGGTCGCGCTCGCGGCGACGCGGGACAGGCTGGCCGAGACCGAGCAGGAGGCGATCGAGCGCAACCGGCTCACGTTGCAGCTGCAGCGCGCGATCATGCCGCCGGCCAAGGGCCCGATCGACATGCCGGGCCTGCGCGCCGCCGTCCGGTACCGGCCGGCGGAGAAGGAGCACCTCGTCGGCGGCGACTGGTACGACGCCGTCGCGCTGCCGACCGGCGAAGTCCTGCTGTGCGTGGGCGACGTCGCCGGGCACGGCATCGACGCCGCCACCGGCATGGTCAGCCTGCGCAACGCGCTGCGCGGCCTCGCGGCCACCGGCGCCGGGCCCGCGCAGCTGCTGACCTGGCTCAACCTGGTGGCCTACCACCTCACCGACCACGTCACGGCCACCGCCGTCGCGGCCGTGTTCGACCCGGCGAGCCGGAAGCTGCGCTGGGCCCGCGCCGGGCACCTGCCGCCGATCGTCCGCCACCACGACGGCACGGCGACGACCCTGCCGCTGATCCGCGGGTCGCTGCTCGGCGCGGTCCGGGACGTCGTCTACCAGGAGGAAGAGGTCCAGCTCGACGGCGGCGACATCCTGCTGATCTACACCGACGGCCTGATCGAACGCCGCGACGCGCCGGTGCAGGACTCGGTGGCGCGGCTGGTCACGCTGGTGGAGGGCCACCAGGGCGGGCTGGAGCACCAGCTGGACCGGCTGCTGACCTACAGCACGGCCGACACCGACGACGACACGTGCGTGGTCGGCATCCAGGTCACCGCCTGAAGACCTCGGCGAGGATCTCGGCGCCGTCGACCACCCGCGGCCCGGGACGGTTGAAGCAGGCGGGCCCGTCGAGGACGTGGACCCGGCCGTCGCGAACCGCGGGCAGGTCGGCCCAGCCCGGGCGCTCCGCCAGGGCCGGGAGTTCCGCCCGGGTGCGCTCCGGGGTGAAGCCGCAGGGGAGCAGCAGCAGGACGTCGGGCCGGGCGTCGACGACGGCCTCCCACTCGATCGGCCGGGTGTGCTCCCCGGCCTTCGCCAGCAGCGGCTCTCCTCCGGCGAGCGCGATCTGCTCGGGCACCCAGTGCCCGGCGGGCCAGATCGGGTCGAGCCATTCCAAAGCGACCACGCGCGGCGTTTCGGGGACTGCCTGGACGGCGTCCAGGCGCTTGCGCAGCTTGGCGATCTCGGCTTCGGCCCGCTCCGGGACGCCGAGGACGTCGCCGACACGGCGGAGGCAGTCGAGGACGCCGTCGATCGTCGCCGGTTCGAGGCTGACGACCAGCGGACCCGTGTCCAGCGTCCGCACCGCCTCGGACACCCGCTGGTAGGAGACCGCGCAGACGTCGCAGAGGTCCTGGGTGAGGATGACGTCGGGCGCCGCGGCGGCCAGCGTGGCGCGGTCGAGGGTGTAGAGCGCGGACCCGCTGTGCCGCGCACCGCCGACGGCCTCGGAGATCTCCCGGCTGGACAGCGCGTCCGGGTCGAACTCCGCCCGCGTCACGACCGGAACGCTGTCCACGAGCCCGGGTGGCCAGTCGCACTCGTGGGTGCGGCCGACGAGGTCGGTGAGCAGGCCGAGCGTCGCGACCAGGTCGGTCGCGGCGGGCAGCAGGGAGACGATCCGCATCAGGGGTTCACGGCCAGGACGAGGAACCCGGCCAGCAGGACCAGGTGGACGCCGCCCTGCAGGCGGGTCGCGCGGCCCGGGACCACCGTGAGGACGCTGACCACCACCGTCAGGGCCAGCAGGACGATCTGCGTCGAACCGAGGCCGAGCAGGAGCTGGCCCGGCAGCCAGACCGACGCCAGCGCGATCGCCGGGATCGTCAGGCCGATGCTCGCGATCGCCGAGCCGTAGGCCAGGTTGAGGCTGATCTGCATCCGGTCGCGCCGGGCCGCGCGCGTGGCCGCCAGGGTCTCCGGGAGCAGCACCAGCAACGCGATCACGACACCGACGAACGACTGCGGGAACCCGGCCGCGCGCACGCCCGCCTCGATCGCCGGGGACTCGACCTTGGCCAGGCCGACCACCGCGACCAGCGCCACCAGCAGCAAGCCGAGGCTGCCGAGCGCGGCCTTGTTCGTCGGCGGCTCGGCGTGGTCGTCCTCCTTGACCTCGCCGTCGGCGGCGACCGGGAGGAAGAAGTCGCGGTGCCGGACGGTCTGGGTCAGCACGAACATCCCGTAGAGCACCAGCGACGCGAGCGCGGCGAACGTGAGCTGGGCCGGCGAGAAGGCCGGGCCGGGCGTGCTCGAGGTGAACGACGGCAGCACCAGGCTCAGCGTGGCCAGCGTCGCGACCGTGGCCATCGCCGCGCCGCTGCCCTCCGGGTTGAACAGCGTCGAGCCGTAGCGCCGGGCCCCGACGAGCAGCGAGATGCCGACGATGCCGTTGGTCGTGATCATCACCGCGGCGAACACGGTGTCGCGCGCCAGCGACGTCGCCTCCGGGCCGCCCGAGACCATCATCGTGACGATCAGCGCGACCTCGATGACGGTGACCGCGACCGCCAGCACCAATGACCCGAACGGTTCACCCACCCGGTGGGCGACGACCTCGGCGTGGTGCACGGCGGCGAGCACGGTCGCCCCGAGCGCGATCGCGACGATCGCCACGAAGACCGGCCCGAGATCGCGGCCCCAGGCCACGGCCAGCACGAGCACGCCGAGCACCGGGGTGACGGAGGTCCAGGACGTCAGGAAGGGTCTCAGGGCGGCCATGCCTCCACCCTGTCACACCAGCGGTCACAATGCGTGGTCGTAAGGTCATTCTCACATTTCCGGCAGGGCGCCCAAAGGTCCCTTGTGGACAGTCGGTGGCGGCCCGCGTCGCGTGTGGACGCTCAGGGGTCCACCACGATCAGGTCGGAGGCGATCAGGGTCTCCAGGGCCGTGAGAAACCTGGCCCGGCGGGTTTCCCCGAGTTCCGCGGCGTCGAGCGCGTCCCGCAGACTGGCGTGGGTCGCCAGCTCGCGGACGAACGCCACGAGGTCCGGCGACCTGAGGAACGACAGCCTCCGGTGCCCGAAGTGGTAGGCGAGCGCCCCGAACGGGTCGGGGCGCAACGCCACCTGCGGGTTCAGCCGGTACGCGGCATCAAGGTCCATTGTGGATTCTTGGGCGGGTGCGCCAGGTTCACTGCGCGTGCACGATCACGCCGCGGATGTTCTTGCCGTCGCGCAGGTCCTGGTAGCCCTCGTTGACCTGGTCGAGGGTGTACTTGCGGGTCACCAGCTCGTCGAGCTTGAGCTTGCCGGCGTCGTAGAGCCGCAGCAGCCGGACGATGTCGTACTGCGGGTTCGCCGAGCCGAACAGCGTGCCCTTGATCGTCTTCTCGAACAGCGTCATCACGCCGCCGGAGACGTGCACGGTGAGCTTCTCGGGGTTCGCTAGCCCGGTGATGACCACGGTGCCGCCCTTGCCGACGACGTCGAACGCCTGGCTGACGACGTCCTCCTCGACGGTGCCGACGGTGATCAGCGCCTGGTCGGCCAGCTGCCCCCAGGTGAGTTCGTTGACCTTCTCCGCCGCTTCGGCGGCGGTGGCGAAGGCGTGGGTGGCGCCGAACTTGAGCGCGGCCTCCCGCTTGAACTCCACCGGGTCGACGGCGACGACGTACTTTGCGCCGGCGTGCGCGGCGCCCTGCACGGCGTTGATGCCGATGCCGCCGATGCCGTAGACGACGGTGGTGTCCCCGGCCCGCACCCCGCCGGCGTAGTTGGCGGTGGCCCACCCCGTCGGGACGCCGCAGCCGACCAGCACGGCGGTCTCCAGCGGCAGCCAGTCGTCGACCTTGACGACCGAGTGCTGCGAGATGGTGGCGCGCTCGGAGAACGTGCCGAGCATGCACATCGCGCCGAAGTCCTGGCCGCCGCCGTGGAAGCGGAAGGTGCCGTCCGGCATGTGGCCGTCGAGGATGGTGGCGCCCATGTCGCACAGGTTCTGGCGGCCGGTGGAGCAGTAGCGGCAGGTGCCGCAGTTCGGGATGAAGCTGCACACGACGTGGTCGCCGGGCGCGACCTTGGTGACGCCGGGGCCGACGTCCTCGATGATCCCAGCACCCTCGTGCCCGCCGATGATCGGGAACCGCGGCACGAGGTCGTTGTCGATCAGGTGCAGATCGGAGTGGCACAGCCCGGCGGCGGTGTACTTGATCAGCACCTCACCCGGCCCGGGCCCGTCGAGGTCGAGTTCCATGATCTCGAACGGTTTCCCGGCGTCGAACAGTACGGCTGCCTTGGTCTTCACGGCCATCTCCTCCACGTGCGGCGTTGCACCCTACGCAGCCGATTGTGGGCAGCGGGGAGAGCTGTGAAGTGTCCGGATCCCGGACAGTGGCGGCTCAGCGGACGTGCAGCGCGCGCATCCGGTTGTAGTCGGCCGGTGAGGTATCGGTCGGGCATTCGTCAGCGGGCGTAACCCTCTCGCCCGGTCGACAGGTGGCGAAATTGCCGCAGGTACGACAACGGGATTGTGGTTGAAATCTGGACGGCCGCGGCTTTTTTTAAATTCATCGATGCCTCGCGTAGTCGGCCGATTGACTGCGAGTCTGGTGCTGCTGCGGCCGCCAGATGTACACCGAACCAGGCCGTTAGCGCTGTAACCAGCAACAATGCGGCCTGCCACGTAGCTCCCCAACATCCCGGCACCGACCTGAGCGCCGCCTGAGCACGCCACCAGTGTGGTTGCGAGAACTTGGCGAGCCGAGCGGTTCACCACATCAGGATGCCACATTTGTCTTGGGGAGCCGCGGACTTTCGAAATTCATCGTGCGGGCTTGAATAGGGAGCATTCCGGGCTAGCGGACGTGCAGCGCGCGCATCCGGTTGTAGAGCGTGGAGCGGCTGATGCCGAGCTGCTTCGCCGCGTGGACCTTGTTGCCGCCGCACGCCCGCAGCGTCCGGACGATGACGTCGTACTCCGCCTGCTCCCAGCCGCTCAGCGCCGCTCCCGGGGACGGCTCCGCGCAACCCGGGGCGACGTCCTCCGCGGTCAGGTCGCCCGCCGAACGGCGGTCCGCCGCCGCCGACAGGACGCCCGCCAGCTCGCGCAGGTTGCCCGGCCACTGCTGCGAACCCAGCAGCTCCAGCGCTCCCGGCGTCAGCCGCAGGGACGCGCCGAAATCACGCAACAAGGCGCGGGCGATCGCCGGGATCTCGTCCCGGCGCTCCCGCAGCGGAGGCAGCTCGATCCGCCGGTGCACCCGCGCCGCGAGCGTCGCCTGCTCGCCGTGCAGCTCCGAGGGTGGGCCGCTGACCAGCGCGAACCACGCGGACGTCGTGTCCAGGAGACGCGCCAGGCGCACCGCGGCCAGCGGCGGCAGCAGCTGGATGCCGTCGATCACCACCAGGCCCGGTGACGCCGTGGCGGCTTCGACGGACGCGCACCAGGCGGCCGCGCCCGAGACGACGTCCGAGGCGTCGAACTCGACGACCGGCGCGTCCCCGGCGACGACCCGCGCCGCCGTGCTGCGGCCGGCGCCGGGCTCGCCGCAGATCAGCACGCGCCGCCGGGCCCGGCCGGCGTTGCGGAGGCGATCCGCGACGGCCTTGGGGAACAGCTCGCGTGAGCCGGGCGGACGGGAGACCACCGGGCTGGTGGAGCGCACCGGCGCCAGCTCGAACAGCAGCCCGGCGTTCGCCGACACCGCCTCGACCCGGACCTCGACCGGCGTGCCCGACGTCAGCCGGATCCGCCGCATCCCGCGGCGGGTGCGGCCCAGCTCCCGCAGCAGCCGGTGGTCGGAGGTGTCGACCAGCTCGGTCGCCGCGGTGTTGGCCAGCACGACGTCCTGGCCGAGCGCCAGCACCGCGCACGCCCGGTGCTGCACCGACTGGAACGCCGTCAACAGCTGCTGTTCGGCGAGCTTCGCGCCGTCGAGCAGCCGCCGTTCGATGTCGGACACCGCGCGCCGCAGGAACGGCCCGAGCAGCGGGTTCGCGTCACCGGCGGGCCCGGTGATGTCGAGGACGCCCACCAGCCGGCGGGTCGCCGGGTGCGTCAGCGGGTGGCCGTAACAGGTGAACCGCTTCATCGCTTCGAGGAAGTGCTCACCGCCGTCGACCGCGACGCCGCGGCGGGTCTCGAACGGCGTGGCCAGGGCGTTCGTCCCGGTCCGCTCCTCCAGGAACTGGCAGCCGGGCACCGCGCTGATGTCCTCCAGCGCCAGCTCCACCGACCGCTCGGTGAACCGCCGCGCCACGATCCGGCACTCGTGGTCGGCCAGCACGACGCAGAACCGCGTCCCGGCCAGCTGCCGGGCCAGCTCGTCGAGCACCGGGGAGGCCGCGCGCAGCAGCCGGCTGCGGCTGTCGACGTCGGCGACGTCCAGCCGGTCCAGGGCCGAGCCGGGGGAGAGCCCGGACAGCTCGGCCCGCCGCCACGACTGCGCGATCTCGCTCCGCAGGTCCACTTTCGCACTCCTCGCCGAGCCGATCGGGGTACCCGCCGCCCATCATCACACGGACGGCGCGCGGGGTGAACCGCTGAAACCGGGCCCGCTCAGGGAGTCCGGTGATCATGGGAGGGGCGGCCGTCTTCGCACAGCAGCAACTCGCCCGATCGGACCGCGGCCAGCGCCGCCGCCACCCGGCGGGCGAGGACCGGCTGCAGCCCGGGTGCCGCGCGGCGAGCGGGAGCAGGCGGGCCGAGACGATCTCGGCATCGGTGAAGGTCAAACGGGCGACGTCGTCCTCGGTCACCAGGCCGCCGTCGAAGACGAAGTTGAGGCCTTCGGGCAGCCGACCCGCCGGCAGTTCGCGAACAGCGGTGCGCCACGGGGCCTCGCCCGCCTCGCCCGCGATCCGCCGTGTCGCGCAGGAGCACCCCGGCCGCCGTCCGCTTGCGGTCGAGGGAGCGGACGTACTCGTCGAAGGGCAGCGGTTCCACCCGGGCAACCTAGGCCGGTTCACCCCATTCCGGCTGCCGGACGCCGTGCAGACCGCGGTAGGCGGCCTTGGCCGGTGACACCCAGCCGTCGAGGAGTTCCGGGCGCGGCTTGAAGACCTCGACGCCGAGGGGGCGGCAGACGTCGATCGGGTCGCGGGCGTCCGGACCCCACAGCGGGACCGACAGGTCGCCGCCCGGGCAGGTCGAGAGCGCGCACAGCAGGTCGATCTCCGCGAAGAACTCGAAGTGGTCGCCCGGACGCGCCGGGGAGGCCTTCATGAAGTAACGGTCCTCGTCGTTGAGGCCGGTGCACTGGAAGACGTTCAGGACGTCGTGCACGTCGAACTCGGTCAGCCCGAACGGCGCCACCGCGCGGACCAGGTTCGAGTGGCAGTGGAAGTCGAAGTCCTCGCCGGTGAGCATCCGGTTGACGTACGGGTCGCAGCGGGTGCCGAGCAGGTCGTGCACCCGGCCGCCTTCGCCGTCGGCGCCGTGGTCCGCGAGCGTGTCGGACGTGATCGTGGCCAGCGGGCGCAGGAACGGCAGCGTCGACCACAGCCGGTCGAACGTGCTGACGTGCGCGCGCTGCAGCTGGCGGGTGCGCGCGGCCCAGAAGCGTTCGCGGGGGTCGTCGGCGTTCCAGAGGTTGAGGTCGCCGACCTGCGGGCCGTCGATCGTGCGCAGCCGGCACAGATGCCCGCGCGGCACCCGCCACGCGCGCCCCGCACGGATCGGGACCTCGAAGCTCTCGACGAGTTCGCGTCCGGGTTCGCCGGCGAGCCGCTGGTAGAACGGCCGGTCGACGTCGAGCGCGCCACCCGCGGTGGCCTGGTAGGCGGCTGGAGGTGAACCCATCGGCGGTCTCCCTGGTCGGTGTCCGGTGCCCCGCCCAGCATGCCTCGCTACGGACCGTGCCCGGTTCGTCGCAATCGACCACTCGTTCGGCGCCTGGGGCTGTGGTGGGTTCGCCTCTTACCGTCGAGGGACCGTTCGCCGTTCTCGTCATGGAGGTGTGACCGGCGTGCTCGTGGCGCAGCAGCGCGACCTGGCTCTGCCGGTCGCCGCCGAGCATCTCGTGGGGTTGCTGCATTCCTGGGGGCCGGACCAGCTGAAGGGCCTGGCCCTGGCGGGGATCAGCGTGCCGACCCGCACCGGACCGTGTTTCGTGGACGCGCTGGTGTTCACGCGCTCCGGGGTGGTGGTGCTCGCGGCGCACGAGCCGGGTGTGGCGCCGGGCGCCGAGCCGGGGCCGCGGGTGGGAGCCGCGGTGCGGGCGACGAAGCGTGCGCTCGCGGCACTTGGCGGTGGAGAGCACGTGACCGGGCTGGTCGTGGTCGTACCGCCGCAGCGCGCGGTGGATTCGCCTTGGGCCGCAAGCGACCCCGGCTCGCCCTTGCCCGGTGGTCACCGGCCGGAGGGCCGGTTCGCCGAGGTGGGCCTGGCGGCCGGTTCACCTCCGGGGGTGGAGGTTCTTGCGGCGGGTGCGGTGGCGTTGCCGGGCCCTGCCGCGGGGTTGGGAATGGACGCTGGTTCCCATTCGGCGGCGGGAAGTCTCGCGGCGGATGCGGTTGCGTGGTCGCGCCCTGGCTCGGAGGTGGGCTTGGCAGTCGGCCCCTGCTCGGGTGCGGTGGCGTTGCCGGGCGCTGCTTCGGAGTCGGGCTTGGTCGCCGACCCGCACTCGGCGGCAGGGGTTGTCGCAGTGGGTGCGGGTTCGGGTGCGGCGCCGGAGTCAGGTGTCGGGGTGGGCATAGTCGGTGGTTCCCATCCGGTGGCAGGGAGTCTCGCGGCGGATGCGGTTGCGGGTGGGGTGCCGGAGTCGGGTGTCGGGGTGGGCCTGGTCGGTGGTTCCCATTCGGCGGCGGGAAGTCTCGCGGCGGATGCGGTTGCGGGTGGGGTGCCGGAGTCGGGTGTCGGAGTGGGCCTGGTCGGTGGTTCCCATTCGGCGGCAGGGAGTCTCGCGGCGGATGCGGCTGCGTGGTCGCGCCCTGGCTCGGAGGTGGGCTTGGCAGCCGGCCCCCGCTCGGGTGCGGTTGCGTTGCCGGGCGCTGCTTCGGAGTCGGGCTTGGTCGCCGGCCCGCACTCGGTGGCAGGGGTTGTCGCGGTGGGTTCGGGTGCGGTGCCGGAGTCGGGTGTCAGGGCGGGGCTGGTCGGTGGTTCCCATCCGGTGGCAGGGAGTCTCGCGGCGGATGCGGTTGCGTGGTCGCGCCCTGCCTCCGAGGTGGGCCTGGCAGCCGGCCTCCACTCGGATGCGGGTCCGGCTGCGGTGCCGCGGCCCGCGCCGGGGCTGGTTGCCGGTCCGAGTCCGGTTGCGGAGGCGGTGCCGCGACCCGCGCTGCAGCCGGGCGCTGAAGCGGGGCCGGCCGGCGGTCCGCGCCCGGCTGTGGGGGTTCTTGCGGCGGAGGCGGAGGCGGTGCCGCGACCCGGCCCGGACCCCGGCGCCGAAGTGCTGGTGCGGCTGGCCGAAGCCGGGGCGTCGCCGCCCGCGTGGCCGTTGCTGCCCTCGCGTGAACCCGAACCGGGTGTGGCCACCGTGCTCGCGGATCCGCGTGGGCTGCGGCGGATCATCGCGCAGCACAACCGGTGGCGGACCGTCTGGACCGCCGATGATGTCCTCGAAGCCTGCTACGCCCTGTCGCTCGCCCACCTCGCCCCGTCGCGGTCCGCGTTGCTCGCCGAGGGGTTTCCGCTACGCCTTCCCGCCGCGGCCCGGGTGCTGCCGCCGGCGCCCGAGCCCCCCGTGGTGGCGCCGCCGCCGGCGCCCGAGCCGGAGGCCCCCGCACCCGCGCCGCCCCGGGTGCGGGGGCCGGTGTCGGCCGTCTTTCCCCGGCAGCGGCCGATCCGGCAGGTGCCCTGGGGGCTGGTTGTCGTGCTTACCCTGCTCGTCACGGTCGGTGTCATCGCCGCCGTGTTCGTCTCGCAGGTCTTTCACGGCCGTTGACGCGATCAGTTCGCGCCAACTAGGCCATCTGCACCGTTTCCCCGGCGCGTCTCCTGGGCATCAACCCGAGGTAGACGTGAAAGGGGCTCACGATGTCGCGCACCAGAGCGCTCTCCTTGGTCGTGCTGGCCGCCGTGGCGGGTACCGCGCTGGCCGGGTGCAAGCCGGAGGACCTCGCCGCCGCCGGGGGACAGAGCAGTCAACCGGGCGGGACGGCCGCCGCGGCGCCGGTCGCGCCCGGCGAGGCCAAGACGGAGCTGGCCGCGCTCAAGATCGCCGTCCGCGGCACCATGGACGGCTACTCCCGCGAGAAGTTCCCGCACTGGGACAAGGTCGACGGCACCTGCGACACCCGCGAGCAGGTGCTCAAGCGCGACGGCAAGAACGTCTCCGTGGACGCCCAGTGCGCGACCAAGTCCGGGACCTGGGTCAGCGCCTACGACGGCGAGACCTGGACGAAGGCGTCCGATGTGGACATCGACCACATGGTACCGCTCGGGCAGGCCTGGATCAGCGGCGCGAAGTCCTGGACGACCGAACGCCGGGAGCAGTTCGCGAACGACCTGGTCCGCCCGCAGCTGCACGCGGTGACCGACAACCTCAACGAGCAGAAGAGCGACAAGGCCCCGGACCAGTGGAAGCCGCCGCTCGTGTCCTACTGGTGCACCTACGCCACCGACTGGATCGTCGTGAAGGCCAACTACGGCCTCACGATCACCGTGCCGGAGAAGACGGCCCTGGAGACCATGCTCGCCAAGTGCTAACCCAGTGACCGCGCCGCGGCCAGGGCCTGCGCGGCGTAGGACTGTCCGAACAGGACGGTGTGCACCAGCAGCGGGAACAGCTGGTGCATGCCGATCCGGTCGCGCAGGCCCGCGGCCAGTGGCGCGGTCTCGTCGTAGGCGGCCACGATCCGGTCCAGGTGCGGGCAGCCGAACAGGTGCAGCATCGCCAGGTCGGTCTCGCGGTGGCCGCCGTGCGCGGCCGGGTCGATCAGCCACGCGTCGTGGCCGTCCCACAGGACGTTGCCGTTCCACAGGTCGCCGTGCAGCCGCGCCGGAGGTTCGTCCGGCGCGGCGAGCCGGGAACACGCGCGCTCGAACGGCGCGGCCTCGAGCAGCCCGGCGTCGACGGCCGTCCGCACGTAGGGCAGGACGCGCTGCGACGCGTACCAGGACGCCCAGTCGGCACCCGGGACGTTCGCCATCGGCGCCAGGCCGATCCACGCGTCCGCCGGCCCGCCCGGGGGCGGCGCGCCGAACGCGGGCGCCCCGGCGGCGTGCAGGCGCGCCAGCCCGCGGCCGAACCGCTCGGCGGCCGCCGGACTCGGACGCCCGGCCGGGACGCGGTCGATGACGAGCCGTTCGTCGTCGCAGCTGTGCACCTCCGGCACCGGGACCGCGGCCGCCGCGGCCAGCCAGCGCAGGCCCGCCGCTTCGGCCGCCGTGGCGCGCGGCCCGGCGCCGCGTTTGACCACGACGGCCCGGCCGTCGTCCAGCTCGGCCTCGGTCAGGTCGGTCATGACTCGCACGGTACCGGCGCGCTACGGTGGTCGGGTGCAGGACTTCGAACGGGTGCTGAGCGCGCTGGCGGACGTCGAACGGTCCGAGGCCCGCGACTACTCGTCGTTCAGCGTGCGCGGCAAGCGGTTCGGCTACTACTGGCCGCGGACGCGGACGGTCGGCCTCAAGCAGACGATCTCGGAGCAGCTCGCCCTCGTCGCCGAGCGCCCGGACGTCTTCGAGATCCAGTTCACCATGGGCGGCTTCGGCTGGGTCGTGGTCTACCTGGACGGCATCGACGCCGACGAGCTGGCCGAACTGATCTACGAGGCTTGGCGGCTCTCGGCACCCGAAGAGCTGGTCGCCGAGGTCCCCTTCACCAAGATCGCCCGGGTGTAGAGCAGGTCGAACCCCTGCCGCTGCGCGTTCTGGTGCGACTTCGAACCCGGCTGCGTGGTGACGACGGCGACGTCGCACCGGGCTTCGGCCGCCGCGGTCAGCCGGGCTCGCAGCAACGCCGGCTGCACGCCCCGCCGCCGGTGCGCGGGCCGGGTGGCCGCGCCGGTGAACTGCGCGATCCCGTCCGTGGCGCGGAAACTGGCACCCCCGGCGAACTCGCCGTCGCGCACCGCGACGTACCGCCGGACCCCGGCCATGTCCCGCAGCGCGCGGACCAGCGCCTCCCGCGGGAAGTCGTCGTGCGAGGGCAGCCCCTCGGTGTCGGCGACCGCGCTCGCGTCGGCGACCATGGCCAGCCACTGCTCCAGCTCGTCGTCGCGGCACAACCGGACGTCCTCGGGGAAGTCCGTGTCACCGAGCCGCCGCCCGAGGACGTTCTCGAACGACTCCAGCCGGTAGCCGCGTCCGGTGAGGAACGCGCCGACCGCGGAATCGGCCAGCTGGCACAGCTCGACCTGGACCGGCGCGCCCAGCTCCGCGAAGGCCTGCTCGACCTCGTCCAGTTCGGCGGCGGACGGCAAGCCGTCAAAACCGAGCGCGGCGATCTTGGTGAACGGCGAGTCCACCTCGGCGAGGCTCACGATCCCGCCGGCGAGCGGGCGCGCGAACCCGGTGCCGCGACGCACCCGCCCGGCTTCGTGGCACGCCGAGATCAGCCGCGCTTCGGCGCGTTCGATCCGCGCCGCCAGCGCGGTGTCACAGAAAAGCCTGTCGCAGAAAAGCCGGTCCCCGCCCATGCGCCCAGCCTGCCGGACGCACGAGCGGGGACCAACCGGTTTACCCTTCGACCCGGTGGGACGCCCAGAACGACGTCAGGTCGGTCGACCCGGCCGCCGCCTGCGCCGCGGCCTTGAACTCGGCCGTCGTCGAGACGCCGTACCAGTGCGACTGCGCGTACGTCTTCAGCAGGTTCGCCATCGCCGTGTCGCCGATGAGCCGCCGCAGGTCGTGCAGGGTGCACTTGCCGTAGTTGTAGACCACGGTGGAGTACCGCGACGAATGCGCGTCCCAGTACGCCATCGAGTTGGTCAGCTTCTCCGCGCTCGACTGCCACGTGATGCCGCAACCACTGCCGGTGATCCCCCGGTAGAGGTCGGTGGCGTAGTCGGTGAAGCTCTCGTCGAGCCACGGCGAGTTGTACTCGTCGTCACCGACGATCCCGTAGAACCACTGGTGCGCCAGCTCGTGCGGGAGCGCCGTGGTCGACACGAGGTCCATCACGAAGCCCGGGTACTCCATGCCGCCGAACCAGAAGTTGTTGTCCAGCACCACGTCCACCTCGCCGTACGGGTAGTCGCCGAAGCGGCCCGAGTGGACGTCGATGGCGTCGGCGGCCAGGCTCAGCATCTGGTTCGCGCTGCTCGTGGAGATCCCGGTGACCGAGTAGACGTTGACCCGCACGCCCTTGCCGGACGTCGTGCTGATCTTCGCGAACGGCCCGGCGCCCCACGCGAAGTCACGCACCTTGTTCGCGACGGCGTGCGTGGTCGTCGTGCTGCCGCTGGTCGTCTCGGTCGACGTGCCGGTGGCCGGGGTCAGCACCGTGCTCGGGTGCACCAGGGTGACGTCGAAGTCGCTGATCAGGCTGTAGAACGCCTCGCCGTTGTTGGTGTACGGGTCGAGGTGCCAGCCCGCGCCGTCCCGGACCGCCAGGATCGGCAGGGCGTTGCCGATCATGTTGAACGCGCCGTCGTGGCCGAAGCGGTCGGCGCCACTGGGCACGACGATCTGCAGGTCGAACCCGATCGACGCGGACTGCCCCTGCGCGAGCGGCGCCGGCAGCGTGATCTTCAGGGCGGTGCAGTTGACGCTCAGCGCCGACGGCGTGCCGCCGGTGACGTTGGTGACCGTGATCGGCGTCGTCGGGCAGGTGCCGTGGTAGTTGTCCCAGAGCCGCAGGTAGACCTCGGGCAGCGCGGTCGGCGAGCCGTTGGTGAAACTGACCGACTGGTGCCCGTTCCAGGTGTCGCCGGCGGTGTTCGAGGTCAGGTTCACGGTGTAGGCGGGATTGATCGGCGTACGGGTCGAGTCGGCCGGGGCCGAGCCGATCGTCCAGGAGAACGTCGCGCTGCCGCTGTTGCCTCCCGGGTCCTTCGCCGTGACGGTCACCGAAGACGTGCCGGCCGTGGTCGGCGTGCCGGTGATCTTCCCGGTGCCCGCGCCGATGGACAGCCCGGCGGGCAGGCCGGTCGCGGTCCAGGTCAGCGCGTCGTTCTGCGGGTCGGTGGCCTGGACCTGCAGCGACACGGCCTGGCCGACGGCGGTGGTCTGGCTGCCGGGCGAGGTGACGACCGGGGACTGCGGGTTCGACGTCCCGGTCGTGGTCAGCGAGAAGTCGTCGAGGAGGAAGTTCGTGGCCAGGCTCGAGTCCTCGGTGCCGGTGACCTTGAGGGTCACGGTCTGCCCGAGGTAGCGCGACACGTCCACGGTGCGCTGGACGTAGCCGGTGTTCTTGTCGAGGTTCGAGTAGCTCGCGAGGGTGTCCGTCCCGGCCTGCACCACGAGCTTGTCGTAGGCGGTGGTCGTCGACGTCTCCTTGGTGTCGACGTGCGACCACCAGGTCAGGCTGGCCGTCGCGCAGCCGGCCGGAAGCGTCAGGGTCTGGGACAGGGTGTCGGTGTGCGTGCTGCCGTAGCCGTCCAGCCAGGCGACCGTCGTGCCGCCGTGGGCCGGTTCCGCGGCGGTCGCCGCGGAGATGACACCACTGGTCTGGGTCCACGGCGTGGTGCCGCTCTCGAACCCGCCGTTGCCGACGATCTGGTCACCGCAGACCGCGGCGGCGGCGTGGGCCGGCGCGGCGACGACGACCGTGCCCAGCAGGCCTGCGGCCACACCGAGCACAGCGGAAAGCACCCTCGATCTCATGAGGTCGTCCTTTCGCGGCCCCGTCTCTCGGAGCCTTGGAAAGCGTCCTCTGCGGGTCCGGTGGCAACAACCCGCCATGAGTCGGGTTCGTGCGGTTACGCCTGCTGGAGCACGTTGAGCAGAATGACCAGGAGCGCGACGGCGCCGACGACCGCGATGCCGGCGCCGACCATGGTCCGGATCATTTCCCCGAAGCCCTTGGCCGTGCGGGCGCGGTAGGCGGAGTAGCTGGAGCGGGCCTCCTTCGCGGCGTGGACCCGGCCGCCCACGAGCAGCCCGGCCCCCAGCGCGAGCAGGACGGCGATGAAAACGGACACGATCTGTACCTCTTCCCTCGGATCAGGTCATCGAAGAACGGCGACGGCCTCATTACTAGACCCGACGGACGGGCCGCGCCATGGCTTTTGGACATTCGGTTCCCGGGCCGGTCGGCCCTGGTGCGCTCGCGGGCTGACGTTCCCGCCGACCCGGGTGCCCTTGTACAGCGTTATCCGTGGTTTTCCGTGCCGGGCAAGGTGAATTCGGTCGTTCAGTCCCGTGTGGCCAGTCCGGCGTGCCGTTCGCGGAGTTCCCGCTTGACGATCTTTCCGCTGGGGTTCTTGGGAAGCCGGTCCGCGAACACGACGTACTTGGGACATTTGTAACCGGCCAACCGCGCTCTGGCGTGGTTGATGACCTGCGCCGCGGTCAGTTCGGCGTCTTCCCGGGGCACGACCACCGCGGTGACCGCTTCGATCCAGTGTGGATGGCTGATCCCGAAGACGGCGACCTCGGCGACGCCGTCCAGCAGGTACAGCGCTTCTTCGACCTCGCGGCTGGCCACGTTCTCACCGCCGGTCTTGATCATGTCCTTCTTGCGGTCCACGACGGACAGGTAACCGTCCTCGTCGACCACGCCCAGGTCGCCGGAGTGGAACCAGCCCGTGCGGAACGCGTCGGCCGTCTTCTCCTCGTCGCGGTAGTAGCCGAGGGTGGCGTGCGGGCTGCGGTGCACGATCTCGCCGACGACCCCGGGCCCCACGGGGTTGTCCTCGTCGTCGACGATGCGCGTCTCGACGTTGAGCGACGGCCGCCCGGCCGAGCCGGCGCGCGGCAGCTGCTCGTCGGGACGCAGGATCGTCGCCAGTGGCGCCATCTCCGTCTGGCCGTAGAAGTTCCACAGCGCGACGTCCGGCAGCCGGCGGCGCAGCTCGCGCAGGACCTCGACCGGCATCGCCGACGCGCCGTAGTAGCCCTTGCGCAGGCTGGAGAGGTCCGTCCGGTCGAAGTTTTCGTTGCGCAGCAAGGAGATCCACACCGTCGGCGGCGCGAACAGCTTCGTCGCCTGCTCCCGTTCGACGGCCGCGAGCAGCGCCGCGGGGTCCGGGCCGGGCAGGATGACGCTGGTGGCGCCGAGGTAGACGTCGACGGAGAAGAAGCAGTCCAGCTGGGCGCAGTGGTAGAGCGGCAGCGAGTGCACCTCGACGTCGTCGGCGCTCATGCCGCCGTCGATCACGCACGAGACGTACTGTGCGATCAGCGAGCGGCTCGACAGCAGCACGCCCTTCGGCCGCGACTCGGTGCCGGAGGTGTACATCAGCCGCAGCGGGTCGTCGTCGGCGACGAAGACGTCGGGTGCCTGATCGTCTCCTTCGGACAACCAGGTGCCGATGTCCTCCCACTCGCCGCCGGGGCCGACGCGGCCGCGGACCACGGTGTCCAGCCCGGACAGTTCGAGGGCCTTGGCGGCGGTTTCTTCGAGCGCGTCTTCGGAGACGAACGCGGCGGCCTCGGCGTGGCGGAGGATGTAGGCGACCTCGTCGGCGCCGAGCATGAAGTTGACCGGGACGAGCACCACGCCCAGTTTCGCGGTGGCGAAGGCGAGCACGCCGTACTGCCAGCAGTTGTGGCTCAGCAGCGCGAGCCGGTCGCCCTTGCGGAGGCCGCGGGCGGCGAGGGCGTGGGCGCAGCGGTTGGCGGCGGCCTCGAATTCGGCGAACGTGAGCCGGGTGTCCCCGGAGACGACGGCGAGCTTGCCCGGCAGCCGCAGCGCGGTGCGGCGGAGCAGATCGCCCAGCGTGTGCTGCCGGGCGCGGTCGACGAGGGCGGCGGTGACCTGGTCCATCCCGGCAGTCTCGGCCGCGGCGGCGTGGCTCGCAAGCCCCGGTTCAGCGTGCGCTGTCGTCGATCTGCACCGGGTAGCCGGCGCGCAGCACGGCGATCGTGGCCGGGGGAGTGAGCACCGGGACGGTTCCGCCGGACGGGCGCGGCCGCCGGGTGCCGTACCCCGTGGTCGTCCACTCCGTGAGGTGGTCGCCGAGGACGAGTTCGGGACGGTCGCCGCGCCGGACGAACACGCCGTCCGGGAGGCCGGCCCAGCTCAGCTCGTGCACCCGGCGGGTGTGGGTGCCCCGGTGGAGGCGTTCCCGGTGGAGCTGCCGGTTCATCTCCGTCGCGGACGGCCTGCCACCCCAGGCGTCGCGATAAGCCGTGTAGGCGGCGTGGCGGCACTCGCCGCACGGCCGGTGCCCGGCGGCGAACGAGACGGCCTCGTCGTGGAAGTACAGGTGCGTGTAGCGGCCCGGCAGCCACTGCTCGCGCCACCGGCTGCGGAACTCGAGCACGCAGGTGATCCACAGGTCGCCACCGTGGAAGCGGACGATCTCGTGGCCCTCGTGCAGCACGCCCCGGTTGCCGGTCCACGCGCCGCGCAGGGGGACGTCGACGATCTCACCGGCCGGCGTCACGCGGTTGCGCACGGCGTTCTCCCTGGTCTCCGGTGGCGGCGGGAGCGATCGCACCGCAGAATGCGCGCATGCAGCCGACGCCGGTCCGTGTGGCGCGCCTGACCGACCCGGCCGGGCCCGCCGACGGTACCCGTGTGCTCGTGGAACGGCTCTGGCCGCGCGGCGCGTCCCGGACGGTCGTGCTGGACGGCTGGTACCGCCAGCTCGCGCCCTCGGACGAGCTGCGCACCTGGTACGGCCACGACCCGGCCCGCTTCGCCGAGTTCGCCGACCGTTACCGCGCGGAGCTGGGCGAACCGGACCGGCTGGCGGCCCTGTCCCGACTCCGCGACCTGGCGGCAGGCGGCCCCCTCACGCTGCTGACAGCGAGCACAACACCGCCGCTCAGCCCGGCCGCGGTACTGGCCGACGTCCTGACCGCCGCCCCCTGACCCACGATCCTTCACGGACATCCGGTGAGCGGTCACGGGCGGGTTGCGGACGTGGGGGCCGCGCCGGGGGCGTGGGTGGTCACCGTGGCCGTGGCGACGCCGAGGGAGTCGTGGCGGGCCGTCAGGGTCAGGGTGCCCGGTGGGCCCGCGAACGGGCGCAGCCACACCGCCGCCGCGCCGCCGGTCGCCGCGAGGTCCAGCGTCGTGTCGCCGACCAAGGCACCCGGGCCGGTCAGGGTGAGCGACACCGTCCCGGACGCCGACGCGCGCAGCGTGCCGTAGCGGTCGATCGCCGACACGACCACGCGGGTCGCGTCGGCGCCGTCGGACCGCAGGTCCGGGTCGTCCGGGACGCAGCTCAGCACGTCACGGGCCCGGTCGCCGCTGTAGCGCCGGGTCACCGCCAAGCGGTCGCCGACGTACCCGTCGACGCGCAGTTCGGCCCGAGTCGGCGGGAGGTCGACGGCGAACGGCGGGTATCGCAGGTGCGGGAAGTCCGCCCGGCGGCTGCGGGCCGTGCCCACGTGCCGCTCGGCCAGGAACACCTCCAGACGGTCGCAGTTCGACCAGATCGTGGCGCCCGGGCCCGGGAAACCGGCGCCGAAGTCCCACGCGAACCCGGCCTCCACGACCGCGCGCACCCGCGGATCGCCCTGCGAGGCGTAGAACGCCGCCGCCGGCTTCGGGATCCGGAAGATGTCGGACACCCCGGCGAACTTCGAGCCGCCCATCGAGCGTTGCCAGCCCGACGGGTAGTCGAACGCGCACCAGGCGAGCAGCCCGCTGTAGCGGTCGTCGGCCGCGGCGAGGTCGTGGGCCTTCGCGTGCAGCTCGGCCTGCTGCTGCTGCGTGGCGTGCGGGTCGGTCCGGCGGTACGCGCGGGCGCCGGCGAGGGTGCCGATCGACTCCGTCACCAGGTACGGCACGCCCGGCCGAGGCGCCTTCAGCTGGAACGGCGCCCCGCGGCGCGCGGTGTAGTCGTTGTAGGCGAGCACCTGCTCGTCGGTACCCGGCGGCAGGGCCAGCCGGGCGCCGGTGGTGCTGGCCAGCGCCCCGCTGGTCGGGCGCGACGGGTCGAGCTGCTTCGCGAGCTTGCCGGTCTTGAGGTACATCTCGGTGGTGCCGGTGGCCTCGTTGACCCGCGTGCCCCACACCACGATGCTCGGGTGGTTGCGGTCCCGCACGACCATCGACGACACGTCACGCAGGTTCTGCTGCTGCCAGGCGGCGTCCCCGACGCGGCCCCAGCCGGGGATCTCCTCCCACACCAGCAGCCCCAGCTCGTCGCAGGCGTCGAGGAACGCGCTCGACTGCGGGTAGTGCGAGCAGCGGACCATCGTGCAGTTCAGCTCGCGGCGCAGGATCTCCGCGTCCCGCCGCTGGACGCGGTCGGGCATCGCGCCGCCGGCGAACGGGTACCACTGGTGGCGGTTGAGCCCGAACAGCTTGAGCCGGCGGCCGTTGAGGAAGAAGCCGTCCGCCGTGAACCGCGCTTCGCGGAACCCGACGCGCACCACCCGCTGGTCGAGCCGCCGCGGCCCGGAGCGCACGCTCACGGTGACGTCGCACAGCGCCGGGTCCTCGACGTCCCAGAGCCGGACCGCGCCGAGCCCGCCCACGTCGAACGTGACGGTCTTCGTCCCGACCGGCATCGGCCCGACGGTCGCGGCGCCCTGGGTCAGCTCCCGGCCCGCCTGGCTCACCGACGCCGTGACCTGCAGCGGCTCGGCGATCGCGGTGGTCGTGTCCAGTTCGCAGGTCAGGCGCAGCGAGCGCGCGGGGGAGAGGACGTCGGCAGGACACGCGAAGACGTCGGTGAGCCGCGTGTGCGGCACCGTTCCGATCGTGGCCGGGCGGTAGATCCCGGCCGGCTGGTAGAAGTCGATCACCGACGGGCCGTCCGTCCGCGGCAGGTTGGGCGGGACGTCGAGCTGCCAGCGCCCGTCCACCACCACGGCGAGGATGTTGTCGCCCGCCGTCACCTGCGGCAGCTCCACCTCGAACGGCAGGTAACCGCCGTTGTGGGAGGCGACGAGCGTGCCGTTGAGGTACACGGCCGCGTTGGTCATGACGCCGTCGAACCGCGCCCGGACGCGCTCCGACGCCATCGCCGGGGACACCGTGAAGTGCTTGCGGTAGATCCACCGGTCCTGCCACGACGACGGCTGCCAGCCCGTCCACGACAGCGGCGTCACGCAGTGGGGGAGCTGCACCGGCGAGAGGTCTTCTTCGTCGAAGTCGGCGTCCGCGCAGCCGTCCTCGTACCGCCCGAAAAGCCAGAAATCGCCCAGCCGCACGGCCGCCGGATCCGGTTCGCCCATTCCGGCCGACCCGGCGACGGTGGTCCCGACGACGGCGGCGGCCAGCCCGGCACCGCTCGCGGCGAGGAACCCGCGGCGGGAAAGCCGCCGTCCGTCCGCCATGCCGACCTCCGTGCTCGGGCGAGCACCCGTGGCTCGATGGCTCCAGTGTGTCCCTAACGGACCCGTTGAGGCATCGCACCTGATCAACACGGCATTACGCGGGCCTGGTCAGCGGAGCGTCGAGGTACGGACCACCAGTTCCGGGGTGAACACGACCTGCCGGTGTTCGTGGGAGGTTTCGGTCGTTTCGGCCAGCAGCAGCTCCGCGGCCGTGCGGCCGAGGCGGCGCCGGGGCTGGCGGACCGAGGTCAGTGGCACCGCGGCCGCCGCGGCGAACTCGATGTCGTCGTAGCCGACGATCGCCAGGTCCTCCGGGACGCGCATGCGCAGGGTGGCGCACGTCTGCAGCAGGCCCAGCGCCACCAGGTCGTTGGCGCAGAACGCGGCGGTCGGGCGGATCGCCGCGGGCAGGCCGGCCAGCCGTTCTCCAGCGCCCCGGCCGTCGGCGACGGTCAGCGCCGTCGTCGTGAGATCGACGAGGTGGTCCGGGCCCAGTCCGGCGGCCTGCAGGGCGCGCAGCGCGCCTTGGCGCCGGTCGCGCACCTGGCCGACCGTCGTGTGGTTGCCGATGAAGGCGATCCGGTCGTGGCCCTGCTCGATCAGGTGCCGCACGGCGATCTCGCCGCCGTAGACGTCGTCCACCGCGACGGAACAGTGCTCGGTGCCGTCCGGCGTGCGGTCCACGACGACCACCGGCGTCCCGCGCCGGGCGATCTCCCGCAGCAGCGGCGCGTCCGGGTCGACGGGCGTGATGAGGATGCCCTGCACCCGCTGCTGTTCCAGGCGGCCGAGGTAGGCCTCCTCCCGCGACGGCTGGTGCGCGCTGTTGCAGAGGAACAGCGAGAGGTCACCCTCGTCGGCCGCGTCCTCCATCCCGGCCGCGACGTCGGTGAAGAAGGGATTGCTGCCGTCGAGCATCACGTAGGCCAGCACCCGGCTGCGCCCGGCGCGCAGCTGCCGCGCGGATTCGTTGCGCACGAACCGGAGTTCGGCCATCGCGGCCTCGACCTTGGCGCGCGTGGCGGGGCTGACGCGGTCGGGGCGGTTGAGCACGTTGGACACCGTGCCGAGGGAGACGCCGGCGGCCGCGGCGACGTCCTTCATGCCCGCCGCTCTCGGCTCGGCGCCGGACTGCTGGACCGTCATCGGACCCCCTCATCCCCCGCAGGTTGAAACGTAACATCGCCACGAACTATCCGCTCTTGAAGCCGTTTGGCCACGGTTCGGCCGATGCATTGACTTGGTCTTCGGCTGCATAGTAGCGTCACCGCGCCAGGTTCGTGAAACCTTTCAATCCTTGAACCGGAGGTCGCGATGACGCGGCAGGACCCGGGCCGGGCCCCTCTGCTGGAGGTGCGCGGCGTGACGAAGTCGTTCGGCGCCGTCGCGGCGGTCGCCGGGGTGTCCTTCCCCCTGTACGCCGGGGAGGCCCACGCCCTGGTCGGGGAGAACGGCGCCGGCAAGTCGACGATCGTCAAGATGCTCGCCGGGGTGCACAAGCCCGACGACGGCACGCTGCTGATGGAGGGGGAACCGGTCTCGTTCGGCTCGCCCGCCGACGCGAAGGCCGCCGGCATCGCCGTGATCTACCAGGAACCCACGCTGTTCCCCGACCTTTCGGTCGCGGAGAACATCGTCATGGGCCGCCACCCGCGCAAGAGCCTCGGCCGCATCGACCGGGCCGCGATCCGCGCCGAAGCCGACCGGCTGTTCACCCGGCTCGGCGTGCGGATCGACCCGGCCCGCCCGGCGCGCGGGCTGTCGATCGCCGACCAGCAGATCGTCGAGATCGCCAAGGCCCTCAGCGCCGACGCCCGCGTGCTGATCATGGACGAGCCGACCGCCGCGCTGAGCCGCGTCGAGGTCGAGCGGCTGTTCACGGTCGCGCGGACGCTGCGGGAAGAGGGCGCGGCGATCATGTTCATCTCCCACCGCTTCGAGGAGATCACCGAGCTCTGCCAGCGCGTCACGATCATGCGCGACGGCAAGCACGTCTCCACGGACCTGGTCGCCGACGTCACGGTCGAC
The DNA here is from genome assembly GCF_043197175.1 of Amycolatopsis sp. NPDC049252. Lineage (NCBI taxonomy): Bacteria > Bacillati > Actinomycetota > Actinomycetes > Pseudonocardiales > Pseudonocardiaceae > Amycolatopsis > Amycolatopsis sp. NPDC049252. Next base: position 29,842 of record NZ_JBICSQ010000071.1, read on the forward strand.
GAAATGGTCCACCGCATGGTCGGGCGTGACCTCGACGCGCTGTTCCCCAAGCAGGACGTCGAACCCGGCGCTGTGGTCCTCGAAGTCGAAGGCCTGGCCCGCGAAGGCGTCTTCCGCGACATCTCGTTCTCGGTGCGCGCGGGGGAGATCGTCGCGTTCGCCGGGCTCGTCGGGTCCGGCCGCTCCGAGGTCGTCCAGGCCGTGTTCGGAGTGGACGAACGCGACGCCGGAGTCGTGCGGGTGAACGGGAAGAAGCTCAAGGCGCACTCGTCGCGGGCCGCGATGAACGCCGGGATGGCGCTGGTCCCCGAGGACCGGCGGCAGCAGGGCCTGATCATGGACCTGTCGATCGAGCGCAACGTGACGCTGCCGCGCTCCGGCGCGCTCGCGAAGCTCGGGTTCCTCTCCGGCGGGAGCGAACGGCAGGAGGCGCGGCACTGGACCGAGCGGCTGCGCACCAAGTACCGCCGCCTCGGCGATCCCGTCGGCACGCTCTCCGGCGGCAACCAGCAGAAGGTCGTGCTGGCCAAGTGGCTCGCGATGGCGCCGAAGGTGCTGATCGTGGACGAACCGACCCGCGGCATCGACGTCGGCACGAAGGCCGAGGTGCACCGGCTGATGTCGTCGCTCGCGGCCGAAGGCGTCGCCGTCGTCATGGTGTCGTCCGAACTGCCGGAGGTACTGGGCATGGCCGACCGCGTGCTGGTGATGCGGGAGGGCCGGATCGTGGCCGAGCTCCCGCGCGCCGAAGCCACCGAAGACTCGGTCATGTTCGCCGCGATGGGACAGGGGGCCGCCGCGTGAACGCGACCAAGGTGGCCGCCCCGCCCCGGGAACCCGTGACCGGAGACCGGCAGTCGTGGGCGGCGAACGTCTTCAAGGCCCGCGAGTCCGGGATCGTGCTGGCGCTGATCGTGCTGGTCGCGTTCACCGCGACGCAGAACTCCCGGTTCCTGTCCGGGCAGAGCATCCGCGACATCCTGCTCGGCACGGCGATCCTCGCGGTGCTGGCCGTCGGGCAGGCGGTCGTGATCATCACCCGCAACATCGACCTGTCGGTCGGGTCCGTGCTCGGGTTGTCGGCGTTCGCCGTCGGCTCGCTGATGCGCGACAACCCCGGCCTGCCGGTGATCGTGGCGGTGCTCGCCGGGATCGCCGTCGGCGCGGTCTGCGGCCTGCTCAACGGCGTGCTCGTCCGGTTCGGGCAGGTGCCGGCGCTGGTCGTCACTTTGGGCACGCTGTACGCCTTCCGCGGGGTCAGCTTCTTCTGGGCCGGCGGCCAGCAGATCAACGCCGACAAGCTGCCGTCGTCCTTCCTGGACTTCGGCACGGCGTCGATCCTCGGCATCCCGTGGCTGGTGCTGATCGCGGTGGTCGTGCTGGTGATCGCCGGGATCGTGCTGCGCAGCTACCGCGCCGGCCGGGAGCTCTACGCGATGGGCTCCAGCCCGCAGGCCGCGAAGCTGGCGGGCATCAAGGTCGGCCGCAACACCAGCGCCGCGTTCCTGGTCAGCGGCGCGCTCGCCGGCCTGGCCGGCGTCCTGTTCGCGGCGCGGTTCGGCACCGTCGACGCGGCGGCCGGCACCGGTTACGAGCTGAACGTCGTCGCCGCGGCCGTGGTCGGTGGCGTCGCGGTGTTCGGCGGCAGCGGCTCGGTCTGGGGTGCCGGCCTCGGCGCGCTCCTGCTCACGGTCATCGGCAGCGCCCTGGCCGTGCTCGACATCAACCAGTTCTGGCAGCAGGCGATCGTCGGGGCGCTGATCCTGCTCGCGATCGGGGCCGACCGGCTGGTCGCCGTCCGGGTCGCCAAAGCACTGAAGAAGAGGGATTCCCATGTCTGACACCGGGAACCGGTTCGGCAGGCTGCTCAGCTGGGACGCCGCGGTCGTGCTCGTGACGGTCGTCGTGGTGCTGGTGGCCTCCGGCGCCGTCGAGAACTTCGGCACCAGCCGCAACTTCACCTTCCTGCTGCTCGACCTGCTGCCGATCGCGCTGATCGCGCTGCCGATGACGTTCATCATCGTCACCGGCGAGATCGACCTCTCGGTGGCGAGCACGCTCGGGCTGACGTCCGCGGTGATGGGCTCGCTGTGGGACGCGGGCCTCTCGATCGAGATGATCATCCCGCTGTGCATCGTGCTCGGGGCCGTCCTCGGCGCGGTGAACGGCTTCTTCGTCACCGTGCTGAAACTGCCCGCCCTCGCCGTCACGATCGGCACGCTCGCGCTGTACCGCGGCCTGGCGTTCGTCGTCCTCGGCGACGGCGCGGTCGCCGACTTCCCGCGGGACTACACGAGCTGGGTCACCGGGACCATCGGCGACGGCCCGCTCCCGAACGTCCTGATCCCGCTGATCGTGGTGGCGGCGCTGTTCGGCCTGGTGCTGCACGCGACGCCGATCGGCCGCAGCGTCTTCGCGGCCGGTGCCGGCGAACAGGCCGCGCGGTTCGCCGGGATCCGCACCGGGCGCCTCAAGTTCTGGCTCTACGTCGTGAGCGGCGCGGTCGCCGGGGTCGCGGGCGTGCTGTGGACGCTGCGCTACTCCAGTGCCCGCGCCGACAACGGCTTCGGCCTCGAACTGGCCGTCGTGGCCGCCGTGCTCCTCGGCGGCGTGTCCATCTTCGGCGGCAAGGGCACCCTGCCCGGTGTGCTCGCCGGGGTGGTCCTGCTGGCGTCCCTGCAGAACGCGCTGCGCCTGCAGGACGTGTCGAACGAAGCCCTCAACATCGTGACCGGCGTGCTCCTCATCGTGTCGGTCCTGCTCCCCAACATCGTGTCCTCGGCCCGAACGGCGCTCCGGCGCCGGAACCGGGCCACAGCTACCGGCGCGGTTTCCCCAGAAAGGTGACGAAGATGTCCCGACGGTTCATCACCGGCGCAGTGTCGGCCGGGCTGGTGCTCGTCCTGGCCGCCTGCAGCGGCACGACGAAGAACGACAGCACCGGCTCCGGTGCGCAGCAGTCCACGGCGGCGGCGAACCCCAACGCCGCGGCCAAGGAGGGCGTCAAGATGGCGTTCCTCCCGAAGCAGCTGAACAACCCCTACAGCGACATCGAGGTCAGCGGCGGCAAGGCCGCGCTCGACGAGCTGAAGGGCGAGTACAAGCTGGTCGGGCCCAACGACGCGAGCGCGTCCTCGCAGGTCAGCTACATCAACACGCTGATCCAACAGCAGCAGAACGTGATCGGCATCGCCGCGAACGACCCGAACGCGGTGTGCCCGTCGCTCAACCAGGCCCGCAGCGCCGGCATCAAGGTCGTCGCGTTCGACTCCGACGCCGCCAAGGACTGCCGCGACGTCTTCATCAACCAGGCCACCACCCAGGGCATCGGCGAGGCGCTGGCCAAGCAGGCCAAGGACCTCTCCGGCGGCTCCGGCGAGATCGCGGTCCTGTCCGCGACGCCCAACGCCACCAACCAGAACGCCTGGATCGACGTCCTCAAGAAGGAGCTGGGCAAGCCGGAGTACGCGAACCTCAAGCTGGACAAGGTCGCCTACGGCAACGACGACGACCAGAAGTCGTTCCAGGAGGCCCAGGGTCTGCTGCAGTCGTTCCCGAACCTCAAGGTGATCGTTTCGCCGACCACCGTGGGCATCGCGGCCGCCGCGCGCTACGTCAGCTCGTCGAGCTACAAGGGCAAGGTCGCGGTGACCGGCCTGGGCACGCCGAACCAGATGCGCGCCTTCGTCAAGGACGGCACCGTGAAGCAGTTCGCGCTGTGGAACCCGGCCGACATCGGCTACCTCGCCGCGTACGCCGGCGTCGCGCTTTCCTCGGGCCAGATCACCGGCAAGGAAGGCGAGAAGTTCAAGGCCGGCAAGCTCGGTGAGTACACCATCGGCGCGAGTGGTGAGATCGTCCTCGGCCCGCCGACGACGTTCGACGCGAACAACATCGACAAGTTCAACTTCTGAGAAACTCCCGCGGCCGGGCCGGATCGCCGCCCCGGCCCGGCCGCGGGGTCCACAAAGGACCGAGGATGCCCCGATACTGCTTCTGCCTGCAGGTGAAGCCCGAGCGTGCGGCCGAGTACGCCGAGCGGCACCGCGCGGTGTGGCCGGAGATGCGGCAGGCCCTGCGCGACAGCGGCTGGCACAACTACTCGCTCTTCCTGCGCGGGGACGGCCTGCTGATCGGTTACGTCGAAGCCGACGACCTCGCCGCCGCGCAGGCCGCGATGGCCCGCACCGAGGTCAACACCCGCTGGCAGGCGGAGATGGCGGAGTTCTTCACCGGCCTCGACGGCGGCCCGCCCGACGAGGGCTTCCAGCTGCTGCACGAGGTCTTCCACCTCGAAACCACCTCCGTCCGGGAAGGACAGTGATCGTCTTGCGCGACATGACGGCCGTGAAACAGGCCCTGCGGGCGCAGCGCATCGAGACGCCGTCGTGGGCGTACGCCAACTCGGGCACCCGCTTCAAGGTGTTCCCGCAGCCCGGCGTCCCGCGCACGGCCGAGGAGAAGATCGCCGACGCCGCGACCGTGCACCGGTTCACCGGCATCGCGCCGAGCGTGGCGCTGCACATCCCGTGGGACCGCGTCGACGACTACGGCGCCCTCACCGCGTACGCGCGCGACCTCGGCGTCGAGATCGGTGCCATCAACACCAACGTCTTCCAGGACGAGGACTACAAGCTCGGCTCGGTGACCAACCCGGAGGCCGGGATCCGCCGCAAGGCGACCGACCACCTGCTCGAGGCGATCTCCATCATGGACGCCACCGGGTCGCGCGACCTGAAGCTGTGGTTCTCCGACGGCATCAACTACCCGGGCCAGGACGACATCCGCGACCGCCAGGACCGGCTCGCCGCGGCCCTGAAGGAGACGTACGACCGCCTCGGCGACGACCAGCGGATCCTGCTGGAGTACAAGCTCTTCGAGCCCGCCTTCTACGCCACCGACGTCCCGGACTGGGGCACGTCGTACGCGCACTGCATGGAGCTGGGCGAGAAGGCGACGGTCTGCATCGACACCGGCCACCACGCGCCCGGCACGAACATCGAGTTCATCGTGGCGTTCCTGCTGCGGGCCGGGAAGCTCGGCGCGTTCGACTTCAACTCGCGCTTCTACGCCGACGACGACCTGATGGCCGGCGCGGCCGACCCGTTCCAGCTGTTCCGGATCATGTACGAGATCGTCCGCGGCGACGCGCTCGACCCGTCCTACGGCATCGCGTTCATGCTCGACCAGTGCCACAACATCGAGGCCAAGATCCCGGCGATCATCCGCTCGGTGCTCAACGTCCAGGAGGCGACGGCCAAGGCGCTGCTCGTCGACCGCGACGAGCTGCGCACCGCCCAGCAGGCGGGTGACGTGCTCGGCGCGAACGCCGTGCTGATGGACGCCTACAACACCGACGTCCGGCCACTGCTGGCCGAACTCCGCGAGGAAGCGGGCCTCGACCCGGACCCCGTCGCGGCCTACCACCGCAGCGGGTACCAGGAGAAGATCGTGGCCGAGCGTGCCGGCGGCACGCAGGCCGGATGGGGAGCATGAGCATGACGGTCCCGTCCTTGCCGGAGCAGCTCATCGCGCGCAGCAACGCGCTCGGAGCCGATCCGCGCAACACCAACTACGCCGGCGGCAACACCTCCGCCAAGGGCGACGTCACCGACCCGGTGACCGGCGCGCCGACGGAGGTGCTGTGGGTCAAGGGTTCCGGCGGTGACCTCGGCACGCTCAAGGAGTCCGGGCTCGCCGTGCTGCGGCTCGACCGGCTGCGTGCCCTCGTCGACGTCTACCCGGGCGTCGAGCGCGAGGACGAGATGGTCGCCGCGTTCGACTACTGCCTGCACGGCCGCGGCGGGGCGGCGCCGTCGATCGACACCGCGATGCACGGGCTCGTCGAAGCCCCGCACGTCGACCACCTGCACCCGGACTCCGGCATCGCGCTGGCCACCGCGGCCGACGGCGCCGCGCTGACCAAGGAGTGCTTCGGCGACCGCGTCGCATGGGTCGACTGGCGGCGTCCCGGGTTCCAGCTCGGCCTGGACATCGCCGCCGTGAAGGCCGCCAATCCGCAGGCGATCGGCGTCATCCTCGGCGGCCACGGCATCACCGCGTGGGGCGCGACCTCGGAAGAGTGCCGGCGCAACTCGCTGGAGATCATCCGCACGGCCGAGGAATTCCTGGCCTCACGGGGTTCAGCGGAACCGTTCGGGCCGGTCGTGCCTGGTTTCGAGGCGCTGCCGGACGCTGAACGCCGAGCGCGTGCCGCCGCCCTGGCGCCGGTGATCCGCGGGCTCGCGTCGACCGACCAGCGCGTCGTCGGGCACTACACCGACAGCGACGTCGTCCTCGAGTTCCTGGCGCGCGAGAAACTCGCACCGCTGGCCGCGCTCGGGACGTCGTGCCCCGACCACTTCCTGCGCACCAAGGTCCGGCCGCTGGTCGTCGACCTGCCCAGCTCCGCGCCGCTCGAGGAGGTCATCGAGCGGCTGAAGGAGCTGCACGCCGAGTACCGCGACGAGTACCGCGCCTACTACGAGCGGCACGCGACCCCGGACTCGCCCGCGATGCGCGGCGCCGACCCGGCGATCGTGCTGGTGCCCGGTGTCGGGATGTTCTCCTTCGGCAAGGACAAGCAGACCGCGCGCGTGGCGGGCGAGTTCTACGTCAACGCGATCAACGTCATGCGTGGCGCCGAAGCGGTGTCGACCTACGCGCCGATCGCCGAGAGCGAGAAGTTCCGGATCGAGTACTGGGCCCTCGAAGAGGCCAAGCTGCAGCGGATGCCGAAGCCGAAGCCGCTGGCCGGGCGGATCGCGCTGGTGACCGGCGCGGGTTCGGGCATCGGCAAGGCCATCGCGCTGCGGCTCGCCGCCGAGGGCGCGTGCGTCACGATCGCCGACCTGAACACCTCCGCCGCCGAGGAGGTGGCGTCGGAGATCGGCGGCCTCGCGGTGACTGCCGACGTCACCGACGCCGACGCCGTGCAGGCCGCGGTCGACGCGACCGTGCTGGCCTTCGGCGGGATCGACCTGGTGGTCAACAACGCCGGGCTGTCCATCTCGAAGCCGCTGCTGGAGACCACCGAACGCGACTGGGACCTGCAGCACGACGTCATGGCCAAGGGCTCGTTCCTCGTCGCGCGTGCCGCCGCCAAGGCCATGATCGACCAGGACAGCGGCGGTGACATCGTCTACATCTCGTCGAAGAACGCCGTGTTCGCGGGCCCGAACAACGTCGCCTACGGCGCCGCCAAGGCCGACCAGGCCCACCAGGTCCGGCTCCTGGCGGCCGAACTGGGCGCGCACGGCATCCGCGTCAACGGTGTCAACCCGGACGGCGTCGTCCAGGGCTCCGGCATCTTCGCCGGCGGCTGGGGCGCCCAGCGCGCCGCCGTCTACGGCGTCGAAGAGTCGAAGCTCGGCGAGTTCTACGCCCAGCGCACCATTCTCAAGCGCGAGGTGCTGCCCGAGCACGTCGCGGCCGCCGTGTTCGCCTTGACGGGTGGCGACCTGACCCACACCACCGGCCTGCACGTGCCGGTGGACGCCGGGGTGGCCGCGGCGTTCCTGCGTTGATCCCGGCTGAAGGAGTTTCGATGTCCCTCGACCGCATCACGCCGCGCAAGACCCGCGTCGGGCTCGTCGCGGGCGGGCTCGGCGCGTACTGGCCGCAGTTCCCGAAGCTGCTGCCGCAGCTGCAGGCGTCGGCCCGGCGGGTCGCCGAACGACTGTCCGGAATGGACTGCGAGGTCGTCGACGTCGGGTTCGTCTCGGACGCTTCCGAGGGCGTGGCGGCCGCGGAGAAGCTGCGGGTCGCCGGCTGCGACCTGATCATCGGCTTCCTCACGACGTACCTGACGTCCAGCATGCTGGCGCCGGTCGCCCAGCGCTCGGGGGCGCCGGTGCTGCTGCTGAACCTGCAGCCCACCGAGGCGATGGACCACGAGTCCTTCGACACCGGCGCGTGGCTGGCCTACTGCGGCGCCTGCCCGCTGCCGGAGATGGCCAACGCGTTCCGCCGCCTCGGCGTCGAGTTCCGCTCGGTGTCCGGGTACCTCGAGGACGCGCGGGCTTGGACGCGCATCGAGCGCTGGATCAAGGCGGCCGGCGTGCGGGCGGCGTTCCGGACCGGCCGCCACGGCCTGCTCGGGCACCTCTACCCGGGCATGATGGACGTCTCGACCGACCCGACGCTCGTGTCCGCCCAGCTCGGCGGGCACGTCGAGATCCTGGAGATCGACGACCTGCGCGTGCGCGTCGAGAAGGTGACCGACAGCGAGACGGCCGACCGCGTCGCGCTCGCCTGCGACGTGTTCACTGTGGACGAGTCCGTTGTGGACGAAGACTTCGCCTGGGGTGCCCGCGTTTCGGTGGCGTTGGATCGGCTCGTCGAGGACTTCTCGCTCGACTCGCTGGCCTACTACCACCGCGGTCTCGACGGCGAGACGCACGAGCGCGTCGGCGCCGGGTTCATCCTCGGCGCGTCGCTGCTCACCGCCCGCGGCATCCCGGCGGTCGGCGAGTACGAGCTGCGGACGTCGCTGGCCATGCTGCTGATGGACCGGCTCGGCGCGGGCGGCTCGTTCACCGAGCTGCAGGCGCTGAACTTCCACGACAACGTGGTCGAGATGGGCCACGACGGCCCGGCCCACCTCGGCATCAGCGCCCGCAAGCCGCTGCTGCGCGGCCTGGGCGTCTACCACGGCAAGCGCGGGTGGGGCGTGTCGGTGGAGTTCGACGTCAAGCACGGGCCGGTCACGCTGTGCGGGCTGGCGCAGGGTCGCGACGGGACGTTTTCGCTGGTCGCGTCGGAGGGCACGGTCGTGCCCGGGCCGCTGCTGCGGATCGGCAACACGACGTCCCGCGTCGACTTCGGGTGCGACCCGGGGGAGTGGACCGACGCCTGGTCGGCCAGCGGCATCGCGCACCACTGGGCGCTGGGCACCGGCCACCGCGTCGCCGAGCTGACGGCCGTCGCGGACCTGCTCGGGCTGGAGCTGACCGTGGTGCGGGCGTGACGCGGGTCGCGGCCGTCGACCTCGGCGCGTCCAGCGGGCGCGTGATGGCCGGGACCGCGGGCCCGGGACAGCTCGGTCTGGAGGAGGTCCGGCGGTTTCCCAACGGCGGCATCCAGGCCGGGCCGGTGCTGTACTGGGACGTCCTCGGGCTGTACCGGGAGACCCTGGCCGGGATCCGCGACGCCGGCCCGTTGGACGGCATCGGCATCGACTCCTGGGCCGTCGACTACGGGCTCCTCGACGAGTCCGGCGCGCTGCTCGGCAACCCGGTGCACCACCGCGACTCCCGCACCGAGGGCGTGCCGGAGAAGGTGGCCGCGTCGGTGTCGGCCCGGGAGCTGTACGACGTCACGGGGCTGCAACAGCTGCCGTTCAACACGCTGTACCAGCTGGTCGCCGAACAGGACCGGCTGACCGCGGCGCGCACGATGCTGCTCGTGCCGGACCTGCTGAACTACTGGCTGACCGGCGAGATCGGCGCCGAGCGCACCAACGCGTCCACCACCCAGCTCTACGACGTCCGTGCGCGGACCTGGGCGTATTCGCTCGCCTCGCGCGTGGGTGTTCCGCCGCGACTGCTGCCACCGCTGCGCGACCCCGGCACGGTGGTGGGCCCGGCGCGGGAGCTGTCCGGGGTGCCGGTGATCGCGGTCGGCTCGCACGACACGGCGTCGGCCGTCGTCGCGGTCCCGGCCGAGCCGGGCACGAACTTCGCCTACATCTCCTGCGGCACCTGGTCGCTCGCCGGTCTGGAGCTGCCCGAGCCGGAACTGGGCGACGCGGCGCTGGCCGCGAACTTCACCAACGAAGGCGGCGTCGACGGCACGATTCGCTTCCTGCGCAACGTGATGGGCCTGTGGGTCCTGTCGGAGACCCTGCGGACGTGGTCCCGCACCGACCTCCCGGAGCTGCTGACGGCGGCCGCCTCGGCCCCGGCCTTGGCGGCCGTGGTCGACATCGACGCACCGGCGTTCCTGCCCCCGGGCGACATGCCCGCCCGCATCGCGGCGGCCTGCCGCGCGACCGGCCAGCGCCCGCCGTCGACGCCGGCCGAGGTGGTCCGGTGCATTGTGGACAGTCTGGCGCTGGCCCACCGCCGCACCCTCCGCACGGCGGCCGAGGTTTCCGGCCGCTCGTTCGACGTGGTCCACATCGTCGGCGGCGGCGCACGCAACGAACTCCTCTGCCAGCTGACGGCCGACGCCTGCGGCGTCCCGGTCCTCGCCGGCCCGGTCGAGGCCGCCGCGCTGGGCAACGTCCTGGTCCAGGCCCGCGCCCTGGGGGAGGACCTCCCAGACCTGCCGTCAATGCGAGCCCTGGTCCGCGAAACCCAGGAGGTCCGCCGCTACGACCCCTCCGGCCGCGCCGACTGGGCCGCCGCCGAAGCCCGGCTTCCGTAGTCCGTGCCGGTGGACGGGGCAGGAGTGCGCGTTCGTCCCCTCGCGACGGTCCCGGGCGGGCAGAATCGCCGGGGGTACCGTTGCGGGCCCCGGGTGACCTGGTGACGCTGACGTCGGAACAGTGCCGACCGCGACCGAGGGAGTACGTGATGGCGCACCGATCCCGCACCCTGGCCACCGTGGCCGCCGCCGTGCTGGGGCTGGCGGTGGCGTTTCCGGCGACCGCGTTCGCCGACCCGCCCGGCGCCCTGCCCGCCAACGCGAGCGACTTCGAGAAGACGTTCCAGCCCGCCTTCGACTACGACAAGGACGGCTGTTACCCGACCCCGGCGATCGGCCCGGACGGGACCGTCGCGCCCGGCCTGTCGCTCGGCGGCGACACCAACGGCCACTGCCGCGACTCCTGGGACCTCGACAACACCAACTCGTACTCGCGCCAGAAGTGCAACAACGGCTGGTGCGCGGTGATGTACACGCTCTACTTCGAGAAGGACCAGGCCTCCCTCGGCCCCGGCAGCGCCGGCCACCGCCACGACTGGGAACACATCGTCGTGTGGGTCAAGGACAACCAGGTCGAGTACGTGGCGACGTCGCAGCACGGCGGCTTCGCGGTGCACGACCGCGCCAGCATGCGGTTCGAAGGCACGCACGCGAAGGTCGTCTACCACAAGGACGGCGGCTCGACGCACTGCTTCCGCTCCGCCAACGGCAACGACGACCCGCCGGAGAACCACAAGGGTGTCTGGCAGTACCCGACCCTGGTCGGCTGGGACGGCTACCCGGCCGGCATCCGCGACAAGCTCGTCGCGGCGAACTTCGGCAGCGCGACCTTCGGCATCAAGGACGGCCAGTTCACCGGCAACCTCGGCAAGGCCAAGCCGGGCGGCATCCCGTTCGACGAGAACGCCTGAAGCCCTCTGCGCCGGTCACGAGCAGGACTCGCCGCGCGGAATCGGGGTGACGACCGGGCCGAAGGACGCGTTCACCACGCCAGCCTGCTTTCCGCGAGGGCGGCTTCGAGAGTGTTCCGGTCGGCGGGTGCACGCGGGTGCCGAACGCGGTGGAGAAGGCCCGCAGCACACCTCGTTCTCGTGCGCCCGCCCGGCGGCCGGCGCCACCCGCGCCGGGCCCCAGCGCTCGTCCAGCTCGCCGATCCAGGCCCACGATCAGAGCCAGCCGCGGTCGTCGGCGATCCGGACGGCGTCGACGCGGTTGCGCGCGCCCGTCTTGGTGATCGCGGCTGACACGTAGTTCCGCACGGTGCCTTCGGACAGGTAGAGCCGGGACGCGATCTCGGCGACGGTCGCGCCGGTCCGCGCGGTGATGAGGACGTCGCGTTCTCGCGCGGTCAACGGTGATTCGCCCGCGGCCAGGGTCGCGACGGCGAGCGCCGGGTCGACGACGCGCTCGCCCTTCACCACGCGGCGGATCGCGTCGGCGAGGGCGTCGGCCGGCGCGTCCTTGACCACGAACCCGACCGCGCCGGCCTCCATCGCGCGGCGCAGGTACCCGGCGCGGCCGAACGTCGTGAGCATGACGACCCGGCAGTCCGGCACCTGGGCGGCCAGCACGGCCGCGGCGGCGAGCCCGTCGAGCCCCGGCATCTCGATGTCGAGCAGTGCGACGTCGGGACGGTGTTCGCGCGCGGCGCCGACGATCTCGTCACCCCGCCCGACGGACGCAACGACCTCGAAGTCGTCCTCCAGGTCCAGGAGGGTGCCGAGCGCCTGGCGGACCATCTCCTGGTCGTCGGCGAGCAGCAGGCGGACGGTCACGGCACCTCCACCGGGGTCAGGGACACACGCAGCCGCCAGCCGCGCGGGGAAACCGGCCCGGCCTCGACGCGGCCACCCGCGGCGGCGACCCGTTCGCGGAGCCCGGAGAGCCCGGTTCCCTCGGTGGCGGAGCCGCCGAGGCCGTCGTCGACCACCTCGACCGACGACGCGGAAAGCGTGACGGCGCACCGGGTCGCGCGGGAGTGGCGGGCCACGTTGGTCAGGCCCTCCCGCACCACCCAGCCGAACAGCTCCTGGTGGTCCGGGCCGACGACGTCGACGGCCGTGGGCAGCTCGGCCGCGACCCCGCACGCGCGCAGCAGCTCGCGGCCGCGAGCGAGCTCGCCGGCCAACGTGACTTCGGCGTAGCCCGACACCGCGGCGCGCACGTCGGTCAGCGCCTGGCGGGCCAGGGTTTCGACGGCGGTCATCTCCTCACCCGCGCGTGCGGTCTCGGTGTCGAGGAGCCGGCGGGCGAGGGTGCTCTTGACCGTGATCGCGGTGAGCGAGTGGCCGAGCAGGTCGTGCAGGTCCCGCGCGATCCGGGCGCGTTCGGCCTCCGACGCCAGCCGTGCGACCTCGGCGCGGGCGTCGACGAGGGCGATGTTGGCGTGGATGGCTTCGGCGAAGGCGTAGACCACGAGCACGGTGAAGAAGAGGGCGATCGCCTGCGGCCAGCCCGGTTCGGCGCGCCACGGCCGCACCGCCCACGGCACCACGACGGCGGCGAGCGCGGCGACGGCGCCCAGCGCCAGGGCGTAGCGGCCGATCCGCGGCGCGACCAGCGAAACGACGACCGTGGCGAGGAAGAAGGCTTCCGCGTGTGCGAAGGGGAGCGCGGCGGCGAACAGCACCGTGCAGAGGCCGAGGGACACCCAGTACCGCCGCCACGTGCGGCGGGCGGCCGCGACCGCGCCCACGACGTAGGCGACGGCGAAGGCGGCCACGATCACGCAGCCGGCCACCGCGGCCGCGCCGCTCGAGTGCTCCAGCACGCCGGGCACGGTGACGATCGGGAAGGCGAGCAGGCCCGCGTCGAGGACCAGCCGCCGCCAGCCGCGCACCCACCGCTGCGCGTCGGCGGGTGCCGTCGAATCGTTCATCACGGGCACGCTACCGCGCCCGGCCTCAGCGGGCCGCGAACCGCGACCGCAGCTCGCGGCCGTTCACCAGGACGGCGACGCCGAGCAGCAGCAGCCCGCAGACCGCCTGCTCGACCCGCAGCCACACCGGGAACGCGCCTGGCAGCGCGACGATGACCGCGATCGCCACCAGCATCACGCCGGAGACGATCCGCAGCCGCAGGAACGCCCTCTTCGAGCCGCGTGCCGCCCGGCGGGCGAAGGCGAGCGTCAGGAGCGCGCTGCCGACGACGATCGTGGCGCGCACCCAGACGGCGTCGGTCACCATCGTGTGGTCGTCACGGAACAGGACGATCACGCCGAGCGTCAGGACGCTGACGCCGAGGTAGGTGCCGACGAGGGCGAGCACGCGGCGGAAGGCCGGCGCGGTGGTCTGGACGGTCATGGGTTTCTCCCCAGGGTGTGGATCGGAGTGCTTGCCCCGGAAATGTTCGTCGCGCGGGCTCGGAGAGGGCAGTGCCGTCCCGCACCGGGCGCTCATGACATTTGTCATCGACGTTGGCGCCAGACACTGGGAGAGCGCTCTCACAGCGTGCTACAAAGAACGGGTGACCACGTTTCCTTCGGTGCCGCCGACCCTCGAGGACGTCGCGCGGGTCGCCGGTGTCTCACGCGCGACCGTGTCGCGCGTGGTCAACAGCGTGCGCAACGTCGACCCGAAGCTGCGGGAGACCGTCGAACGCGCCATCGCCGACACCGGGTACGTGCCGAACCGGGCGGCCCGCTCGCTGGTCAGCCGGCACACCGGTGGGATCGCGCTGGTCGTGTCGGAGCCGGAGCGGCACGTCGACGCGGAGGCGTTCACCGGCGGGGTGTTCGGCGACCCGTTCTTCGGCCGGGTGGTCGAGGGCGTCGTCGCGCACCTGCGCCCGCACGGCCGGCACCCGCTGCTGATGCTCGTCGACAGCGACGAGGAACGCGCGAAGCTGGTGGCGAAACTGCGGCAGGAGCAGGTCAGCGGGGTGCTGCTGATCTCGCTCGCCCCGGACCAGGACCCGTTGCCGCTGGTGCTGACCGAGGCGGGCGTCCCGACGGCGCTGTTCGCGCGGCCCGCCCGCCCGGCGCCGGTGTGCTACGTCGACGTCGCCCACCAGGACGGCGCGCGGCTCGCGGCGGACCGGCTCGTCTCCCGCGGCTGCCGCCGGGTCGCGACGATCGCGGGCCCGGGCGGCACCCCGGCGGGCCACGACCGGCTGGCGGGTTTCCGCGACGCGATGGCCCGCCACGGCCACGCCTACGTCGCGGTCGCCGAGGGCGACTTCACCCAGCACGGCGGCGAACTGGCGATGGAACGCCTGCTGGCGACCGAGCCGGAGCTGGACGGCGTGTTCGTCGCCAATGATCTGATGGCCTACGGCGCGCTGTCGGTGCTCGCGGAGGCGGGGCGCCGCGTCCCGGACGACATCGCGGTCATCGGCTTCGACGACAGCCGCGTGGCCCTGAGCTGCCGCCCCCGCCTGACGACGATCCGCCAGCCGGTCGAAGCCATGGGCGCGGCGATGGCGCGAATGGTCCTGGACCGCATGGCGAACCCGGCACTCCGCGCGGAGTCAGTGATCTTCGACCCGGACCTGGTAGTCCGAGACTCCGCCTGACCCCTGCCCCCCGTACCCAGCCGGACGACACGCGTACCCAGCCGGACGACACACCGCCCGACCCGGCCGCCGCCCTATCGACCCTCCCGACACGCAAGCCGACCGCCCCGGTACGCGAGTCGTCCATCTAGG
>NZ_JBICSQ010000072.1:0-43826 GCF_043197175.1 Amycolatopsis sp. NPDC049252
CGCTGTACGCGGATGTAGCGCAGCTGGTAGCGCATCACCTTGCCAAGGTGAGGGTCGCGGGTTCGAATCCCGTCATCCGCTCGAGTGCGAGAGGGCTGTATCGGCAGAAAGCGCCGATACAGCCCTCTCGCCGTTTCACCCGGGGGCCGAGCCCCCGGACCCCCACGGTGCCGTTGCCAGGCGCCCGGCCCTGCCGTGTTCCGGTGGGCGACACTCCTTGCGTCTTTTGGTCCCTTGTCTGGACCAATCGCCGTAGTTGACCGGTTGCGAAGTTCGGCCGGACAGTGGTCTGAACCATTCAGGTGAATTCTCCACACTGGTGAGTACTTGTTGTGAGAGGAGTCACATGGTCAAGAAGCTCGTTCTCGCCGTTGTCGCCGCTCTCGCTCTTCCGTTCCTGGTCACCGGCGTCGCCTGGGGACACGGGTACACCACCACGCCCCCCAGCCGGGCGTACAAGTGCAAGACCGGGGCCGTGACGAACTGCGGGGCCATCCAGTACGAACCGCAGAGCACCGAAGGCCCGAAGAACTTCCCCGGCGGCGGCCCCGCCGACGGGAAACTCTGCTCCGCCGGTGTCGCCCGCTTCGCCGAGCTCGACGACCAACGCGGTGGCACCTGGCCGGCCACCAAGCTGACCAGTGGCGCGACCTACACCTTCACCTGGACCCTGACGGCCGCGCACGCGACGACGTCGTTCCGCTACTTCGTCACCAAGAACGGCTGGAACCCCTCGGCGCCGCTCACCCGGGCACAGCTGGACACCACGCCGTTCCTGACCGTGCCGTTCAACGGGCAGCGACCCGGCACGACGGTGTCGCACAGCGGCAAGCTGCCGTCCGGCAAGAGCGGACGGCACATGATTCTCGCCGTCTGGGACATCGCCGACACGGCCAACGCGTTCTACCAGTGCTCGGACGTCACTTTCTGAGCTGGTTCGTGCTGGTGGCCGTCTTTCCTCAGCCAGTGGTGGTTTTGAAGGGGTCGTGCTCGGCGAGCAGCTTGTCGAGCCGGGCCTGGTCGACGCGGGAGACCACGGACGTCTCCTCCTGTCTGTCCCGCACGCACTTGGCGAGCGTGAACGCCGAGGTGACCAGGTAGAGCATGCCGAGCGCGAGGAACCCGCGAACCCAGCCGTTGACGGGCAGATACACGATCCCGGCGGTGACCGCGACGAGGGCGAGCCCGAAGGAGAGGGCGGCCTGCGCGTAGAACGCGGTGGTGGTGGGGGAAGCTGCGGACGAACCGGACTTGGTCATGTGACCACGGTCTCGCCGATCGCCCACGGATGTCTTGAGCAGTACTACTCAGCCCGGATTGCGATGCGGCTACAGCTCGTAGACGTCCAGGACCGTGGGGGCCACCGGGGTCAGGTGCGGGTCTTCGCGCTCCGTCACCTGGCCTCGGGCCATGCGGTAGACGCGGAAGTCGTTGTCGTGCTCGGTGTCCTGGTCGTCCCAGACGTACAGCAGGCCGTACGAACCCGCGGCCAGCTCGCCGACCCTGGTGAACATCTCCAGCAGGTCCGGGGCGAGTTCGCCGCCGTGCTTGTCGAAGCCGCCGAAGTGCAGCATCGGCATGCCCGCGCTCCAGCGGAGATCGACCAGGTCGAAGTCGCCCGCATCGCGGATCGCGCGGTGCACGCGGTCGACCAGGCGCTCCAGGAGCGCCGCGTCGTCATCGCCGCTCGCGGTCGCCTGGATGGTCACCCAGCCGTGGTATTCGAACACCCGGAGAACGGTAGCAAGAGATCAACCAGCGCAGATGCCGGGCTCAGCGGGCCAGCGCGGAGGGCTTCCCGTCGCGGCGCAGGACGTTGCTCAGCACCCCTTCGCCGAGACGCTCGAACGCCGACACGAGCGGCTCGCCGAACACGCAGAGCGTGCGCTCCCACGGGTGCCCGAGGGTGCCGAACGAGAAGTCCCTGGCCAGGAACAGGTGGTAGTCCGCACGCGGGAACACCGGCACCGGCCAGCGGGCGCCTTCGGTCATCAGGTGCGGCCGGACGCGGTAGGACTGGTGCTGCCAGTGCAGCGCCCACAGCCAGTCGTCCGGGCCGCAGACCTCGCGGAACGCGGCCTGCGCGACCGACGCGACCTGGTGCTCGTCGACCGCCCACGGGCCCAGGCGGAACTCGGCCGACGAGCGGTCGAGGTCGCCGGGCGAGAGGTCCCAGGTGCGCGACGGCGCCGGCTCGCGGAACCCGGGCCAGGCGTGGGCGTACGTGCTCGGCCAGAACGCCAGCTTGTCGTACACCCAGTACCAGGCGGGCTCGTCGGCGACGCGGGAGACGGCTTCCCAGGCTGCATTCACTGTTTCGACCTCTGACTTGGCCAGGCACGAAAGAACACGCGAAAGCTTCGTGTTCGGTCTCCGGTTTGTCCAGTCCTCGTCCGCTCCGCGCGAACTGTGTCACTCGACCGGGTGGGTTCTGTCAGGTTGTCACCATGCGGATCATCTTCGTCCACGGGGCCTTCGTCCGCGACGGCGCCTGGTGGTGGCAACCGACGGCCGACGTCGTCGCCGAGCACGGTTTGCGCAGCTCGGCGGCGGTGTTGCCGAGCTGCGAAGCCGACCCGCGCGGTGACCTCCACGACGACGCCGCGGCGGTCCGCGCCCTGCTCGACGCGTCGGACGAACCTGCGCTGCTCGTCGGTCACTCGTACGGCGGAATGGTGATCTCCGAGGCCGCCGCCGGGCACCCCGCGGTGCACCGCCTCTTCTACGTGACGTCGTTCCTGCCCGACGCCGGCGAGGCGCTCGCGGACTTCGGCACCGGCGAGCCACCGCCGTGGCACGTCAGCCACGGTGACGGCACGGCAAGCGTCCGGGAGGAGTTCGTCCGGCCGCGGTTCGCGCAGGACTTCGACGACGCCACCTACGGTGGAGCCGCCGCCCGGCTCACCGCCCAGAACGAGGCGGTGTTCGGCCAGCCGGCGACGGCGGCGGCCTGGCGGGAGATCCCGTCGACGTACGTCCTCTGCGCCGGCGACCTCGCGACCCGGCCCGAAACGCAGCGGAAGCACGCGGCACGCGCGACCGACGTCGTCGAGCTGGACGTGCCGCACCACCCGTTCGTCACGCGGCCGGACCTGGTGGCCGGCGTCCTGCTGGCTCAGACGACGACGTAGCCCAGCACGAACTCCTTCGTCTTGCCCTCGCAGCGGCCGTCGAGCGAGTCGAAGTGGCTCGCCCCGGCGTTGCAGCGGTAGAGCGCCCGCGAACCGGACCAGCCCGGCGGGTCGGCGTAGATGTAGCCGAGGAAGCCGAGCGGCTGCTGGCCCTCGCACTTGCCGCTCTGGTCGGGCGAGGTGAACCAGTCCTTCTGGTCCTTCACCCTGCAGGCGAACAGCTTCCGCGTGCCGGGCTCGGCCGTCGCGACCAGCTCGCCGAAGAGGCCCTCCAGCTTGAAGCCGGCCGGCGGCCCGACCTTCTTCGTCCCGCTGAAGTGCCCGCCGTCCGGGTGGTGGAAGCGGACCAGCGGCACCTTGGCCGGATCCGGTTTCCCCGCGGTCGACGTCGGCGCGGTGGAACCCGGGGACGTGCTCGGCGACGGCGTGGGCTTCTTGCTGCTGTGCTTGGTGGTCGCCGGCTTCGTGGAAGACGTCGGCGTGGGACCCGGCGCACCCGCGGCGACCGGGGTCGTGGCGTCCGGCTTGAGCAGGAAGACCGCGGCCAGCGCGGCGACCACCACCACCGCGGCGCCCGACAGCACCCACGGCAGGCGCCGCTTCCGCGGCCGCTCCCAGTCCACTGTGGTCGGTGACGGCGCGGCGACCTTCGCCGTCACCGGCTCCAAGACGATTGTCGGAAGGTCGCCCGGGTCGACGGCCCGCGTCGGGGCGTCGGTGATCGTGGTGCGCGCGGTTTCCAGCAGCGGCCGCAGTCCGGCCGCGTCGAGACGGTCCGAAGTGGACTGGGTCAGCAGCCCGAGTACGGCGTCGGCGAGGGGGCCGCGGCAGCGCTCCGGCACCGGGCGGTCGTACATGATCGCGTGCAGCGTCGCGGCCGTCGTCGTCCGCTGGAACGGCGCCCGGCCTTCGGCGGCGTGGAACAGGGTCGCGCCGAGCGACCAGAGGTCGGACGCGGGTGACGGGCCGGCCCCGGCGAACAGCTCGGGCGGCATGTAGCCGGGTGAGCCCATGACGCCACCGGTCTGGGTCAGGCCCGGGTCGTCCATCGCCCGCGCGATGCCGAAGTCGGCGAGCTTCACCCGGTCGCCGGGCAGCACCATGATGTTGCTGGGCTTGACGTCCCGGTGCACGATCCCGGCCGCGTGCGCGTTCTCCAGCGCGCTCAGCACCTGCAGGCCGATCTCGGCGACGCGATCGCCCGACAGCGGCCCCTCACGCCCGACGACGTCGGCGAGCGTCGGCGCGACCACCAGCTCCATCACGATGAACGTGGCGCCGTGCTCGCTGACGACGTCGTACACCGTGACGACGCCGGGGTGGTTGAGCCGCCCCGCGGTGCGGGCTTCGCGCAGGACGCGCTCGAGGTGCACCGGCGAGGCGCCCGGCGGCGTGGCCAGCTCCTTCAGGGCCACCGGCCGCCCGAGGAACTGGTCCTCGCCGCGCCAGACGACGCCCATCCCGCCCCGGCCCAGCTCGGCCGAAATCGCGTACCTGCCAGCGATCAGTCTCATCGTCGCCCCCCTGAGCGCTCGGGGGGCGATGGTAGAAGACGACCAAGGAGGCGCCGGGAGAGGGCCCGGCGCCTCCCCGGTCTCAGGCGGCGTCCCAGAGGGTCAGGAACGCCGAGGCCTCACTGCGGGCCCAGGGCCGCAGCCGTTCGCGGTCACGCGCCGAGAGCTGGTACTCCTTCGCGCGGCGGACGTCGATCACCAGCGCCTCGCCGCCCGGGAGGATGTCCGGCATCGCCTGTTCCAGCACCCACAGCGCGAGCTGGGCCGACGCCTTGCTCAGCGGCTCCTCCTTGAAGTAGAGCCAGGTCGCGTAGCGGCGGCCGTCGCTCTTGCGCAGGCCGAGCTGCGGGCTGACGCCGATCTCGAGGTCGCCGAGCCGGCACCGGCCGCGGCCGACCTCGACCAGCCGCGGCGACTTGCGGCCGAGGTAGCGCAGCCAGCCTTCGGCGATGGCGCTGTAGTGCGGTTTCGTCCTTTCGTCCGCCGCGTTGACGAGCGCCCGGAGCGCCACTTCGTCCTGGTTCGCCGCCCGTCCGGAGCGCACGGCGTTGGCCGCCCGCCGGTAGTAGTTGAACGCGGCCCGCGCCGGGTCCTCGTACAACCGGCGCTGCCGCCGGACGAACGACGACCGCGACGGTCCGGTGCTGGCGCTGTAGCCCACGAACGTGGGCAGGGTGATGTAGGCCATGGCCCTGCCTTCCTCCATCACACCGCCCGCGGTCGCGGGCGGCATCTCCCCTGTACAACGCCCATTTTAGAACATATGTACGACAGTTTTCGGGGGCTTGACGGGTGACAGCCGCCGGCCGCGGTGGTGAGGGGTCGGCCAACCGGGGGTCGGCTATGGTGAACGGGTGTCGGTGCACTTGAGGGACGGGAAACCGGAGAAGCCGGAGAAACCGCCCCAGCCCCTCACGGTCCACGAGGCCTGGCTGCCCCGGGACCACTCGATGTACCGCCCGCGCCACGGCCGCCAGCGGGCCGCCCTGATCTGCGCGGTCGCCTTCTTCCTGACGCCGGTGGTGTCGCTCGGCCTGTTCGGCCGTCCCGCGGAGTTCGAAAACCACCAGCTCCACGACTTCCCGAGCCTGTCCGAGGGCTGGGGCTTCTTCGCCGGGCTCAGTCAGTGGGCCACCGACTGGCTGCCCGGCCGCCAGGCCGCGGTGCAGGCCGAGGACGGGATCAGCCGCGGCGTCTTCGGCGAGCCGCCCGCGCTCGGCGCGAAACCGGCCCAACCCGGCGTCGGACCGGTGACCGGCCAGCCGCCCGCCCTCCCGGAAACCGGCCAGTCCCAAGGCCAGACGAACAGCAACTACCCGCCGGTGGTCGAAGGCCGCGACGGCTGGCTGTACCTGGGCAACGACCTGTACGCCAAGTGCAACCCGATGATCCCGGCCGCGACCGTGATCGACGAGCTGATCGGGTTCCGCAAGGCCGTCGAGGCGTCGGGGCGGCGGCTGGTGCTGATCGTGCCGCCGGACAAGTCGGACATCTTCCCGCAGTTCCTGCCGGACCAGTACGCCGGGAAGGACTGCGCGCCGGTCGCCGCCCGGACGATGTGGCAGCGGCTGAACACCGACGTCGGCTACCTGGACCTGCGGCAGCCGCTGCTCGCCGAGTCGCAGCGGCAGGGTTCGCCGATCTACTTCAAGCAGGACACGCACTGGCAGTTCCACGGCGGCCTGACGATGGTCCGGGCCCTGGCCGAAGACCTGCGGCCCGGCGTGACGAGCACCTGGCGGACCGCGCCCAAGGAGAAGTTCGACAAGCAGACCGACCTGCCGCCGCTGATCGGGCGCACCGGCAGCGAGCCCGCCGAGCTGGAGAGCCTGGCCCCGGACGGCGGCGCCGACCGGACCCGCACGTTCTTCGGCCAACCGAACACCGTGCCGATCGAGCTGCACGGCGGCGCGACCGTCGGCACCGTCCCCGACAAGGTCGCGATGATCGGCGACTCGTTCACCGGTTTCGCCAACATGTACCTCGCCGCCACGTTCACCGACATGACGATCATGCACTCGGACTACGTCCAGCAGGACACGGACGCGGCCGCCGCGAAGCTCGCCGGCAGCGACGTGATCGTCCTCGAAATCGCGGAACGCAACCTCATCGGCGGGCAAAGCCCTATCCTGGCCCCGGCCGTGGTGAAGACGCTGAGCGAGCAGCTCGCGAAACACCCCAGGCGATGAGCGCGTCACAGCGCAGAAACGAAGGAATCGGATGATCGTGCGGGAGCTGCCGTGGCTCGCCGGTGTGGACGCCGGCAGTGCCTCGGTCACGGCCGACCGGATCTCGGTCGGCGGCTGGCTCGTCTCCCCGACCGGCCCGGACGGCAGCACCGTCCGGCTCGGCGGGCAGGTCGCCAGGGTGCACTGGGAGCGCGGCACCACCGCCGTGCCCGGGGTGCCGCCGGACTGGCCGACCTGGGTGTGGCGGGCGGAGGCCGAGGTGGACCAGCCGGTCGGCGCGGAGGTGACGATCACCGCGCCCGACGGCACCGAGCTCGGCCGCACCGCGGTCTGGCCGGAGAGCACCTTCCGGGAGCCGTCGCCGCTGGGCGAGATCGACTTCCCGGCCGTGGACGCCGAGCTCACCGGTGACCTCATGGTCGTTTCGGGCTGGCTGCTGCTCGACGGCAAGCTGCCCAGCCGGATCGAGGTGGAGATCGACGGCGCCGCGCCGCAGCGCGCCCGGCTGATGCTGCCTCGGCCGGACGTCACCAGCGCGCTGCCCGGCTCGATCCGGCAGGCCGGGCTGAGCGGCTACGAAGCCCGCGTGCCCCTGCCGATGGCGCCGGGCGACCGGCGGAAGATCACCTTCCGGGTGCGGGCCTGGACCCGCGACGGCCGCGAGTGGAGCTCGCCGACCCGGTACGCGACGTTGCGGCGGCGCCCGGCCGACCGGCGCGACGCCGAAGCCGCCGCCCGCGCGTCGGCGTTCACCGACGAGCTGCTGGCCCGGGTCAAGGCCGCCGTGGACACCGACCACGTCCTGGTCGTCACGCACAGCCTGCGTGTCGGCGGCGGCCAGTTCTGGCTCAGCGAGCTGCTGCGCCACCTGTCGGGCCCGCACGGCCACAAGGTCACCCTGGTCTCGCCCGAGGACGGCCCGCTGCGCGCGGAGCTGGAGGACCTGGGCGTCACCGTGCACGTCACCGGCCACCACCGGGTCCAGGACGCGGTGCAGTACGCCGCCTACGTCGGGGAGCTGGCCATGCTGGCCACCGCGACCGGCGCCGGGGTCGTGCTGGTGAACACGCTCGGCATGTTCGCCGGGGTCGACGCGGCGATGCGCGCGGGGCTGCCGGTGGCGTGGGTGATCCACGAGAGCTTCAGCCTCGAGGACTTCGCCTACCTGAACTGGGGCATGGACGGCCTCGACCCGCTGGTGCGGGAGCGCTGGGAGCACTGCCTGGCGGACGCGGACCAGCTCGTGTTCGTCGCCGACGCCACGCGCGAGATGTTCCTGCCGCGGTCGCGGTCGCGGCGGTGCGTCACCGTCCGGTACGGCATCGACCTCGTCCCGGTCAAGCAGGCGCAGTACGACTCGAAGGAAGCGGTCCGGCGCGAGCTGGGCCTGCCGGAAGACGCGACCGTGCTGCTCAACATCGGCGTCAGCGAGCCGCGCAAGGGCCACGCCCCGCTGCTGCTGGCCTTCGAGCAGGTGCGCTCGACGCACCCGGACGCCCACCTGGTGATCGTCGGGATGCACGAGTCGCCGTACTGCGACGCCCTCGAGGACTACGTCGAGGCGGCCGGGCTGACCGGCTCGGTCAGCCTGGTGCCGATCGTCCGCGACCCGCTGCGGTGGCTGCGCGCGGCGGACTTGTTCGTCAACAGCTCGGACATCGAGTCGCTGCCGCGCTCGATCCTCGAAGCGATGGCGTTCCGGGTGCCGGTCGTCGCCGCCGACGTGTTCGGCACCCGCGAGATCATCAGCGACAGCGAGAGCGGCTGGCTGTTCGTGCCCAACGACCTCAGCGCCCTCACGGTCGGGCTGCTGCGGGCCCTGGACACCCCGCCCGCGGCCCGCGAGCGGATCGCCGAGCGGGCGCTGGCCGGCGTCGGCGCCTTCCTGGACTCCACGCACTACGGGCAGGAGTTCTCCACCATCCTGAAAGGCCTCGCCCGAGGCACCGGTACCGAGGAACGGGACGCATGAGCTCCGAAGAAGGCCCGAAGAACCCGGCCCCGCGCGACGACGAACCGGGCGAGCCGGTCGAGTACGCCGTTCCGGCGTCGGTGCGGGCCGAGCTGCTGCAGCTGCGGGCCGAGCGCTCGGTGCTGATGGCCGAGCGCGAGCGGCTACTGGGCCGGCTCCGCGGCGCCGACGCGGACCTGCGCGAAGCCCTTCGCGTGCAGGAGCGGCTCGTCGAGGACGCCCGCGCCAACGACGACCTGCGCCGTCAGGTCGACGAGGCCTCGGAGGCCCGCGTCGAGCTGGACGCCCTGCGCCGCGACCGCGACCTCGCCCGCCAGGAGCTGGAACGCACCCGCACCGAGCGCGACCAGCTGCGGATGGACCTGCTGCAGGCCGAGCTCGCCCTGCACGGCGCCGACCTGCCCGAGGTCGTCGAGCACGACCACCGGGAGGCGGAGCAGCTGCGCCGCCAGGTCGCCGACCTCTCGCAGGAGCTCGACGCGCACCGCCAGACCCTCAGCTGGAAGGTCACCGCGCCCCTGCGCACCGTCCGCCGTAAGACCCGCTGACGGTGGCCGCACCCCGACTGGTGCTGGCGTCCGCGCCGGGTGGCAGCGCCTTCATGGAGGAGCTCTTCGAGGTCGTCGCCGACGCGGTGCGTTCGGTGGGCGGCCGGGCCGAGACGCACACCGGGCCGCTGCCCGAGGACGACGACGACACGGTGTTCGTCGTCGTCCCGCACGAGTACCTGGTGGTGCTGCCCGAGAAGCAGCGCCCGCGCCCGGACCAGCTGCGCCGGACCATCGCGTTCTGCGTCGAGCACCCCGGCACGCGCACCTTCGACACGAGCGCCGGCCTGCTGCCGCGGTTCGGCGGCGTGGTGGACATCAACGCCGACTCCACCGACGAGCTGGTGCGGCGCGGCCACGACGTCCGCCGGTTCCAGCTCGGCTACACCCCGCTGTGGGACCGGTGGGGCGGTGACCTCGACAGCCCGCGTGACATCGACGTCACGTACCTGGGCACGGCCGAGCACCGGCGCTCGGCGTTGCTGGCCCGGGCCGCCCGCGACCTCGACGGTCTCGAGGTGCGGCTGCTCACCCCGCCGCACGAACCGATGGTGAAGCCGCGCCCGGACTTCCTGATGGGCCGGGCGAAGCACGAGCACCTGGCCCGCAGCCGCGTGCTGCTGAACCTGCACCGCGAAGCCTCGAAGGCCCTCGA
Organism: Amycolatopsis sp. NPDC049252; assembly: GCF_043197175.1. Taxonomy (NCBI): domain Bacteria; kingdom Bacillati; phylum Actinomycetota; class Actinomycetes; order Pseudonocardiales; family Pseudonocardiaceae; genus Amycolatopsis; species Amycolatopsis sp. NPDC049252. The sequence goes on from NZ_JBICSQ010000072.1 coordinate 10,010, forward strand.
ATGGGTGCGGGTGCTGGAAGCGGCCTGCAACGGCTGCGTCGTGGTCACCGAGCCCAGCCGCGACCTCGCGCCGTTCACCGCCGGGCAGCACCTGCTGGTGGCCCGGGAGACCGTTGTCGGCGCGGCCACCGCGGCGATGCTGCGCGACGGCGAGCTCGAACGCTCGATCCGCGCCGAGGCCTACCGCTTCGTCCGCGAAGAGCTGGACATGACCCCGTCGGCCCACGCGCTGGTGGACCTGGCGGCCGAGCTGGCGGAGCGGCACCCGGCGCCGGCCCGCTCCGACCGCCCGGTGCGGACAACGGCCGCCGTCGCCGTCCCGGCCGACGGGCCGCTGGCCGTCGACACCCCGAGCTGGGACCCCCGGTTCCGCGGTGCGGAGTCCCTCGGCGCCGACCCCGGGGCCGACCGGCGGCTCGCCGCCCGGCTCACCGTGGAACGCACGGAAACCGCGCGGCGCACGGACCGCGTGGTCCGCCCCCCGGCCGCGCTGCCGCTCGCGCCGAGCGGCGGCCCGCGGGCGGACGACGTGGACGCGCTGATCGTGCGGCGGATCGGCGACCCCGGGGTCGCCGCGCTGGTCGACGACCTCGCCCGCGGGACGACGGTGCCCGCGGGGGTGTTCGTCTGCGAAGACGGCACCGTCGAGCCCGCCGGCCCGAAGCCCTACGACGTGCTCCACCACCCGGTCCCCCGCGGCGCCGGCCACGCGTACAACCGGCTCCTGGCCGGGTCACGGGCCGACCTGCTGCTGGTGCTCGACGCCGGTATGCGATGCTCCCCCCACCTCGTGGCACGCCTGCTCACCGCGGTGCGGGCGGGCGCGGACCTGGCCCACTGCCCGGTCGCGGACGCCCAGCTGGGGCTCGTCGGCGCACTTCCCCCGGAGGCGCGGCGGCTGGCGCGGCTGCCCTACCTCGGGAGTGGCTACCTGGTGCGGCGGACCGTGCTCGAGGAGCTCGGCGGCTGGCCGGAAGACCCGTGGTCGGAAGGCCTGGAACACCACGGCTTCTGGCTCGGGGTGGCCGACCGGGGCGACCGCACGGAACTGGTGCAGCAGGTCCTGCTGTCCCGCGTGGTGCCCGACCCGCCGGCCCGGCCGGTCGACCTCGATCCCCAGCGCGCCTGGGCCGCGACGAACGCGAAACGGTAGGACATGGACAGCACCGAGACCACGGACGTGCTCCCGGCGATCACGCCCGGGCACCGCCCGCCGGAGGCACCCGCCAAGCCGGCGGCCGCGGAAACCCGGGAAAGCGGGCCGCTGCCGTCGTTCATCCCGCAGCTGACCGGCGTCCGCGCCCTGGCGGCGCTGTGGGTGCTGGCGTTCCACTTCCGCCCGGAGCTGGTTTCGTCGTTCCCGTTCCTCGGCCGGCTGGCGCCCCTGTTCGACGCCGGGCACCTCGGCGTGGACCTGTTCTTCGTGCTCAGCGGCTTCATCATGACCTACACCCACCTCGACCGGATGACCGAGCCGTGGACCCCGCGCAAGGCGCTCGGGTTCCTCTGGCTGCGGCTGAGCCGGATCTGGCCGGTGATGTTTCTGGTGCTGCTGGGCTGGGCGCTGTACCGCGCGTACTCGCTGCAGGCCAACGCCGACGCGAGCATCCAGGCCGCGGCCAGCCCGGCCCGGTTCCTCGAGCACGTGCTCCTGATCCAGGGCTGGTTCATCGAACCGGACCAGTGGAACCCGGTGGACTGGTCGCTGAGCGCGGAGTGGCTGGCGTACCTGGTCTTCAGCGTCGCGATCGCGGTGCTCGCGAAGATGCTGCAGACCGTGCGCCTGCGCTCGCTGATCCTGTGCGCGCTGGTCTCGGTGTTCCCGGTCGTCGCGATCGGGGTGACCATGGAGGACGGCAGCGACCTGCTGCTGTTCCACAACGCGCTGGTGCCGGGGATGATCCCGCTGCGCGTCCTGACGGAGTTCTTCGGCGGCGCGTTCACGGCGCTGATCGTGATGCGCTGCGGCCGCGCCGCGCGGCTGCCGTGGTTCCTGCGCCCGACGGTGGTCTTCGTGGTGATCGTCGCGGTGATCTTCCTGGTGCAGCACTTCGACCCGTTCCGCCGCTACAACATGGGACTCGACTGGCGCATCAACGGGCACCTGATGTGGGGCTCGGCCGAGACGGTGATCGTGGTGCCGTTGTTCCTGCTGCTGATCGGCTCGCTGGCCATCAGCACCCGGGAACCGATGGCGTGGCTGCTCCGGACGAAGCTCCTGATCTGGGGCGGGAAGATCTCGTTCGCGCTGTACCTCGTGCACTGGCTCTGCATCGACGTGATGCGGCACGTCATCCAGACCAAGCTGCACATCACGGACATGCCGACGAGCTGGGAGTACCGGCTGATCGTGCTCGGCTTCCTCGCCCTGACGGTGCTGATCGCCCACGTCCTGCACCGCTTCTTCGAGGAGCCGACCCGGCGCGCGATGCGGCGGATGCTGCCGGAGTCGATGCGGGCCTGAGGGCCGTCAGCCCTGGGACGGTTCGGCCAGCCGGACCGTCCAGGCCCGCTCCAGCTCGGCGGTCCGCTCGGCCAGGTATTCGGGGTCACTGCGGCCCGCCTGGCGGACGGCTTGGAAACGGGCCTCCGCCGTCACGCCCCGCAGCACCGCCGCTTCCTCGACGCCCAGCCTGCCGCACAGGTCGCGCACGACGTCGGCGACGGTCGGCCCCACCGGGTGGCCACCGCGAGCGAGTTCGTCGGCGGTGATCAGCACTCCGCGGTGCACGACGTCGTCCGCCGTGCAGCCGTCGACGTGCCATTCGAGGTCGATCGGGACGAGCCCGGACGTCGTCACGAGGACGTTCTGCGGCGTCAGGTCCCACAGCCGCGGGCCGAACTCCCCGGCGCGGGCGACCACGAGAGCACGCCAGCGCCCGAGCAGCTCGGTCAGCCGCTCGGGGTGTTTCCGCGCGAGCCCGAGCAGGGTCGGCGCGTCGACGACGTCGTCCACAGTGGACACGATGCGGACGCCGTGTGCCGGCGCGGGGTGCGCGGCCAGCGGCGCCCGGCGCACGCGCAGGGTGTCGCCTTCACGCTCCACAACGGACTGGGTGCAGAAGTCGGCGGCGCGGTCGGTGCTGAAGAACGACGCCAGCACGCCGTCCGGCCACAGCCGCTGGTCGCCGTCTTTCGCGGCCAGCACGAGGAACGAGTTGCTGTGGTGCGCGGCCAGGCCGGCGTCGACCAGCTCGGTCCACACGCGGTGCTCGTCCGCCACGCGTTCCCCCGCGCCCGCCCAGTCCGGGCTGGGGAAGCTGGGGAGCTGGGCGGCCAGCCGCGGCCGCGTCGCGAGCAGTTCGTCGGAAAGCAGGGCCCGCGTGAGCTTGTAGTCCGGGAAGGCGCCGAGCACGGTCGTCCCGGCGAACCCGGCGCTGCCCACCAGACCGAGGAGCCGCTTGCGGGAGAACGTCCGGGCGACCCCGCCCGCCGGGTACCCGGTGACGCCGTCCCACGGGATCCCGGTGTGGTCTTCCGCGGCACCGCAGAGGTACTTGACGCCCAGCTGGTTTTCGATCGCGAGCACCAGCGTCCCGCCCGGGCGCAGCCGGGCGTGCGCGGCACGCAGGAAGCCGGTGTAGACCTCGTCTTCGTCACCGCCGGCACCGACGTACTCGAGCACGCCGATGACGACCACGACGTCGTACGCCTCGACCGCCGGGACGTCGTCGATCCCGCCGACGAAGACCTCGACGTCACCGAGGTCGCGGGTGCGGGCCCGCGCCCCGCGCGCACGGCTCGCCACCGGCTCGACGGCGTCCACGGACCGGCAGCGTTCGGCGAGGTAGCTCGTCACCGCGCCGGTGCCGCAGCCGATCTCCAGCACCGCCGCTTCGGGCGGCAGCCGCAGCGTCCGCAGCACGTTCGCGCGGCCGTGGTCGAGGTGGTAGCGCTCGGGCCAGGTCCGCGCGGCGAGGGTCAGCTCGTCACTGAGCGACCCGCGGTCCTGCGCGTTTTCCAGCAGGGCGGTGACCAGATCCTCGGCGCCGTCCGCGTAGTCGGAGACGCCGGTGGACAACACCGTGCAGCCGTACTCGTCCTGGTCGACCCGGGACCGGAGTGGCGTGGTCACCTGGGCTCCGGTCACGAGTTCGGAACGTTCTCCAGCATCGCCTTCATGACGCCCTCGAACTCCTTGGTCACGGCCGTGTCGGTGGCCGGGGCCTGGTTGACGTCGACGCGCACCACGGCGACACCCGAGACGTACACCGCGCGGTAGGTCGTGTGGTCGGATTGGACCGCCTTGAAGACCGAGACCGACTGCGGGAGCCCGGAGTGGTCGGCGACCGGCTGGAGACCGGTGCTGCCGGCGGGCTTCTGCAGGGACTGCGCCAGCCGGTTGGCGTCCGCGACGCTCGGGGTGTTGACGAGCAGCACCGTGTAGTCGAACGGGGAGTTCGTCGACGCCTGACACGTTATGTACGCGGAGCCGGCGGCCTTGACCGCGGTGGCCTCGGCGGCGACCAGGAACTCGTTCTGCACGGCCTCGTCGATACTCATCGTGCCGTTCTTGGAGCTGGCCTTGCCCGGCATCGGCGGCACGCGGGTGGGCGCGACGCTCGGCGGGGGCGGCGTGGTGCTCGGCGCCGCCGACGTGGGGCTGCCGGACGACGTCGGGTCCGCGACGTTGTTGTTCGAGTCGCCGCGCAGGCCGAACCACCAGATCGCGAAGCCGGCGAGCAGGACCACCAGCACCGCCGCGACGATGGTGATGCCCTTTTTCTTGCCAGAGCTCTTCTTGGTCTCGAAGTAGGACTCGGGTCCCTGGCGCATCCAGTTCGCGTCGTGCTGCGGTGTGGCGTCGTCGGCACCCCACGGCGGCGCGGCGGCGCCGGGCGGCACCTGGTTCCAGCCGGCCTGCGGGGGCGGGGGCTGCTGCGAGTAGCCCTGGTAGTTCGGCTGGTACTCCCCGGTGTTGCGCACAACCTGGGTGCGCTCCGGGTTGTCGTCGACCGGCTGCGGCGGCGACGCGAACCCGCCGGGCGGTGAGAACGGCTGCGCCGGCGGCACGAACGCGGTCGCGCCGGCGTGGGGCTGCTGTGCCTGCCACGAAACGGCCTGCGTGCGCTCGGCGTCACCCGGCTGCTGCTGGTGCGGCTGCGGGATCCCGCCGGGCGGGCTGACCGGCGCGATCACCTGCGTCTCGTCGGCGCCGGGTGACGGCGGTTGCTGCGGTTGCGGGTCCTGCACGCCCACCGCTGACGAAAGCACCTGGTCACGTCGGGTCCGATACTCGTCGGCGGACAGCTGTCCCGCCGCGAGCTCCTCGTCCAGCCGACGCAGCTCCTCCTGCCAGGACACCAGGAGCCCCCTTTTTCCAGTCTGATCGATCGGCCACGAGCCGACCGACACGGCCTCGCCTGTTCAACTGACATGCACATTGTGCACTTCTGAGGTGCCCGGCCGCCCCGCGGGTCGGATTGTCACCTGACCTTCGCAAGCAACCGCTCAGCCGGGCGGCAGAACGGCCACGACGCTCTCCTGGATCGCCTTGAGCCGGGACCGCAGACCGGTCGAATCGGCGGTGCCCGCCTGGGACACGCCGATGCCGACGACCACCGCTCCCGAGGAGTACCAGAGGATGCCGACCCAGTTGTCGTTCCCGCGCTGGGTGTACATCAGGTCGTCCTCCGTGGGCCCGAGCCGGGTCGCGGCCAGCTTCGCGCCGGAGAGGTTCTGCCGCAGGCCCGCCGCGAGGTGTTTCGCGTCGAAGACCGACAACGTCGGGATCGCCATCATCAGGTTGCCGTCACGGGGCTTCCCGGTGTCGGACGACGCCCGGAAGATGATCTCCTTGGCGTTGTTGTTCCGGATCTGCGCCGCGTCGGCCTCGGTGATCACCTTCGCCTCGAGCGCCTTGTCGATCGACATCGTCGAGTTGTCGGCGTTCGGCTTGCCGGGCAGTGCGGGCAACCGCTGCTCGAGCGAGACGGAGGGATCGATCGCGCCGTTCGTCGCCGACGGCAACGTCAACGACGGCACCGGCGGCGGCGTCGTCGGTGGCAGCGCGGCTTCGGAGGGTTCGTCGGACCGGGTGCCCAGCCAGTAGGTACCGCCGACGATCAGGGCGAGCACCAGCACGACACCGAGGGTCAGGAAGAGCCAGGTCGGCCGGCGCGACGACCCCTCGGCGTCGTCGGCTCCCAGGTGCTCCCACCGGTGTTTGCCGCGGGCGTCCGGTTCCGGAGGATCCAGCGGTGGCGCCGAGCCCTCCGACACGACGGGCGGGAACCGGCTCGGTGTGGTGTGGTGCGCGCTCGGCCCGTCGACGCGCAGGTAGCGGGTCGGGGTGATGTCGGCCGGGCTCGGCGCGGTGGTCATGTGGTCCGGCAGCGCCGGGATCGGCGGGTGCGTCTTCGCGCCCGGCTGCTGGGTGCGCATCCACGGCCGTTCGGCGGGCGTCGGCGGCTTCGGCACCGGACGCGGCTCCGAGGTCGGCTCGGAGAGCCTGCCGAACCCGGGATTCGCGCTCTGCCAGGTGCGTTCCGTCGGCCGGCGCAACGGCGAAGGCACCGGTGACGGCACGGTGGCGCCGGAGGCGGCGGCGAGGAGCTCGTCACGCTGCTTGCGGTGCGCGGACGGCTCGATCCGCCCGGCTGCCAGGTCCGCGTCGAGTCGGCGCAGATCTTCCTGCCAGCTCATGTTCGACCCCCATCCACCGTTCGGGGCATCAGTCTGGCACGGAGGGCCGACCTGCGAGATTGCGGTTTGTGGTTGATCCGCAACGTAGCGGAAGAAGCGGCCTTTGTGGAGACTCCCAGCGGGTAACCGGACATCGGGCGGTCGTTAGCCCGAAGGTGTGACGTCCGCCGTGTCGGTGAACGTCGTCCCACCCCCGGACGCCTACTGAGCAGAGCATCGGCCGGGAAGGAGGCGCCGTGATCTGGATCTGCCTGGTCGCCGTCCTCGCCGTCGTGTTCCTGGTGCGGGCGTTCCGCGTGGTGCGACGGGTCCGGCGCGGCTGATCTGTGGTTGGGTCGACCGCGTGCCCCAGCTCGTGACGCGCCGGATCACGCCGGCCGGTTTCCTGCTCGCCCTGCTGCTCTTCCTCTTCCTGCCGTGCCTGGCCGCGTCCTGCGACACGCCGGACGGCACCCGGACCGAGGTCAGCTACTCCGGCGCCGACCTGGTCACCGGCCAGCAGAAGATCACCGGTGTCGACGGCCTCGGCCTGACCCCGGCGCAGCGAACGGCCGTGGCGGACAAGTTCGACATGCCCGCTCTGGTCCAGGTCCTGGCCATCGTCGCCGGGGTGCTGCTGGTCCTCGGGCTGGGGACGGCGTTGCTGCGGACCCCGAAGGCCCGGGCGTTGACGGCGGTCGTCGTGTCCGGGGCGGGCGCCGTGCTGCTCGTGGTGACCGAGGTGTTCGCGCTGGGGAACCTCACCGACAACGCGCGCCTGATCTCGGCCACCGTCTCGTCGCTGTCTTCGGGACAGGGCACCAACGCCGAGGACGAGGCCGTCGCCGCCGTCGAGCTGCGGCTCGGCTTCTGGCTGTCGGTGAGCTTGCTGCTGCTGGTCTTCCTGCTGAACGTCTTCGTCGCGCTGCGCCGCTCCCGCGTCACGGCCGACGTGGAGTGACCAGCCCGGACTCGTAGGCGAGCACGACCAGCTGGGCGCGGTCGCGGGCGCCGATCTTCGTCATGATGCGGCTGACGTGGGTGCGCGCGGTCGCCGTCGAAATCACCAGGTGGGCGGCGATCTCGTCGTTCGACATGCCGCCCGCGACCAGGCCGAGCACCTCGCGTTCGCGATCGGTGATCTCCCGGACGGCGCTGGTGTCGATCCGCCGGTTCTCCGGGCGGCCGACGAACTCCTGGATCAGCCGGCGCGTCACCGTCGGCGCCAGCAGGGCCTCCCCGCTGGCGACGACCCGCAGCGCGCGCAGCAGCTCGACCGGCTCGGTGTCCTTGAGGAGGAACCCGCTGGCGCCCGCGCGCAGCGCCTCGTAGACGTACTCGTCGATGTCGAAAGTGGTCAGTACCAGCACCTTCGTCGCGGCCAGCTCGGGGTTCGCGGAGATCCGGCGAGTGGCTTCGAGGCCGTCGACACCGGGCATCCGGATGTCCATCACGACGATGTCGGGTTTGTGCTCGACGGCGAGCGCGACGGCCTGCTCGCCGTCACCCGCCTCGCCGCAGACGTCGAAACCGTCCTCGGTCTCCAGCAGCACCCGGAACCCGGCGCGGACCAGCACCTGGTCGTCGGCCAGCAGGACGCGGATCATGCTTCTCCCTCGATCGGCAGTTCGACGAACACTTCGAAGCCGGTTCCGGCCGGCTGGGCCGTGAAGCGCCCGCCGAGCGCCGCGGCGCGTTCCGACATGCCGCGCAGGCCGTGGCCCGGCGTCGGCTGGGCGGCGCCGCGGCCGTCGTCGCGCACCCGCAGCGTGAAGGCACCCGGCCGGCGCTCGAACCGGACGTCGACGTGGGTCGCCTGGTCGGCATGCCGCACCACGTTGGTCAGCGACTCCTGCAGGATCCGGTACCCGGCGGCGTCGACCGGTGCCGGGAGCTCGCCCGGCTCGCCTTGGACGTCGACGGTCAGCCCCGCATCACGCGCGTGGGCCAGCAGCTCGGCGGCCTGGGCGAGGCTCGGCGCGGGCGCCTTGTCCTCCCCGGACCGCAGCACGGCCAGGGTCGCGCGCAGGTCCTTGAGGGCGGACGCGCTGGCCTCCTTGATGTTGAGCAGCGCCTCCTTCGCCTGCTCGGGCCGCCGGTCGGCGACGTGCGCGGCGACGCCGGCCTGGACGTTGATCATGGCGAGGCTGTGCGCGACGACGTCGTGCACCTCGCGGGCGATCCGCAGCCGTTCCTGTTCGGCGAGCCGGTGGCGGTGCTCGTCGGCCTGCTCGCGCCGGGCGGCGAGCGCGTCGAGCTGGTAGCGCACGGCCGTGCCGATCCCGACCACCGCCGTCAGCCAGACGACGAGGAACCCGGCGCCGAACTCCAGCGCGAACGACCCCGACGTGACGATGTGTCCCAGGTAGAGCGCGGCCAGCGCACTGGCGCCGGTGATCCCGGCGACGAGCGGGCCGCGCTGCCGGGTGAGCACGAACAGGGCGATCGTCGGCACGATGATGACGGGCCCGCCGGGGAACCCCGAGGCGTAGTAGCCGAACGCGGACGCCGTCGTGACCAGGAAGAGCGTCAGCGGGAAGCGGTGGACGAGCAGCAGCGTCAGCGTGGTGGCGACGAGCCAGGCGCCGGCGGCCGGCGTCATCTGCGGTCCCCCGGGCTGCCACCGCGACGCGCCACTGGTCGCGCCGAGCACGAAGCCGGTGACGACGACCGTGCGCACGACGCGCCCCACCCACGGGGACACGCGTGTCTGCGGCGGCCATCTCATGCTGCGAAAACTACCGGTCGCCCGGCCGCGGCGCGTCCGTCCTGAAGCGACTCTCCGCGTACGTCCGGCGCCGTAGTCAGCCGAACATGAGCGGCAGCTTGGACGCCGTCTCCTCGTCGGCCGGGGTGTAGGTCGACACGGTGATCTCCGAGCGGCGGCCGTAGTAGAGGTAGGTGAAGTTGAAGCACAGCAACCCGGCCTCGGGGTGCAGGTACCGCTTCGTGCGGATCGGCTCGGAGTTGACGTCGTGGTGCGGCCAGAGCTCGGCGAACAGCGGCGACTCCGCCTTCAGCCGCTTGACCAGCTGCTTCCACGCCGGCTCGGCGACGTGCTCGGCCATCGCCGCGCGGAACGACGCGATGACGCGCGGGATGTTCGTGTCCCAGTCCAGCATCCGCCTGCGCCACTCCGGGTTGAGCAGGCACTGGACGAGGGTGTTGCGGTCCTCGAACGGGATCGCGTCGACGTCGCCCATCAGCCAGCTGTAGCCGCGGTTGTAGCCCAGCAGGTCACAGCGGGCGTTGCGCACCGCGACCGGGTACGGCTCGAGCTTCTTCAGCATCAGCTCCAGCTGCGGCGAGAGGACCTGGCAGTCCTTCTCGCCGTCCGGCTCCGGGGCGCCGGCCAGCCGGAAGAGGTGGGTGTGCTCGTGCGGGTCGAGGCGCAGCGTGCGCGCGATCGCCAGCAGCACCTGCTCGGACGCGTTGATGTCGCGGCCCTGCTCGAGCCACGTGTACCAGGTGACACCGACCCCGGCGAGCTGTGCGACCTCTTCGCGGCGCAGCCCCGGCGTCCGGCGGCGGCCCACGAGCGGCAGGCCGACCTGCTCGGGCGTGATCCGCTCACGCCGGCTGCGCAGGAACCTCGCCAGCTCCTGGCGGCGGAGTTCGGATTCGACGGCGGCGGTCATGGTGCCAGGATGACACGCGCTCGAACCTGGTACCAGGTACTGACAGTACCCGGATAAACAACAACTGGTACCAGGTTAAATCGAGGTCGATCGTAGTACTCATGACCACGACCGAACTCGCGCCGAACACCACCGGCGTCCCCTCCCGGCCGGGACTGACCCCCGCCGGCCTGGTCACCGTGCTGCTGGGGGCGGCACTCCCGATCATCGACTTCTTCATCGTCAACGTCGCGCTCCCGACGATCGACGCCGATCTCCACGCGTCGACGGCGACGCTGGAGCTGGTCGTCGCCGCCTACGGCATCGCGTACGCGGTGCTGCTGGTGGTCGGCGGCCGCCTCGGCGACTCGTTCGGCAGGCGGCGGCTGTTCCTCGCCGGCCTCTGGCTGTTCACCCTGACGTCCCTGGCCTGCGGAATCGCCCCGACGGCGACGACGCTGGTGATCGCCCGCGCGGCGCAGGGAGCGGCGTCGGCCCTGCTGCTGCCGCAGGTGCTCTCGATCATCCAGGCGACGACGTCCGGCGAAGAGCGATCCCGTGCGCTCGGCCTGTTCGGCGCGACGGGCGGCCTCTCGACGGTCGTCGGCCAGCTCGCCGGCGGCGCGCTGGTGGCGGCGAACCTGTTCGGCACGGGCTGGCGGCCGATCTTCCTGGTGAACGTCCCGATCGGGCTGGTCGTGCTGGTGCTGGCGCGCCGGCTGCCGGAGAGCCGCGCGCACAACCCGCTGGGCGTCGACCGGCTCGGGACGGCGCTGCTGGCCGTGACGCTGCTGTCGTTCCTGGTGCCGCTGATGGAAGGCCGCGCGCTGGGCTGGCCGGTGTGGACCATCGTGCTGCTGGCGCTTTCGCCGTTCGCCGCGGCGGCGTTCGTGCACGTCGAGCGGCGGCTGGAACGGCGGGGCGGGACGCCGCTGCTGCCGCCGTCGGTGATGCGCCTGCCGAGTGTCCGCCGCGGCCTGACGGTGGGCGTCCCGTTCTTCGGCGCGTTCGGCGCGTTCATGTTCGTGTTCGCGATGACGCTGCAGGAGGGCCTGCACTTCGGGCCGCTGGGCGCGGGCGCCGTGCTGACGCCGCTGGCGGTCGTGTACTTCGTCGTGTCGATGCTGAGCAGCCGGCTGGTGACGCGCTACGGCCAGAAGGTCGTCGCGGTCGGCGGCCTGATCACGGCGGTCGGCATGGTGACGCTGCTGTGCACGTCGCTGGCGCAGTGGCCGAACCTGACGATCCTCGACCTGGCGCCGGCCATGGTCGCGATCGGTGTCGGCAACGCGCTGGCGATGACGACCTTGTTCCGGATCGTGCTGTCCCACGTGCCGACGGACCTGGCCGGGGTCGGCTCCGGCGTGATGACGACGACCCAGCAGACGTCACTGGCACTGGGCGTGGCTGTTCTCGGGAGCTTGTACGCGGCGCTCTCGGCACCGGGCGCGATGGGCGTGCGTGACGCGTTCGCGCTGGTCATCGGCCTGGTGGCGGTCCTGGCGGCGGTCGTCGCGATCACCGCGCGGCGCCTGCCGGACCCGCGGGTCTGAGGCCGTCGCAAATTCACCCGTCGGAAAAGTGCGCTCCCGAGCGACGATGAGGGTGTGACGGAACCTCGGGTACGACCGGACCCGGCCTTCGCGCTGCTCGGGCTCTACGAGACCGCGCTGCCGGAGGTCTACGGGTACCTGCTGTCCCGGTGCGGCGACCGCACGCTCGCCGAGGAACTGACGTCCGAGACGTTCCTCGGGGCGGTCGCCGCCTGTCGCAAGGAGTACGCACCTCCAGTGAGCACCGGGTGGCTGATCGGCGTCGCCCGGCACAAGCTCGCCGACCACTGGCGGCGCAGAGAACGTGAGGAACGCGGGTTGCGGCTGGTTCACGACAGTGAACCGGACGTCGAGGACCCGTGGGACGAGCGGCTCGACGCCCTGCGCGCGAGACAGGTGCTCGAATCCCTCGGGCCGCACCACCAAGCGGCGCTGACCCTGCGCTACGTCGACGGCCTCGGGGTGCCCGAGGTCGCCGGCCACCTGGGTCGCAGCGTGCACGCCACCGAGGCGTTGCTCACGCGGGCCCGCGCCGCGTTCCGGCGCGTCTACCAGGAGAAGGAGGGTCGCGATGCCTGAGCCGTTCGACGCGCTCCGCCGGCCCTCCGAGCGGGTCGACCCCGACCCGGACTTCGCCGACGAACTGCGCGACAACCTGCGTCGCGCGATCTTGAACGGAGCCGACATGACCACCACCGAAACACCGGTTTCGAACGCCGAACTACGTTCGCTGACGCCCTACCTGGCCGTGTCCGACGCCCGCGCCGCGCTCGACTTCTACGTCGACGTCTTCGGCGCGACCCGGCGCGGTGAGCCGATCCTGATGGACGACGGCCGCATCGGGCACGCCGAGCTGGCCATCGGCGACGCGGTGTTGATGCTCGCCGAGGAGTACCCGGAGATCGGGCACGTCGCGGCCGAGGGTGGGGCGTCGGTGCGGGTCGAGGTGCCGGACGCGGACGTCAGCGTGACGCGGGCGCTGGAACTGGGCGCGACGCTGATCCGCGCGGTGAGCGACTCGCCGTACGGCCGCGGCGGTGCGTTCCGCGACCCGTTCGGCCAGCGCTGGCTGGTGTCTCAGGCGGTGGCGAAGCCCGAGCCGCAGCCGAAGCCGGGCGAATCGATGTACTTCACGTTCCAGGTCCCGGACGCCGAGCCCGCGAAGACGTTCTACGGCGCGGTGCTGGGCTGGCAGTTCACCCCGGGCTCGGTCGAAGGAGCGTGGGGCATCGAAGGCCACGGCCGCCCGGGCGGCCTGTGGGGCGGCCCGGGCCGCCAGGTCGGCTGGAAGCTGATGTTCGCGGTGGACAACCTGGAAGCGGCCCTGACGCGGGTCCGCGAGCAGGGCGGCCAGGCGGGCGAGATCGAGAACCACCCGTACGGCTTCACGGCGGACTGCACCGACAACCAGGGCATCGAGTTCTGGCTCTGGGAGCAGCCGGCCAGCTGACGATTCCCGCCGCGGGTTCCCGCCGGGGAGGCCTGTCTGGGTCACCTACCCAGCGCCCACCCGCGCCCCTCGACGGGGAGCGGCTCGCCCTGCTGCACGGCGATCTCGCCGGGTTCGCCGACCTCGCCGGCGGGGTGCGGACGTTCCCGCGTGGAAGACGCGCGCCACTAACGACCCGCCGCGTAGCCCTGCATGCCGCGGGCGTTGGCCGCCGCGTGGAGCAGGCCGTCCGCGCGGGAGACCGCCGACAGGCGGCCGAGGGACCAGTCGCCCGCGTCCACGAGCTGGTGACCGCGGGCGCGCAGGCCGTCCAATGTGGACGCTCCGAGCCGGGACTCCACCACCAGCTCGCGCGGGTTCCAGGAACGTGGGTAGAACGAGCTCGGGAACGCCGTCGTGTGCCAGGCCGGCGAATCGATCGACTCCTGGAGGTTCAGGCCGCCGTAGACGTGTGCCAGCCAGAAGCACAGCTGCCACTGGTCCTGCTGGTCGCCGCCCGGGGTGCCGAAGGCGAGCGTCGGGACGCCGTCGCGCAGGGCCAGGGACGGCGACAGCGTGATGCGCGGGCGCTTGCGCGGCGCCAGGGAGTTCGGGAGGCCCTGCTCCAGCCAGAACATCTGCCCGCGCGAATCCAGGCAGAAGCCCAGCGACGGGATCGCCGGGCTCGACTGCAGCCAGCCGCCGGACGGCGTCAGCGACACCAGGTTGCCCGCCGCGTCGACGACGTCCAGGTGGACCGTGTCGCCGCGCGTCTCGCCCTGGGGGCCGACCGTCGGCTCGCCCGTCGCGCCGCCTTCCGCGCGAAGGCCCTGCAGCGAGTCCAGGATCGCCGGGAGACGCGCGGGTCCACGGGCGTCACCGGGTCGAAGCGCAGGGGACGCCTCGTCGGTGATCAGCGCGCGCCGGGAATCCGTGTAGGACGCGGAAAGCAGCACGTCCAGCGGGACGTCCGTGTCGCCGTACCAGGCCTCGCGGTCCGCGAAGGCGAGCTTCGCCGCTTCGACGGCCAGGTGCACGGTGCGCTCCGACGCCACGCCATCCACAAAGGACAGCTCGTCGCGGAAGCCGTGCATCAGCAGGGCCTGCTGCAACAAAGCCGGCCCCTGCGTCCAGCCGCCCATCTTCACCAGCCGCCAGTCGTCGACGTCGACCGAGACCGGGTCCTCGTAACCGGCCGACCACGACGCCAGGTCGTCGCCGGTGAGCAGGCCCGCGTGGTCGCGGCCGGAGTCGTCGCGGAACGCCTGACGGCTGAACGCGTCGATCTCCTCGGCGACAAAACCCTGTGACCAGGCACGCCGGCCCGCGTCGAGCTGCGCCTCACGGCCGGAGACGGCCTCGGCCTCGCGCAGCAGACGCTCCCAGGTGTCCGCCAGCGCCGGGTTGCGGTGCAGCCCGGACGCCGGTTTGCCGCCCGGCAGCCACAGCTCCGCCGACGTCGGCCAGTGCTCGACGAACAGCCGCTCGACGGCGCGGATCGTGTCCCCGACCCGCGGGACCAGCGGGACGCCGTTGCGCGCGTAGCCGATCGCGTACGACAGCACCGTGCGAAGCGACTTCGTGCCGTAGTCGCGCAGCAGCAGGAGCCAGCCGTCCCAGGCCCCCGGGACGGTCGCCGGGAGCAGGCCGCTGCCGGGGATGAGGTCCAGCCCGAGCGAGGCGAAGTGCTCCGGCGTGGCCCCCGCGGGCGACGGGCCTTGACTGGCCAGCGCCCGCGGGGTCGGGTCGTCCGCGGTCACGAAGAGGCCGGGTACCTGGCCCGCCGGTCCGCAGAGGTGCGGCTCGGCGACCTGCAGGACGAACCCGGCGGCGACCGCCGCGTCGAACGCGTTGCCGCCGTCTTCCAGCACCGCCATCCCGGTGGCCGAAGCCAGCCAGTGGGTTGATGCCACCATCCCGAAGGTGCCGGCCAGCTCGGGCCTCGTCGTGAACATGCCCCGATAGTACGCACTGCTAACGAATTACCAAGAGGCTGGACGACGCCGCTCCGGCTCGTACGGCTGCGTGATGATCTCCATCCCGTTGCCGCCGGGATCGAGGAAGTAGACGCCACGGCCGCCGTGGTTGTGGTTGATTTCGCCGACCTGCTTCCCCTGCGGATCGGCGTGGTAGGTCACACCGGTTTCGACGAGCCGCGCGAAGACGGCGTCGAAAGCGTCCTCGGGAACCAGGAAACAGTAGTGCTGCAGGCGAAGGTCCTGCTCAGGGATGGTCGCGAAGTCCAGACGGACGCCGTTGCGGACCTCGACCGGGATGAACGGGCCCCATTCCTCCCCGACCTCGAGGCCGAGCAGGTTCGCCAGGAATTCGGCGGATTTCCGGTTGTTCCGGGACGGGACGATCAGATGGTTCAATTCAACGGAAACGGATACTGACACGGTTGAAATGCCTCCGGGGCACTCCCGCCACCTCCATGCCTCACCCAGCCGGTGACCGACACGCGATGCCGTGCCGACGATCTTAGCCAGCGAGACGCGCTCAGGCGACCTTGATTCGCGCCGCCGCCCGCGGCCGCCCGACACCCTGCCAGGACAGCCCGGCCTCGACGATCACCCGCGGGTCCAGCAGGTTGCGCGTGTCGACGACGTCGATGCCGTCCATCAGCTCGGCCATCGCGGTCCAGTCGAGGCGCTTGAACTCGTCCCATTCGGTCAGCACGACGACCACGTCGGCGTCCTTCGCGACCTGGTAGGCGTCGTCGACCACGGTCATCCCGGGCAGTTCGCTGTCCACCGCCGGGTCGTAGGCGACCAGCTCCGCGCCGAGCGCGCACAGCACCGAGGACACGGCGAGCGCGGGCGAGTCGCGCAGGTCGTTCGTGCCGGCCTTGAAGGCCAGGCCCAGCACGCCGATCCGGGCGCCGGCCAGCGTGCCGCCGACCGCGCCGGCGATCTTCGCGACGATCCGGTCGCGCTGGGCGATGTTCTCGTCGATGGCCGAGGTCAGCATCTTGAAGTCGTAGTTCACCGACTCCGCGACCTTGACCAGCGCACTTGTGTCCTTCGGCAGGCACGAACCGCCCCAGCCCGGGCCGGGCTTGAGGAACGTCCGCCCGATCCGCCGGTCGTAGCCCATGCCCTCGGTGACGAGGTTGATGTCCGCGCCCAGCCGCTCGCACAGCTCGGCGATCGAGTTCACGTAGGACAGCTTCAGCGCGAGGTAGCAGTTCGCGGCGTACTTCACCAGCTCCGCGCTCGCCGCGTCGGAGACGACGACCGGCGCCGCGAGGTCCGCGTACAGGTCGCCGACCCAGCGGGCGGCCGCGAGGTCGTCCGAGCCGACGACGATCCGGTCCGGGCCCAGGAAGTCCGCGACCGCGGTGCCCTCGCGCAGGAATTCGGGGTTCGACACCACCGGGACGTCGGTGCGGCCGAGCATCCGTTCGATCCGCTTCGACGTGCCGACCGGCACGGTCGACTTGGTGACCAGCGCGCAGCCGGCGGGCAGGACGTCACCGATCTCGGCGGCCACCGCCTCCACCGCGCGCAGGTCGGCGGAGCCGCCGGCGCCCATCGGCGTCGGCACGCAGAGGAAGACGGCTTCCGCGGCGCGGACCGCGTCCCGCGCGCCGACGACGAACTGGAGGCGCCCGGCGGCGACACCGCGGCCGACCAGCTCCGCCAGCCCCGGTTCGAGAATGTCCACGCGGCCGGCGCGCAGCCTCGACACCTTCGCGCGGTCGACGTCCACACAGGTGACGTAATGACCAAGACTGGCCAGGCAAGCGCCCGTGGTCAGTCCGACGTAACCCGTTCCCACCACCACGATCCGAGCAGGCGTCATGCTGCTGAAGGTGACAGCCGGAGTTGACCACCGCGCTAACGGAACCGGTCGCCCTCGGGAGCGGTGAGCGAAGACACGAACCCCCGCGATGCGAACGAGCGTTAACCTTGGGCGAATCGAAGGACGAAGGGACCGCATACATGCAGATCACGGACACGGCCGCACTTGTCACCGGGGGCGCGTCCGGCCTCGGCGGGGCGACGGCGAAGGCCCTCGCGGCCAAGGGCGCGCGGGTGTTCGCGCTCGACCTGGCGCCGTCGATCGAGAAAGCCGAGCAGGTCGACGGCATCACCTACGTCGAAGCTGACGTCACCGACGTCGAGCAGGTCGAGGCCGCCGTCGCGACCGCGGCCGGGTCGGGGGTGCCGCTGCGGACCGTGGTGAACTGCGCCGGCATCGGGCCGTCCGCGCGGATCCTGTCCAAGAAGGGCCGCCACGACCTGGCGCTCTACGCGAAGGTCGTGCAGATCAACCTGATCGGCTCGTTCAACGTGCTGACGATCGCGGCCGAGGCGATCGCGCAGACCGAGCCCCTCGACGAGGGCGCCCGCGGCGTCATCGTCAACACCGCGTCCATCGCCGCCTTCGACGGCCAGATCGGGCAGGTCGCCTACTCGTCGTCCAAGGGCGGCATCGTCGGCATGACGCTGCCCGCGGCCCGCGACCTGGCCTCGCACGGCATCCGCGTGCTGACCATCGCGCCCGGCATCGTCGACACCCCGATGCTCGCCACGGTCAGCGACGACTTCCGCGCGTCGCTCGCCGCCGGCGTCCCGTTCCCGAAGCGCCTCGCGCGCCCGGACGAGTACGCGCAGCTCGCGCTGTCGCTGATCGACCACGACTACCTGAACGGCGAGGTCGTCCGCATGGACGGCTCGCTCCGCATGGCCCCGCGCTGACCTGCCCCGCCGGGGCACGCTGGGTGCCCCGGCGGTCGTGGTCAGCGGGTGAGACGGACCTCCAGGCCGACCCCCGCCTGCGTGACGGAACAGCCGCCGAAATCGCTTTCCGCGGCCAGCGCCTCGAACTGCGCCGGGGTGAACGCGCGGCGCCGCAGCCAGCCGAGCGTCTGGCGCACGGTGAAGCCGCTGATCACGCCCACGTTCATCGAGTCGACCTCACGGTTGATGTCCGCGCTCGTGGCCTCGTGGTTGAGGTCGTGGATCACCGCGAACCCACCCGGCCGCAGCACCCGGCGCATCTCGTTCAACGCCGTCACCGGCTGCCGGAAGTTCTTGAACGCGGCCTGGCAGACCAGCAGGTCGAACGACTCGTCGGCGAACGGCGCCGTCGTGACGTCCCCCTGCCGGAAAGCGATCTCCACGCCGGCTTTCCGTGCCTCTTCGAGGGCGATCTCGACCATCGTGTGGCTGATGTCGAGCCCGGTGACGCGGTAGCCGAGCTTCGCCAGTTCGACGGCGAAGAACCCGGGTCCGGGCGCCACCTCCAGGATCTCGGCGCCGGCCGCCAGCCCGGCCGTGACCTCGGCCGCCTGCCGCCGGTACTGCTTCAGCTGGGCGTCGGTCCCCCGGTTCTTCGCGTACCAGCGGGCCTGGAAGCCCTCCATCTCGGGCACTTTGTGCTTGCGGGTCGTCTCCATGGATCTCTCCTCTTCGGTTGAGCCGAACCGAAGAGCCGCCCGGTTATCCTTGCCGGTGCCACCTCGTGACCGGGCGTGCTCGGTTCGGGGTCGAGGACCCCGGGCGGTGTGCCAGCACCTCCCGGGGTCCGTGCTACTTCTCTTTTTCCACGAGCTCCCCCAGGTCGTCGGGGAGTTCGCCGGTCTCGTAGAAGCGCCGCCAGGCGTCGATGCCGGGCAGGGCGCCGCCGGTCAGGTCGGCCAGGAAGGCTCGCGTCCAGTCCACCTCGGCGAGCGTCATGGCCAGGTTGTACTCGACCTCCACCAGGAACAGCCGGGGCATCGTCGGGCGCAGCTGCTCGAGCGTCGTCCGCTGGGCCTCGACGTGGTCGTCGAGCTGCGCGATCCGCTGCCGCAGCAGGCTGATCGTCTGGTCCGGGCCGAGCGCCCCCAGCATCGACAGGCCGGCCTGGAACCGCGGGGGCTCCGGCTCGACCGTGCCGACGAGCTCGCGGACCCAGTCCTCGAACTCCGCGCGCCCGGCGTCGGTGATGCCGTAGACGGTCCGCTCGGGCCGCCCACCGTCCTTGACGCTCTCGACGGTCTCGAGGAAGCCGTGTTTCTCCAGGTTCGCGACGACCGTGTAGAGCGAGCCCCACTTGATCGGCATGTCGGCGTCCTTGCCGCGGTGCTTCAGCACGGCCGCCATCTCGTACGGGTGCATCGGGCGTTCGAGCACGACGGACAGCACGGCCAGCCCGAGCATGTTGCCGACCTTCCGCCGCTTCACGCTGCCTCCTCGTCAACGAATACTCGTGGACGAATATACGCAAGACGCGCCAGCAGGCAAGTGTCTTAGTAGACGAAACAATCAGATGTCGAACATGTACGGGATCTCGGCCTGGGCGCGCTCGCTGATCCACTCGCGCAGGGCCCGGGTCGCGAGGACGTCGTCCTCGTTGTAACGCAGGAGCCGCTCGCGCTGGCTGTCGTCCGGTACCTCGCCGTCCATGCCGACGGCGTCGCGGTACCAGCGCATCGACGCCTCACCGCCCGCCTCCGGATCACGCCAGGAGAACCCGGCGGCCGGCGCGATCACCTTCAGGCCCTTGCCCTGGGAGCACAGGAACTGGTCGGTGACGCTGCGGAAGAGGTCGACCCACTCCTCGGAGTCCACAAAGGACTGGACTTCCTTCTTCGTGGGAATGCCCAGGTGGTCGCCGAAGCGCTCGACCGAACCGAAGAGCCAGCGGTTCTCGGCGAGCGCGTTGTAGCAGTAGGCGCGGAACGTCAGCCCCGCCGCTTCGGTGCGCTCGCGGACGTCGGTCAGCCAGGCCCAGAACTCGGCGAAGGAGCGGGCCTCGTCGCCGGTCGGCAGCGGGTCCCACGTCGCGAACGCGCGGTAACCCGGCTCCAGGCCGATGTCCGCGCCGGTGAGCAGGCAGCCCCAGAGGTACGCGCCGGCGTCGCCGAAGCTCTCCATGTCGACGTCGACCTCGACGTCGCCGCGCGGCACGTCGACCCGGTCGACGCGGCGGACGAGCGTGAGGCCGGCCAGCCAGGCGCGGGCGAGCACCACGGCGTCCGGGAACGTCACGCCGGTCCAGTTGATCACCGGCGCTTCGCCCGCCGGGTCGAGCGCGGCCAGGTTGTCCACAGTGGACACGCCGGCCCGGCGCAGCTCCATCGCGTCCTCGCCGCGCACCACAAGACTGACGTCCCGGGTCTCGGTGAGCATCGCCTCGCACGTCGGCCACCACGGGCAGCGGCGGCACTCCAGCACCCGCGACGGCTCGGCCAGCGGCTCCTCGCCGTTCGCGGCGGCGTTGGCGATGGCGAGCCGGTCGGCGAACCGGGCCTGGTACTCGGTGATCGCGCTGCGCCCGTTCGGCCAGGTGCCCGCGGTGAGGTCGTGCCAGACGACGACGTCGGCGTCGAGGCCGATCACGCCGCCGAGGACGAGGCTTTCGTCGGCCTGCCCGAGCGTCTGCAGCATCCGGCGGATGTGCACGAGCCGGAGCTGGTCCCGCGGCTGCGAGCGCACCTTGCGACCGCCGTCGGACGCGCGGTGGGCCGGGTCGAGGTCGGTCATCTCCGTGACGATCGCGCCGGTGCCGCGGTCGGTGATCCGGTGGCGCACCACGAGCACCGGGGTGTACCCGCGCTCGGTCCGGACGAGCAGGTCGATGCCGCCACGCCGGTGCCCGGCCGGATCGACCGGCAGCAGCGCGCCCCAGATGTAGCGCGCCCCGGCGGCGAAGGCCTGCTCGGTGCGTTCGACACGCTCGCCCGCGGAGAGGTCGCGGTCGATCTTCACCCACTGTTCCGGACCACCGGTCGCGGCCATCAGCCGCTGCACGATGTCCTCGCGATGCGCTGTGGCGTCGGCGATCCGCTGCTGGGCCGTCGGGTCCGGCGGCGACAGCGGGACCTCGCGCATCGAAGGATCGTGTTCGAGGTGCACGCGCCGCCGGCAGCGGCTGACCGCTCCCGCGTCGAGTACCACCTCGCCCTTCATGGAGATCACTCTAGATTCCCACCGCCGAGCCGACATGCCCGCCACCCGGGCGACCAGTAAGTTCGACTTCGACACGTCGCAGGAGGTGCCATGGCGCGCAAGGCCAAGGTCGAGGGTGAAGGCCGATTCACCCCCAAGAAGGCGAAGAACGCGGTCGCGGTGGCCAAGGTGCTCGGGCCGGTCGTGATCCCCGTGGTCGCGCCGTACGCCGTGCGCGCGGCGGGCGCGGCCCGGGAGGTGTACGACCGCTACCAGGCACGCAAGCTCGGGGTCGCGGTCGACCAGCTCGGCAACTACACGGGCCGTGGCGCGGCCCTGCACGCCCGGATCGCGGGCATCGCCGAGGGCTGCCGGGAGCTGCAGAAGTCCGAAAAGGCCACGCCCGCGGACGTCGAGTTCGCGAAGGACTCGCTCGGGACGCTGGAACAGCTGTCGGCGACGGTCCGCGCGGCCGAGCGGATGCCGGCGGCGCGCCGGAAGTCGGCGCACCGCGCGGTGGCCGGCGAGCTGGAGCGGTTGGAGGGCCAGCTGCTGCACCGCCTGGGCATCTAGGCCTCAGCGCATCCCCACCTGCTGGTACTCGGGCTCGATGAGCGCGACGTGCCGGTTCTGCTCGCGCGGGTACGGGCCGCCGGTGTACTTCTCCGAGATCCGGTCGATGATCGCCCAGCCGGCGTCGCCGTCGACCCATTCGACGACCTTGCCGCGGATGATGACCGGCTGGAACGGGTTGCCGTCCGGTGTCAGGGAGATCGCGACCCGCGGGTCGCGGCGCAGGTTGCGCGCCTTGCGGGAGTCCGGGCCGGTGAACACGGCGATGTGGTCGCCGTGGGTGCCGATCCAGAGCGGAACGGCGTGCGGGCCGCCGTCGGGCAGCACGCTCGCGAGGTGGGCGATCGGGGTGCCATCGAGGATTTCGCGGACGTCGTCGTTGATCATGGTGCTGGGCTCCTTCAGTTTTCGACTGCGTAGTGAAGATGGGTCACGCCGGGCGCCGGGACAACTTCCAGGAGGCGCAGACCCACGTGCGCGGGCAGCGCCTGGAAGAACGGGCGGCCGCCGCCGAGCAGGATCGGCACCTGGTGCAGCACGACCTCGTCGACCAGACCCGCCTTGAGCGCCTCGGTCAGGACACCGCCGCCCATCAGGCCGACGTCCTTGGCGCCCGCGATCTCACGCGCCGCCGCGATCGCGTCCTCGACGCCGGTGGTGACGAGGGTCTGCCGGGCGGTCAGTTCGGGCGCCGGGCGGTGGCTGAGCAGGACGAGCGGAGCCGCCGGGTGCGGGCTGCCGCCGCCGAAGTGCTCGGAATCCTCGTAGGTGTTCCGGCCCGCGACGATCGCGCCCACCCGCCCGGCGGCCGCGTCGAAGACCCGGGCGCTGGGCTCGCTCAGCTTGAAGCCGTCGAACACCGCACTGGGCGTGTCCCCGCCGAAGTACCAGTCGAAGAGCGTCCCGCCGTCGCCGAGCCCCTGGCCGGGGCGCGGCCCGGTGCCGGTGATGTACCCGTCGACCGACACCGCGTGAGCGCCGAAGACCTTGCCCATCTCGTCATCCTCCCAGAGTTCCTTCAAGAGACTCCAGAACCGTAGCAGCCAGAGTTCCCTAAGGGAACCCAGAGGGGTAGACTGGGTTCATGCAGCGCACGAACTTCGGCGGGATGGCGTGCTCGATCGCGCGCACGCTCGACGTCATCGGGGAGCCCTGGTCGCCGCTGATCCTGCGCGACGTCTGGGTCGGCTTCACCCGGTTCGAGCAGCTCCAGGCGGACCTCGGCATCTCGCGCAAGGTCCTGACCGAGCGGCTCAACCACCTCGTGGAGCATGACGTGCTCGAACGGCGGCCCTACGACCAGCGGCCGCGCTACGAGTACGTCCTGACGGAACGCGGCACCGACCTCGTCGACCTGCTCATGGTGCTGGCCGGCTGGGGTGACAAGTGGCTCGCCGGCGAGGCGGGACCGCCGGTGGTCTACCGCCACCACGGGTGCGGCGAGATCAGCGCGGCCGGCCTGCGGTGCACGCACTGCGGCGAGCCGATGCACGCCCGCGACGTCGACCCGCTGCCCGGTCCGGGCGCGGCCGCCTGAGACAGCGAAACGGCCGGGCAGCGTGCGCTGCCCGGCCGTTCCCCGTCGTGGCGGGCTACTTCACGAAGCCCTTCTTGACCATCCAGTCGTGGGCCACCTTGCCCGCGTCCTGGCCGTCGACGTCGACCTGCTTGCAGAGCTGGACCATCTGCTCGTTGTCGATCGCCGCGCTGATCTTCTCCAGCGGGCCGCGCAGGTCCGGGTGCGCCTTGATGAAGTCCGTGCGCAGCGTCGCGACCGCGTTGTACTGCGGGAACGCCTTCTTGTCGTCCTCGAGCACCCGCAGGTTGAGCCCGGAGATCCGGCCGTCGGTGGTGAACACCTCGCCGACCGGGCACGTGCCACCCGCGACCGCCGAGTAGATCGTGCCGATGCCGAAGTTCTCGATCTTCGGGTTCTGGAAGCCGTAGGCCTTCACCGCGGCCGGGAACCCGTCCTGGCGGCTGGTGAACTCCGTCTCCAGGCAGAACACGTTCTGGTCCGGCTTCTGCTTGAGGAACGCCGCGAGGTCCGACGTCGTCTTCAGGTTGTTCTTCGCGCCGTACGCCTCGGTGACGGCGAAGGCGTACTGGTCGTTGAGCGGCGAGTAGTTCAGCCAGGTGACGCCGAACTTCTCTTCGTCCGCCTTGGCCGTGGCTTCGTACTGGGCCTTCTCACCACCGGGCACCGGGAGCTCGTTGCCCTGGTAGTTGATCCAGCCCGTGCCGGTGTACTCCCACGTCACGTCGGTCTGCCCGGTGAGCAGCGCCTGCCGCGAGGAGTTGGACCCCTTGATGTCCGACAGGTCGACGACGTCCGCGCCCGCCGCGGTCAGGGCCATCTCGGCCATGTAGGCCAGGATGATGTTCTCGGTGAAGTCCTTCGACCCCACCGTGACCTTCAGCCCCTGCAGCGACGGGATCGGCTGGATCGTGCCCGGCTGGATGTCGTAGGGCACCGCCTGGTTGACGGTCAGCCCGCAGGCCGAGAGCGTCGCGCCCAGCACCGCCACCCCGAAGAGGGCTTTCAATCGGCGGAGTTTCATCGCAGCCCCTTCGGTCCGAAGAACTGTTCGGCGACCGCGCCGAGCCAGTCGACCAGCAGCGCGAGCGCCACGGCCAGCACCGAACCGGTGACGAGCACCGAGGTCAGGTTCAGCTTGTACCCGGTGTCGATGAGCAGCCCGAACCCGCCGGCGTTGACGAACATGCCGAACGTCGCGGTGCCGACCGCCAGCACCAGGGAGGTGCGGAGACCGGCCAGGATCAGCGGGACGGCCAGCGGCATCTCGACCCGCCACAGGACGGCGGCCGCCGACATCCCGATGCCGCGGCCCGCGTCGATGAGCGACTCGTCGACCTGCTGGATGCCGACCATCGTGTTCCGCAGCACCGGCAGCAGCGAGTAGAAGGCCAGCGGCAGCGCCGCCACCCACAGCCCGCCGGTCGCGCCGGTGACGATGAACCACAGCACCAGCACACCGAGCGCGGGCGCGGCCTGGCCGATGTTCGCGATCGCCAGGAAGACCGGCGCGAGGAACCGCGCCCACGGCCGCGTCACGATCACCCCGAGCGGCACCGCGACCAGTACGACGATCGCGGTCACCACCAGCGTCATCAGCACGTGGTCGCCCAGCGCCGTGAACAGCGACGTGGCGTTGAGCGTCTCCTTCTCGGTGGCGTTCAGGCCGCTCGAGAACACCCAGATCAGCGTCACGGCGACGATCACCAGTACGACCACGGGCTGCGCGAACAGCCGGACGCGTTCCGCGCGCTTGGAGCCGGATTCGGTGGAAAAGCCGGTATCGACGGCAGCCGTCATGCGGACACCTCCTCACCGTTCGTGTGCTCTTCACGCAGGTGCTGGATGGTCGCGATCACGGTGTCCAGCTGGATGGTGCCCGCGTACTCGCCGCGCGCGCCGGTCACCGGCACCGAACCGCCCTCGGCGAGCATCGCCTCGAGCGCGTCCTGCAGCGTCGACTGCAGGCTGACGAGGTCGCGCAGGGGCCGTCCGGCGGTCGCCAGCGACGACCCCGCCGTCAGCTCACGCACGTGCGCCCAGCGGATCGGCCGCTTGCGCTGGTCGAGCACCAGGGCGAAGTGCTTGCGCTGGTCTTCGAGCTTCTTGCGGACCTCGGCCGGGTCGTCGTCGACCGTCGCGGTCAGCGCGTCCTGCTGGAGCTCGACGTCGCGGACCCGCAGCAGGGTCAGCTGCTTCAGCGACGCGCCCGCCCCGACGAAGCCGGCGACCGTGTCGTTGGCCGGGTTCGCCAGGATCGCTTCGGGGGTGTCGTACTGCAGGATCGTCGACTGGTTGCCCAGCACCGCGATCTTGTCGCCGAGCTTCACTGCCTCGTCGAAGTCGTGCGTGACGAAGACGATCGTCTTCTTCAGCTCCGTCTGCAGCCGCAGGAGCTCGTCCTGCAGGTTGCCGCGGGTGATCGGGTCGACCGCGCCGAACGGCTCGTCCATCAGCAGCACCGGCGGGTCCGCCGCCAGCGCGCGGGCGACGCCGACCCGCTGCTGCTGACCACCGGAGAGCTGCCGCGGGAAGCGCTCGCGGAAGTCCGACGGGTCGAGGCCGACCAGGTCCATCATCTCTTCGACCCGGTCGTTGACCCGCTTCTTGTCCCAGCCGAGCAGGCCCGGCACGACCGCGATGTTCTGCGCGACGGTGAAGTGGGGGAAGAGCCCGGCCTGCTGGATCGCGTAGCCGGTCCGGCGGCGCAGGGTGTCGACGTCCAGCTTGAGCGCGTCGTCGCCGCCGATGGTGATCCGGCCCGACGTCGGCTGCACCAGCCGGTTGATCATCCGCATCGTGGTGGTCTTGCCGCAGCCGGAGGGGCCGACGAAGACGACGATCTTCCCGGCGGGCACGACCATCGAGAAGTCCTCGACGGCCGCTTCGCGGGTGCCGGGGTACTTCTTCGTGACGTGTTCCAGTTCGATCTCGACGCCGGAGACCCCGTCTTCTTCTGTCACAGCGTTCTCAGCCACGGACACCCCTCGAAATGGTGAAGCGCTTGATCAGGACGTAGACGCCGTCGAGGATCAGGGCGAGGATGACCACCCCGACCGTGCCGGTGACGGCTTGGTTGAGGGAGTTCGTGCTCCCCGCGTTCGTGAGCCCGGAGAAGACCTCGGCGCCGAAGCCCGGGCCCTTCGCGTAGGCGGAGATCACCGCGATGCCCATCAGCATCTGCGTCGCGACCCGCATGCCGGTGAGGATCGCCGGCCAGGCCAGCCGCAGCTCGACCCGGGTGAGCACACCGAAGCGGCTCATCCCGATGCCGCGCGCGGCGTCCGTGATCGCCGGGTCGACGCCGTCGAGCCCCACGATGGTGTTCCGGACGATCGGCAGGAGGCCGTACAGCACCAGCGCGATGACGGCCGTCGTCGGACCGAGCCCGGAGATCGGGATCAGCAGGCCCAGGAGGGCGAACGACGGAACCGTGAGGATCGTGCTGGCCAGCGCGGTGGCCACGGCCGACCCGATCGGGCTGCGGTAGACCGCCACCCCGATCAGCACGCCGATGACCGCCGCCAGGATCGTGCACTGCACCACCAGGCTGGTGTGCAGGTAGGCCTCCAGCCACAACTTGCTCGCCCGGTCCGAGATGTACTCGAAGAGATTCATCCGTGTCCGCACTCCCGCCCGCGTCCGTGAGGCTTCACCCGAACGGGCTAGCTCCTGACCGACGGCTCAGTACCCACCGTGCTCCGAAGCCAAACCCCCGTCCCAGGCCTCATTGATTCCGACACCGTTCCGTATCCGCGCGTGATCGGCAACAAAAACCCTGAACCGATCCCGACCGGGAACCGTGAACTTCGTGTGTGCTCACTTGACGGGATCGGAAGATCACCCGTCGGGGCGTCACTTAGGCTGCTCGGCATGAGCACTTCAGGACGGCGTCCCGCCGTGCTAGGTGCTATGCGCGGAGTGTCACTCGGCGTGAGCGCGGGAGCGCTTTCCGTCACCGCGCACCGGCTCGCCGACGGCGGGCTGCCGGACCCGGCGATGACCGTGCTGCTGAGCGCGCTGTTCGGCTGGACGGCGACCGCGCTGGCCCGCAAGGCCCGCGGCCCGGTCGCCACGATCACTCTCCTGGGTGCCGCCCAGCTGGTGATGCACCTGCTGCTCACGACGCTCGCCGGGCACCACGACATGTACACGATGCCGGGTGAAGGCCTCGGCATGGTCGCCGCGCACGCCGTCGCGACCGTGCTCACCGCGCTCCTGCTCTCCCGCGCGGACGAGACGCTGCTCGCCCTGCTCGCCGCGTTGCGCGCGATCCTGCCGCGGCTGCTCGGCCCGCTGCCGGTGCCGGTCGCGCCCGCCGCCCTCGTCCCGGCCCGCACCGCGGCGCCGAGCCACCTCGTCGGCGTCGACCTGCGCCGGATCCGCGGGCGGCGCGGCCCGCCCGCCCACTCCTGACCTCGAACTTTTCCCCTTCACGGCCCGGTCCCCGAACCGTGCCGTCCCCTTTTTTGAGTTCATCAGGAGTGAACCCATGTCCCAGCACGTCTTCAAGCGCGCCGGTTTCCTCGCCGCCACCATCGGTGTCGCCGGTCTCCTCGGCACCGGCGTCGCCTCCGCGCACGTCACGGCCAACGTCTACGGCGCCCAGCCGACGAAGGGCGGCTACGCGGCGATCGTGTTCCGCGTGCCGAGTGAAGAGCCGACGACCATGACCACCAAGGTCGCCGTCGACTTCAAGGCCGACTACGGCATCGGCAGCGTGCGGACCAAGCCGATCCCCGGCTGGACCGCCGACGTCACCAAGTCGAAGCTGCCGGCCCCGATCACCAAGGACAACGGCACCCAGATCACCGAGGCCGTCACCGCGGTGACGTGGACCGCGGCCCCGGGCAGCGAGCTCAAGTCCACCAATTACCAGGAGTTCGAGGTCAGCTTCGGCCCGTTGCCGTCCAACGTGGACGAGGTCGAGTTCCCGGCCCACCAGACCTACAGCGACGGCAAGGTCGTCGACTGGAACCAGCCGACCCCGGCGGGTGGCGAGGAGCCGGAGCACCCGGCGCCGGTCGTCAAGCTGGCCGCGAAGGCCGCGGAAGGCGACGACCACGCCGCCATGGGCGCGAACACCGCGGCGACCACCGGAGAGCACACTGAAGCCGCGGCGGCGACATCCGACAACACGGCGCGCTGGCTCGGCGGTGCCGGGCTGCTCGTCGGCGCGATCGGCGTCGGCGTCGGTGCCGGCGCGACCATCCGCGCCCGCAAGGCCACGGCGAAGTCTGGAGGCGCCAGCTAAATGCGCAAGGCGCTCGTCGCGCTGGCGTTGACGGTGGTGGCCGTGCTCGGCACGGCCACCCCGGCGCTCGCGCACAACGTGCTGATCTCCGCCGACCCGGCGAACGGCTCGTCCGTCGCGGCCGGGCCGCCGAAGATCAGCTTGACGTTCGACCAGTACGTGCAGGGCGCGGACGTCAACCAGATCGCGGTGACCGGACCCGGCGGCGGCCAGTGGGCCGAGGGGCCGATCAGCGTGGTCGACAACGTCATCAGCGCGCCGCTGCGGCCGCTCGGACCGGCCGGGAAGTACACCATCGGCTACCGGGTGCTGTCCGCAGACGGCCACCCCGTGACGGGTGAGCTCTCGTTCACCCTCACCACCGCGGGCTCCGGCACGCCGGCGACCGTGGACGCGGCGAAGTCACCCGGCGGCTCCGGTGCGCAGGCGACGTCGCAGTCGTCCTCGACCGGGGTGCCGATCTGGGTGTGGATCGCCGGCGCGGTCGTCCTGCTGGCGATCGGGCTGACCGTCGCCCTGCGCGCGGGCGGTTCGGAAGCCAAGGCCGTGGAAGAGAAGAAGTAGCACGATGACGCAGGCCGAGACCACCACGAAGCCCCGCTACGCGACGCTGCTCTGCGTCGTGACCGCGGGGCTGCTGGGCGCCCTCATCGGCGTCGCGCTCACCGCCACCACCCCGGTCCCCGGTGTGGTGCAGCCCGCCGCGGTGGTCTCGGCCGGCATCCCGATCGTCCGGGTGCTGCTCGACCTGGCCGCGGTCACCACGATCGGCCTGTCCCTGCTCTCGGTCCTGGTCGGCTACGACCGGCCGAAGCTCACCGAGCCGATCATGCGGCTGGCCCGCCCGGCCGGCGTCGCGGCCGCGCTCGTCTGGGCCACCACGTCGGTCGTCGCGCTGATCCTGCAGACCGCGGAGTACAAACCCGGCTCCTCGACGCTCTCGGCGGCCGACATCGGCGACTACATCGCGAACGTCGGCGCGGGGAAGGCACTCGTCATCGTCGCCGCGCTGTCCCTCGCGCACGCCGGGATCGGCGCGCTCGCCCTGCGGTACGGCGAGAAGATCCCGGCCGAGGTCCGCGTCGGGCTCGGGCTGTTCGCGCTGCTGCCGCTGCCGGTCACCGGCCACGCGTCGAACTGGAGCTACCACGACTACACGATGATCTCGATGGAGCTGCACGTCATGAGCGCGGTCGCCTGGACCGGCGGCCTCGGCGCGATGACCGTGCTCCTCGTGGCGAACCGGACGCTGCTCGCGCACGCGATGCCCCGGTTCTCGAAGCTCGCGACGCTCTGCCTGGTCATCTCCGCGGCGACCGGGCTGTTCAACGGCCTGATCGAGATCTCGCTCAACCCGACCATCGGGTTCTGGGCGGCGATCTTCACGACGCCGTACGGGCAGCTGCTCATCCTCAAGCTCGTCTGCACCGGCGCGATCGCGCTGCTCGGCGCGAACCTCCGCTGGCGGCTGATGCCGCAGATCGTCCGGCACAACCGCACGGCGCTCGCGTCGTGGGCGACGCTCGAGCTGACCGTCATGGGATTGGCGTTCGGCTTCGCCGTCGTGCTGACGCGGGCGCCGGTAGTCGCCTCCTGATCGCACGTCCACGCAGGTAGAACCGGGTGCGGAGTCACGGCGTGTAGCTGCAACTTGCGCATTGGAATGACTGGGCATCCATTGGAGGTGACCGGTCGGGCAGAACTTTCTACCCAGAGCAGGCCCTATTCCTGAAGCGACGAACGGTCTTTCGCAGCCGTCGAATGCACGTGCAGAATGTGGTGCCCGTCACACGAAGTGACAGTTCCGGCTCAGCGGTAACGCGTCCACCGGACGTCCGTTCGGCCGTTGCGGAGGTCGTCCAGACGGCGGAACAGCTCCGGCCGCACCTGGGGCCGGCTGCGCAGGATCGGCAGCACGCTGGTCGTCAGCTTCAGTTCGCGGATCCCCCGGAGCACCGCGAAGCCGGGCCAGGAGGTCACGTCGAAGCCGTACGCCGCGGCGAACGTCCGGTACTGCACCGGCGGGTCCCCGAACCGCTCACGGCCGACGGCCAGCGGCGTCAGGTCCCATTCCGGCGGGCCGACGCACGAGGAGTCGAAGTCGCAGAGCACCGGGCCGTCCGGGCCGGGGATGACGTTGCCGGGGTACGCGTCGCCGTGGACGAGGCCCCGGGGCAGCGGGAACTCCAGTTCGGACAGTGCGGCCTCGAGCTCGGCGCAGCGCTCCAGCAGGAACGCGCGGTCCTCGGCGCTGATCTCCTCGGCGTCGGACACCCGGGCCCGCACCGCGGCGAACGGCGCCCACTCGGCCAGGCCCTCCGGGGCGGGGAGCGCGTGCACCTGGCGCAGCAGCCGGGCCAGGTCGGCGGTCGTCGCCGGGCGGCCGATGGTCGGCACCTGGTGCCACACGGTCACGAGGTGTTCGCCGACCTCCATCGGCTGCTCGACGCGGTCGAGCAGCCGGATCGCCGGGACACCGTGCTCTTCGAAGTGGCGGGCGACGCGGACCACGGTCCCGACGCGGTGCCGGAGCTGGGTCGAGCCGACGATCCGGACCACTACCGGGGCCGTGACCAGCGCGTACACCGCGTTGTTGGTGAACCGCAACAGCCGCGCGCCGGCCGGGTCGAGGTCGAGCAGCGCGCAGGTCTCGGCCAGCACGCCTCGCAACTTGCCGGGGGTGAACCGTCCGTCCAAGACGGTTCCGGCGTTACGCGGCGTAGAAAGCGTGGAGGCGGTCGGCGAGGTCACGCGCGTCGGCGTTGTTGCGGCGGCGCTCGGCCTCCTCCTGGAGGGGCCGCATCCGGTCCTTGACGCGCTCGGACTTGATGCCCTCGGCGCAGTCGATGGCCTTGCCGCCGACCTTGGAACCGTGGTCGAGGTCGCCGTCCAGCAGGTGGTTCGTGGCCAGCGCGCTCAACATGAAGGTCTTGGAGCGGGCCATCTCGTCGTCGTAGGAGTCGACGGCCCTGGTCAGCGCCGGAATGGCGAACTTGGTGTGCTCGGCGTTCTTTTGCGCGAGGACGGTGTGGACGGTGCCGACCATGGCGTAGACGTCGGTCTCGGTGAAGAACTTCACCCAGGACTCGGCTTCGGCCAGGTTGGCGCGCTCGAACTCGTCCTTGCTCCGGCCGAGCAGCTTCACCGCCTGCTCCTCGTTGCCCATCATCGCGTAGGCCCAGGCCTCGTTCGCGCAGAGCACGGAGACGGCCAGCTCGGAGCCGGATTCCTGGGCGGCGATCTGGCCGAGCTGGAACAGCTTCAGCGCGTCGTTCGGGGCGTCCTGGTGCAGGTAGACGCGGCCCATGCGGTACAGCACGTTGGCCACCAGCGGGTGGTTGTCCCCCTGCTTGGCCAGGTCCAGCGCGTTCGCGAAGTGGCCGCGGGCGGAGTCCATCAGCCCGGTGTCGAACGAGGTCCAGCCGGCCAGCGAGTGCAGGTCGGCGAGCGCGACGTACAGCCGGTTCTTCACCACGTCGGTGCCGTTGGACTCGAGCATCTGCTGCCCCCAGGACAGCTGCGCCACGACGGCGTCGCGGCAGAACCCGCCGCCGTACTGGTAGTCCAGGGCGCGCAGGGCGCGCGTCGCGGCTTCCACCTGGCGCACGTCGGTCATGCCGATGCGCCCGGGAGCCGGCGTCCGCGCCGGTCCCGCCGACCACGTGCCCGATTCCGGACCGAACACCGCCGCACCCATCGTGACCTGGGCGGCGTGCGCGAGGAACCTCCGTCGCTTCACGGACTCGTCCTCCTCAGCCTGCTGGCCGTCGGCGGAGCCGACGACGCGTATCGCCGTGGCCTCGTCGTAGGCGAGGCCCATGTATCCACGTTGGACACCCAGGCCGTCGGCGATCCGCGTGAGGACGTCGTAGGCCATGACCTGGCGACCCTTGAGGATCTCCGACACCTCGGACTGGGACTGGCCGGTCATCGCGGCGATCTGGCGCTGCGAGACACCGTGCTTGCGAAGGAGCCGGTAGACGGCGCTGATCTCGCGAGTGGCGAGAGCAGCTCTCATCTCGGGCTGCTCCCACGCGTCGGCGGGAACGGCGTGGCTCTGCCGGGCTTCGGCACCGCCACCGTTACTGGCGTCCATCGCGCCCCCTCCACTGTCCGGTCGGGCGTCTGTGAAACAGCGTAAGCAAAGCTGTCGAACCATGTGAACCGAGCGAACGACGCCCTGATCGGTCCGGGCGAAGTCCGTTGACCGCTTACCGTGGAACCGAGTCCGGTCACCGCTATGACGCCATTTCGACCTTCTATCGCACCCGGTTTCACCTCACTGTAGTTGTCAGATCTCCGTCACCGCCCGAACACCGGTAGCGATCACGGAGAGCTACGAAAACCGCAGCGTTGTGCAAGGTGCGATGTTGCAGAAGGCAGTTCGAAGAGGACGACAGAGCGGAGAAGGGCGTGGAGTTCGTGGACTCGTTCGCAGGGGGACATGCCGGTACGGCCACTCGCGCCGTGCGGCCGGTGGTCTCTCCCATCTCCGCCGTCCGTCCGGTCACCCCCGCCGCCGCGGTGGACCCCCGCACCGCGGCCGTCCGCCACTACGAAGGCGGACAGCTCGTGTGGCGGGTGCAGTGCGGAGACCTCATCGAGCGCGAGCGCGCGGTGACGGTCTTCGTCGAGGACAACCAGGTGGTACTGGTCTCGCCCCCCGGCGAGACCGCGCGGTTGACGTCCGGCCAGCTCGGACAGCTGCGCGCCGCGCTCAACGAAGCCGCCAAGATGGCGGAAAGGTAACGGTGAGCTGATCATGGATCAGGTACTCGGGCAGGTCCTCCGCAATGCGGTCTGGGAGCGCCTCGACATGCTGACCGACCTGGCGAACCGCGCCGACGCCCAGTCGCTCGTCTCGGTCGCGCGCTCCGAACTCCCTCGCCTGACCGAGGCGTGGCGCGCGATGCTGAAGATGCACGAGCCCGACGAGCGCGGCGACTGCCCCACCTGCTCGACCCGGTGGCACCGCTGCAAGGCGCCGTGCTCGGTCTGGCAGGTCGCGCACGAGCACCTGGTGGCCGGCGGGCTCGCCCCGCAGCAGGCCCCGGCGGCCCGCGGGCTGCAGGGCCGGCGCACGAGCCCGGTGCCGGCGCAGGGCCGTCCGGTCCCCGCCGCCAGCCCGGCTGAAACCACCGGGCGCCACGCCCTGGTCAACCCGCGTCGCGCGGTCACGGCCTGATCCACCCCCAGTCCGGCGAGCGCGGCCGACCGATCGCCCCATCGGACCCGCGCCGGCTCTCGCCGTGGGGCCCGGGCCGGTTTGCCCCCCCCCCCCCCCCGCGCCGACCCCGGCCACGCCCACCCCCCCGCCCCGGACCCCCATAAAACAAAAAAAAAACCGGTA
>NZ_JBICSQ010000073.1:0-42535 GCF_043197175.1 Amycolatopsis sp. NPDC049252
CAGGAGATCCGCCGGATCCGGGATCAGTACCCGGAGACCAAGCGGCACAAGGCCACCGACGTCCCGGGCATCGCGTCCAACGACATCGGCATCATCAACAGCGCGCCGCCACCCAGCCGGACGGCCGTGGTCCTGCTCAAGCGGCTGCTCGACCAGACCAGGGGCCGGCACCGGTTCGGTCTGGGCGCCGTCCCGGCCGACGAGGCCCACTGGTGGCACGTCGCGCTGTTCTCGACCGTCGTCGTCACCGACGCCGGCCAGGAAGGCGTCCGCGTCCGCTCCTACGACCGGGCGAAGACGTTCGACCTGGCCAAACGCGGCGTCCGGGTGATCCAGCGGCTGCGCAGGGAAGGGGCGGCGGTGCAGGAGCAGTACCAGCGCGCCATGCCGGAGCTGACGTCCCGGGAGAACTGGACGCGCCTTTACGAGAGCTGACCCTCCGCTCATCCGAGCGATCAAGGAATTCGCCTGGACGCCAGACTGCGCCGGAGGCCGGGGAGGCCATAGGGTTCGGTCATGAAGGTCGGCCTGCTCACCCGGGAGTACCCGCCGGAGGTCTACGGCGGAGCCGGGGTTCACGTGGAGTTCCTCGCCCGGGAGTTGCGGTCGCTGGTCGACCTCGACGTGCACTGCTGGGGCCCGGACCGCCCGGACGCCACCGGGCACACCGACCCGCACGGCTACCGCCAGCCCGCGTTCACGACCATGGACATCGCCGTCTCGATGGCGAACGCCCTCGACGGCCATGATCTCGCGCACAGCCACACCTGGTACGCGAACCTGGCCGGGCACCTGGCGAAGATGACCTACGGCATCCCGCACGTCGTCACCGCCCACTCGCTGGAGCCGCTGCGGCCGTGGAAGGCCGAGCAGCTGGGCGGCGGCTACCGCGTGTCGTCGTGGATCGAGCGTGAGGCCTACGAGTCGGCCGACGCGATCGTGGCGGTCAGCGGCGGCATGCGCCAGGACGTGCTCACCGCGTACCCGGCCGTGCCGCCCGAGCGCGTCCACGTGATCCACAACGGCATCGACACCACGCTCTACCGGCCCGACCCGGGCACCGACGTCCTCGCGAAGCACGGCGTCGACCCGGACCGGCCGTACGTGCTGTTCGTCGGCCGGATCACCCGCCAGAAGGGCGTCCCGCACCTGGTCCGGGCCGCTGCCACGCTGGACCCCGGCACGCAGCTGGTGCTGTGCGCGGGCGGCGCGGACACCCCCGAGCTGGACGCCGAGTTCCGCGGCCTGGTCGCCGACCTGGAGAAGACCCGCACCGGCGTCCGCTGGATCCCCGAGATGCTGCCGCGCCCCGAGGTCGTCCAGCTGCTCACCCACGCCGCGGTGTTCGCCGGCCCGTCGGTCTACGAGCCGCTCGGCATCGTGAACCTGGAGGCCGCGGCGTGCGGCACGGCCGTGGTCGCCAGCGACGTCGGCGGGATCCCGGAGGTCGTCGACGACGGCCGGACCGGGCTGCTGGTGCACTACGACGAGGCGGACACCGCCGGGTACGAGGCGCGGCTGGGCGCGGCGCTCAACGAGCTGGTGGGCGACCCGGACCGGGCCGCCGCGATGGGTACCGCCGGCCGCGAGCGCGCGGTCGGCGAGTTCGGCTGGAAGGCGATCGCCGAGCAGACGGTCGCCCTCTACGAAGCGTGCGGGAGGTCCTCGTGAACAGTGGAGCCGACGTTCTGGGCATCGTGCTCGCGGGTGGCGAGGGCAAGCGCCTGATGCCGCTCACCGCCGACCGCGCCAAACCCGCCGTGCCCTTCGGGGGTGTGCACCGGCTGGTCGACTTCGTGCTGTCGAACCTGGTGCACGGCGGGATCCGGCGGCTGTGCGTGCTGACGCAGTACAAGTCGCACTCGCTCGACCGGCACATCTCGACGACGTGGCGGCTCTCGGCGCTCACCGGCGAGTACGTCACGCCGGTGCCGGCGCAGCAGCGGCTGGGCCCGCGCTGGTACCAGGGCAGCGCCGACGCGATCCACCAGAGCCTCAACCTGGTCTACGACGAGGACCCCGAGTACATCGCGGTGTTCGGCGCGGACAACATCTACCGGATGGACCCCCGGCAGATGCTGGAGACCCACATCTCCTCGGGCGCCGGCGTCACGGTCGCCGGGATCCGGGTGCCGCGCTCCGAGGCGAGCTCGTTCGGCGTCATCCGCACCACCGACGGCCTGATGATCGACGCGTTCCTGGAGAAGCCCGCCGACCCGCCGGGCCTGCCCGACTCCCCCGACGAGTCGTACGTGTCGATGGGCAACTACATCTTCACGACGAAGGTGATGCTCGAGGCGCTGCACGCCGACGCCGAGAACGCCGCGTCGCACCACGACATGGGCCGCGACATCATCCCGGCCCTGGTGAAGTCCGGCGAGGCGGCGGTCTACGACTTCAGCGGCAACGTCGTCCCGGGCGAGACCGAGCGCGACCACGGCTACTGGCGCGACGTCGGGACGATCGACAGCTACTACGACGCGCACACCGACCTGATCTCGACGCACCCGATCTTCAACCTCTACAACCGCAAGTGGCCGATCCTGGCCCACCCCGGCCAGCGGGCAGCGGCGAAGTTCGTCGAAGGCGGCTCGGCCAACCAGTCGATCATCAGCAACGGCTGCATCATCTCCGGCGCGCAGGTCGTCGACTCGGTGCTCTCCCCCGACGTCCTCGTCGAGCACGGCGCGGTGGTGCAGGGCTCGGTGCTGCTCGACGGCGCCCGGGTGGGCCGCGGCGCGGTGGTGCGGCGGGCGATCCTGGACAAGAACGTGGTGGTCCCGCCGGGTGCGCACATCGGGGTGGACCTGGCCCGCGACCGCGGGCACTACCACGTGAGCGAGGGCGGGATCGTCGTACTGGGCAAGGGGGAACGCGCCATCTGAGGCGCGCCCCGGCCGGTCAGGACCCGGCGGCCGCCGAGATCCGCTCGACGACCTGGCGCGGGTCGATGCCCCAGCGCTCGGCCAGCTCCGAGATCGAGGCTCCCGCCGCGTACTCCGCGGCGATCATGCTATTGACCACGCCTGCCAACGTCCCACCCCTCATCCGCAGATGCACGTGCAGCCAAGATGCTACATGTTCCGCGCGGACGTCGAACAATCTGCCTCAGATCCGGGCGTGCCGCCCTCGGGTCAGCGCCCGGCTTTGCCGTCGCCCGACGGTTTCCCGGGATTCGTGGTCTCCCCCGCCCCCTTGCGGGCCGCGCTCGCCACGGCGTCGAAGATGGGCGTCGGCTCACCATCGTCGGACTTCGACCGCTCTTCGCGCGATGTGCGCAATTCCTCTCCCACGCGCTCAGTTTCTGTGACCCCGGCCGATTTCGCTCGGGCAACACCGAAAATCGCCCGGCCGGGGGATCACCCGTACCGCGGTGCCTTTCCGGGGCATTTTCGGTCTGCGCGCATTCCCGCACGTCACGCAATTCCGGGCGGCCCGGGAATATCCCGGGGGTCCGGCGGGATTGCACCGGGCATGAAAGCTGTCGTCTACCGCCGTCACGGCGGGCCCGAGGAGCTGGCACTGTCCGAGCGGGACCTCGCGGAGCCGGGGCCCGGCGAGGT
Source organism: Amycolatopsis sp. NPDC049252 (assembly GCF_043197175.1). Taxonomy (NCBI): domain Bacteria; kingdom Bacillati; phylum Actinomycetota; class Actinomycetes; order Pseudonocardiales; family Pseudonocardiaceae; genus Amycolatopsis; species Amycolatopsis sp. NPDC049252. The sequence goes on from NZ_JBICSQ010000073.1 coordinate 3,564, forward strand.
CCGCGTCCGGCTCGTGGTGTCCGCCGTCAACCCCACCGACTGGAAGGCGCGGCAGGGCCGCGGCGCCGAAGCCGGGACCGAAGTACCCGACACCGTCCCCAACCAGGACGGCGCCGGAATCGTCGACGCCGTCGGCCCGGACGTGACCGGCTTCGCCCCCGGCGATCGCGTCTGGACGCTCCTGGCGGGCACGTACGCGCCGGAGTCCGGCACCGCCCAGGAGTACACGGTGCTGCCCGCCGAAAAGCTCGCCGGGCTGCCCGGCGGGGTCGGCTTCGACGAAGGCGCCGGGTTCGGCGTTCCGGCGCTGACCGCCCACCGCGCGCTCACCGTCGCCGAGGACGGCCCGGCACGGCTGTCCCCCGGCGCCCTGGCCGGCAAGACGGTGCTGGTCAGCGGCGGCGCGGGCGCGGTCGGCAACGCCACGATCCAGCTCGGCCGCTGGGCCGGCGCGACGGTGATCGCCACGGTCAGCAGCGACGCGAAGGCCGCATTGGCCCGCGCGGCCGGCGCCCAGCACGTGCTGCGCTACCCCGACCCGGAACTCGCGGCCCGGGTCCGCGAGATCGCGCCCGACGGCGTCGACCTGGTGGTCGAGGTCGCCGCCGGCGTCAACGCCCCGCTGCACACGGCGGTGCTGCGCACCCGCGGCACGGTCGCGGCGTACGGCGACGACCGCGGGACGGGCACGCTCAGCCTGGAGTTCGGCGCGAACCTGTGGCTGAACACGCGCTACCAGTTCCTGGTGCTCTACACGGTCGGCGCGGACAAACTGCGGGCCGGCGCCGAGGACATCAACGCGGCCTTCGCGGACGGCGCCCTGCGGCTCGGCGACGACCACGGCGTGCCGGTGCACCGGTTCCCGCTGGCCGACACGGCCAAGGCGCACATCGCGTCCGAGGAGGGCGCGACCGGGAAGGTGCTGATCGACATCAGCCCGGCTCCGTGATTTTCGGGGTGACGGCCGGCGAGCAAATCGTCGGCCGTCACCCATGCATCGTCTCGGTGCTCGCGCCGGCGGCCGAGGGCGCCGATCGACATCAGCCCGGTTCGGTGACATCCGGGGTGACGGCCAGCGCGGCAAGCAGCACGCCAGCCGTCACCTCATCGCCGTCAGCCCGGCGCCACGAGCCTTTAGGTGACATCCGGGGTGACGGCCAGCGCGGCAAGCAGCACGCCAGCCGTCACCCCGTCGTCGTCCCGGTACTCGCGCCAGCGGCCGAACAGTTCCTGCGCGGCCGTGAGCAGCGCCGGGGACAGCCCGGCGTCCGTGCACGCGGCGGCGATCTCGGCCATCTCGCCCTCCCACCGCCATGCCCGCTGCGCCGCGGACTCGAGGGCGCCCGGCGCGCCGAGCGGGGTGTCCCGCCGGATCGCGCCGGCCAGGTCGCGGAACACGTCGTCAACGCCGTGGTGGGCCGCGAGGGCGTGGGCCTGCGCGGCGAGGGCGTAGGTCAGCTTGTTGTACGAAGCGAACGCGAGCTTGAGCGCCGACGCGCGCCCGACCGGGCCGCCGAGCACGATCGGCCGCAGGAACGTCCCCGCGAAAAGGCTTTCCACGCGCCCGGCGTCCGGTCCGGACAGGTAGAGCCGCGTGGAGCCGTCGTGGCGCGGCGGCGGCCCGACGATCCCGCCGTCCACGACCGACGCCTGACCGCGGAACAGGTCCTCGATCTCCTGCGCGTGCCCGGGGCTGATGGCGTTCGCGTCGAGGTAGAGACCCGTGAACCCGCTGCTCGCGACGTCCCGGGCGACGTCGACCGCGGACGCGGGCGGGCAGATGCCGAGCACGACGTCGCAGCCGGCCAGGTCGCCGGCCTCGGTGAAGCCGGCCTCCTCGGCGCGGCGGCGGGTGGCGGGCCCGCGCCCGGCGGACAGCCAGCGGACGGGCACGCCCCGGTCCACCAGCAGCGCGCCGACCGCCGCGCCCATCGCCCCCGGGTGCAGCACCCCGACGGACATCTTCACGTGTGGTCCTTTCGCGCCTTGACTTCGACCGTCCTCGAAGTTCGAGACTCCGGGTATGGAAACGATCACGGCCACCCGGTTCGGCGGCCCCGAAGTCCTGGAACCCGTCACGCTACCCACCCCCGACCCGGACGAAGGACAGCTGCGCGTCGACGTCGCGTTCGCCGGGGTGGGCTGGCTCGACACCCTCATCCGGCGGGGCGACGCCCCACCGGGGTTCGCGGTGACGCCGCCGTACGTGCCGGGCGGCGCCGTCGCGGGCACGGTGACCGCGCTCGGGCCGGGCGTGGCCGAAGACTGGCTGGGCGCTCGGGTCGTCACCCGCGCGTCCGGCGGCGGCTACGCGGACACGGCGATCGCCGACGCCGGGTTCACCTTCCGGGTGCCGGACGGGCTCGGGCTGCCGGAGGCCCTCGCCGTCCTGGACGACGGCAGCACGGCGGTGGCGCTGCTGGAGAGGACCCCGGTCGCGGCGGGCGACGACGTCCTGGTCCTGCCCGGTGTAGGCGGGCTCGGCAGCCTGCTGGTGCAGCTGGCCCGCGACGCCACCGTGATCGCGGCGGTCCGCGGGCCGGAGAAGGTGAAACTGGCGCAGCGCATGGGAGTCCAGGCGGTCGACTACGGCGAGCCGGACTGGGCCACCAGGGCGCCGGCGGTGGACGTCGTGTTCGACGGTGTCGGCGGCCCGCTGGGTGCGGAAGCCGCGTCCCTGCTGCGCGACGGCGGCCGGTATTCCGGCTACGGCATGAGCAGCGGCACGCCGACAACGCTGTCTTCGCGCGACCGTCGCAGGCTGACGTCGGTGGTGGACATGTCCCAGCTCCCGGAGTTCTGGCCGGAGACACCCCGCCGGGTGCGCTCGGCGCTTCGGCTGACGGCCGCGGGCCGGCTGGTCCCGCTGATCGGCCGGACGTATCCCCTGGCCGAAGCCGCCGCGGCACACACGGACTTCGAGGAACGCCGGGTGACCGGGAAGATCCTGCTCCGGCTCTGACCGGCCGCGCGGCGCCGGCCGCGAAACTGCCGAAATCTTGACCGTGGTAGCTTCGAAACAGGCGAAGTGAAGCGTCGGAACGCTTCGCCCGTTACGACCGTGACTCCCTTGGCGCGCCAGGTACCAGATGCCTGCCGCGCGAGGTGAGCCGTCGTTCTCCCCCTCCCGCGGCAGCCGAGCAGGAGGACCCTCATGACCACCTTGGTGATCGGCGCCCGCGGCAGTGTCGGGCGGCACGTCGTCGACCGGCTCCTCGCCGCCGGGGAACCGGTGCGCGCGTCGGTGCGCAACCCCGCGACCGCGGACCTGCCCGCCGGTGTTCCCGTCGCCGCGGCCGACCTGACCCGCCCGGAGACGCTGGCCCCGGCCCTGCGCGGCGTGCGGAAGGTCTTCGCCTACGCGCCGACGGAGGGCGCGGACGCTTTCGCCGCCGCCGCAAGCGAAGCCGGGGTCGAGCACGTCGTGCTGCTGTCGTCGGGCAGCGTGCTGCTCCCCTCGGCGAACGGCAACCCGATCGCCGAGGAACACCGCGCGGTCGAGGCGACGATGGCGGCTTCGGGCCTGCGCTGGACGCCGATCCGGCCGCTCGTGCTGGCGACGAACGCGCTGAACTGGGCCGGCGCCATCCGGGACGAGGGCGTGGTGCGGCTGGTGCACCCGGAGGCGAAGACCGCGCCGATCCACGAACGCGACGTCGCGGCGGTCGCCGTCGCGGCGTTGCTGGGCCAGGACGACGTGGACGGGATGCTCACCGGCCCGCGGCTGCTGTCCCAGCGGAAGCAGGTCGAGCTGATCGGGGCGGCCGCCGGCCGGCCGGTCCGGATCGAGGAGCTGGCGGAATCCGAGGCGCGCCGGCGGTTCGGGCGGTTCGAGAAGCCCGAGGTCGTCGACGCGATCCTGGCGTTCATCGCCGACGCGGCCCGCGGCGGCTCCCCGGCGACCGGCACCGTCGAGCGGGTGCTCGGCCGCCCGGGGATCGAGTTCGCGCACTGGGCCGACGAGCACTTCCGGCCCGGCACTGCCGAGGCCGGCCGCCAACAGCTTTGACGTGTCGGCTCCGCAATCACGCGAGTCGGCTGCTCGATCACGCGTGATCAGGGGGACGACACGCGCTTGCCCAGCGTCGCCTGGAGCCCGGCCGGCATGATGCCGAGGGCGTAGCGGAAGGCGTCCTCGACCGTCCGCTGCGCCCCGGCGGCGTCATCGCGTGGGCGGGTGAAGGCGCTCCGAAGGCCGCGCCGGACGCTGGGTTCCAGTGCGCCGCACCAGGTCCTCGGCGGCCGCGGCCCACTCCGGGAACGCGAACTCGAACCCCGCGTCCAGCAGCCGTCCGGGCACCACCCGGCGGCTCTTCAGGAGCAGCTCGGTGTCGCTGCGCAGGACGAACGCGCCGAGCCCGGCCATCCAGCGGGTGGCGGGCAGCCCGAACGGGACGCCCGCCGCCGCGCGCAGCGAACGCAGGAAGTCCTTGTACGGCAACGGTTCCGGGGCCGCGAGGTTGACCGGGCCGCTCAGGCCGAGGCGGGTCAGGCGCAGCAGCATCTCGAACGCGCCGCCGGGTGCCGGGCTCATCACCATCGACGTCCGAAGCGCGACCTTGCGGGTCCGCGACGTCTCCGCCCGCTCCTGCTCGCGTTCCCACGCCTTCGCGATGTCGACGCTGTAACCCCAATAAGCGGGCACGCCGGGCTCGGCGCCGCCGAGCACGCCGGTGGTTTCGTCGTTCGGCGCGTCGAAACGGTGCGCGTAGATCGTGGCCGTGCTCATCTGCAGCCAGACCCGCGGCGGCCGCCCGGCGCGGGCGATCGCCCCGCCGACGACGCGCGCGGAGTCGGTCCGCGACGTCATCATCTCCCGCAGGTTCGCCGCGGTGTAGCGGCAGTTCACCGACCGGCCGGCCGGGTTGACGACGACGTCGCTGCCGTCGATCTCGCCCACTGTGGCCGACCGTACCGGAAGAGTTGAACGCGTTCAAATAGTGTCGTGAGCAGCGACAAGGTCCAGGAGCGTGCGCAGGGCCCGGCTCGGCGGCTTCGCGTTCGCGGAGACGAGGTTGAGCGGCCAGTCCAGGCCCGCGCCCGCCAGCGGCAGCGTGACGACGTCCGGCTCGCCGGATTCGGGCACCTGCGGGATGACGGCGATCCCCAGCCCGGCCCGGACGTACCCGGGCACGGTCCGCAGGTCGGCGACCTCGACGGTGACGCGCCGGGGCGAGCCCAGCGTGTCGTAGGCGCGGTCCACGAGGACCCGGTTGCCGAAGCCGCGGGGCATGTCCACGAAGGACTCGCCGGCCAGGCTCTCGAGCCGGATCTCACGCTCGCGCGCCAGCGGATGCCCCAGGGGCAGCAGCGCGACGAACGGCCGGGTTTCGAGGCTCCGGACGTCCAGGCCGGGCAGGTCCGCACCGGGCAGACCGACGAGCGCGGCGTCGAGGCGGCCCTGGCGGACGTCCTCGGCCAGACCGGTCGAGCCGGTGATCGACACCGTGACCTGGATGTCCACCAGCGGGTAGCGACGGTGGAACGCGCCGAGCAACCCCGGCAGGTCGACGCCGCCGATCGAGGTCAGCGTGCCGATCCGGAGGCTGCCGCGCAGGCCCGCCGACGCCTCCTGGACCGTCGCGCGGGCCCGTTCGAGGGCCTCGATCGCGGCCTTCGCCTCGGGCAGGAAGGCGGTGCCGGCCGCCGACAGCGCGACCTTGCGGGTGGACCGGTCGAACAGCCGGGCGCCGAGCTCCGTCTCCAGGGCCCGGACCGCGGCCGACACGGTGGACTGCACCGCGTACAGCCGCTGGGCGGCCCGGGTGAAACTGAGCTCCTCGGCGACCGCGACGAAGTACTCCAGCTGGCGCGTCTCCATAACGCCAATTTATCGCTTGATCCGATAACTTGCACTACGACTCTTCGTTGGACTTGGTGAGTCAGCGGGTTCAGAGTGGAAGGCGGAAGATCCGTAGACCAGGAGGTCAGCATGTCCGCCACCGTCACCCCGGCCCGGCCCGCCGCGCGCCCGCGGGTGAGCCACGGCCTGGGGTTCCGCATCATCGCCGTCGCCTTCGCGACCGCGCTCGCGTTCTCGACCGTCCCGACCCCGCTGTACGCGCTTTACCAGCAGCGCGACGGCTTTCCCACCTTCGTCGTCACCGTCGTCTTCGCCGCCTACGCGGTCGGCGTGATGCTCAGCCTGTACCTGGCCGGGCACGTCAGCGACTGGCTGGGCCGCCGCCGGGTCATCGTCGCCGGGCTGCTGGCCGAGGCCGTCGCCGCGACCCTGTTCCTGGTCTGGCCGGACGTCCCTGGCCTGATCGTCGCCCGGCTGATCAGCGGCGCCGGGATCGGCGCGCTCACCGCGACCGCCACCGCGCACCTGTCCGAGCTGCGCGCGCAGGCGAACCCGGACGCCGACCCCGGCCGGTCCGGCCTGATCACGACCGTGGTCAACGCCGGCGGCCTCGCCCTCGGCCCGTTGGTCGGCGGCTTCTTCGCCCGGTTCGCCGACCAGCCGTTGCACACGCCGTTCACCGTCTTCCTGATCGTGCTGCTCGTCGAGGCGATCGCGGTGAGCCTGGTGCCGGAAACCGTGGAACGCCGGGAAGAACGTCCCGCCTACCGCCCGCAGCGGCTCTCGCTGCCACCGGCCGCCCGGTCGGAGTTCACCGGCGCCGCGATCGGCGTGTTCGGGGCGTTCGCGATCAGCGGCCTGTTCATGGCGCTCGCCCCCTCGCTGCTGGTGCAGGAGCTGCACCAGACTTCGCGGCTGCTGGCCGGCATCGCGCCGTTCGTGATGCTCGGCAGCGCCGCGGTCGTCCAGATCGTGTTCGCCCGCGCCGGCACGCGCCCGCAGCTCCAGGCCGGGTACGTGCTGATGGGCGTCGGCCTGGTGCTGCTGGCGGTGTCGGCGTTCGCTGCCTCCCTGCCGCTCTTCTTCGTCGCCGCGGTGCTCGGCGGCGCCGGGTTCGGCTTGGGCTTCCGCGCGGGTGTCGGCACCGTCGCCGCACTCGCCGACCCCCTTCGCCGCGGCGAAGTCCTGGCCGCGCTGTTCCTCGCCGCCTACGCGGGCCTGGTCCTGCCGGTGCTGACGACCGGCCTGGCGCTGCTCTGGCTGCCCGGCTCGGTGGTGCTCGCCGGGTTCGCGGTGCTGGAACTGGGGTTGATCGGCTGGTCCGCGCGGCGCACGCTCAGCTGACCGCGGGCTCGGGGCCGGCGGACGACCGCCGCGTCAGGAGCCGCCGATGTCCCCCACGCCGATCGTCACGGGAGCCGACGGCTCGGCGGAGTCGCTCGACGCCGTCCGGTGGGCGGCGCGGGCGGCCCGGCTGCACGGCCGGCCGCTGGAGATCCGGCACGCGCTCGACTTCCCGGCGCTGCTCGCGGGCGGCGAGGTCCCGCCACCCGAGGACATGCTGGACGCGTTGCGCGCCCGCGGCCGCCGGGCCCTGAGGACCGCGCAGGAGCTCGCGGCGGCGCAGGGTGTTTCGGACACGGTCACCCGGCTCGACCCGGATCGCGCCGCGCAGTCGCTGATCGAGGCGTCGAGGACCGCCGCGTTGCTGGTGGTCGGCGCGTCCGGGCGGGGCCGGTGCGCCGGGCCGCTCGCCGGCTCGGTCGCCGCGGCGATCGGCACCCACGGGCTCTGCGACACGGTCGTGGTCCGCGGCGACCACTGGGACGAGCCGGACACCGGCGGCCCGGTCGTCACGGGCATCGACGGCAGCGACACCGGGAACCGGGTGCTCGCGACGGCGCTGGCCGAGGCCCGGGCCCGCGAAGTGCCGCTGGTGGTGCTGCACGCGTGGGCCGACGAGCCGCCCGCGGAGCCGGACCGCCAGGCCGTCGCCGAAGCCGGCCGCCGTCTGCTGGACGCGCGGGTCCCGGACACCGGCGACGTCGAGGTGGCGCGGGTGGTCGTCCCGGCGCACCCGCGGCGTGAGCTGGTCGAGCGCAGCGCGGCGGCCCAGCTGATCGTGCTCGGCGACCGCGGCCGCGGCGGCTTCCCGGGGCTGCTGCTGGGCTCGACCGCCCGGGCGCTGCTGCACCACGCGGCCTGCCCGGTCCTGCTGGTCCGCACCCGCCACTCACCCGGCGCGACCGCCGGTCCGGCCGTAGCTTGGACCGGGTGATCACCGCTCTCGCCGACGCCGTCCTCGACCGGACGGCGGTCGGCTACACCCGCTTCGGTTATTTGCTGCGCCGGCCCCACTGGCGCCCCGGCGATCCCGAGCCCGGTTCCCTCAACGGAAAAGTGGCTCTGGTGACGGGCGCGGGTTCCGGGCTGGGCCAGGCGTGCGCGGCGGAGCTGGCCCGGCTGGGCGCGACGGTCGTCATGCTGGTCCGCGACCTCGGCCGCGGTGCGCCCGCCCGCGACGACGTCCTCACCCAGGTGCCCGGAGCCGACGTCCGGCTCGCGCACTGCGACCTGTCGAGCCTCGCTTCCGTGCGCGCGTGCGCCGCGGAGTTCGCCCGCGTGGACGTCCTGATCCACAACGCGGGCACGCTCCCGCGCGAGCGGTCGGAAACCGAGGACGGGCACGAAGTCACGTTCGCCACCCACGTGCTCGGTCCGTTGCTGCTGACCGAGCTCCTCCGTCCCGCCTTGGGTGACGGCCGGGTGATCTTCATGTCGTCGGGCGGGATGTACACCCAGGCGCTGGCCGCGGACGACCCCGAATACCGGTCGGGCACCTACCGCGGCGCGGTCGCGTACGCGCGCACGAAACGGATGCAGGTCGAGCTGACCCCGCTGCTGGCGCAGCGCTGGGGCCTGGCCGTGCACAGCTGTCACCCGGGCTGGGCCGACACCCCGGGCCTCTCCGGCTCGCTCCCGGCGTTCCGGCGGGTGACCCGGCCGTTCCTCCGCACGGCCGCCCAGGGCGCCGACACCGCCGTCTGGCTCGCCGCGACCGAACCGCCGCCCCCGGCGGGCCGGTTCTGGCACGACCGCCGCCCGCGTCCGGAGCACTTGCTCCCCCACACCCGCCCCACTGCGGCGCAGGTGCGGAAACTGCTGGCGTACTGCCTGGACGCCATCGGCCAACCCGCCTGAACGGCTCGTAGCACCGCCTGGGACGGCAGAAGCGGGGCGAGCGCTTGACCGGCGTTGCCCGCCGGCGGGCAACGCCCTTCCCACGGCCTCCCGGTACGACGTATCCCACGCGCCGCGTTCCGCTCCTGTAGACCGAAACGCGGACTCGTCCGCGGCGAAGGGGCGGGGATGAGCGGGAACACCGCACGGGGCGTGGATCTCGGGGTGCTGGGGCCGTTCGAGGTCGGGGTCGGCGGCGAGCCGGTGGACGTGGGTGGCCCGCGGCTGCGCACGCTGCTGGCCGTGCTGGCAGCCGAGGCCGGCCGGGTCGTCAGCGTCGGCGCGCTCGGGCGGGCGCTGTGGGGTGACCGGCCGCCCGACCAGGTCGACCGGACCGTGCGGACCTACCTTTCGCGGCTGCGCAAGCCTTTCGACCCGCCGCTGATCCTGACCCGGCCGCCGGGGTACGTGCTGCACGTGCCTCCGCAGGCCATCGACGCGGTCCGGTTCGAGCAGCTCGCCGGAGAGGGGCGGCGCGCGCTCGCCGCCGGTGACGCGAGCACCGCGCGCACCCACCTGGCCGCCGCGCTCGACCTGTGGCGCGGGACCGCCTACGGCGAGTTCGACGGGGTCGAAGTCCTGGCCGCGGAAGGGATGCGGCTGGAACGGGTGCGCCACAACACCGTGCAGGACCGGATCGACGCCGATCTCGCGGCGGGCGAGGACACCGGGCTGATCGCGGAGCTGGAGGTGCTGACCGCCGCGTTCCCCGGCCACGAACGGCTCTGGGCACAGCTGATGACCGCCCTCTACCGGGCCGGGCGCCAGGGCGACGCGCTCGAAGCGTTCCGCCGGGCCCGCCGCGGCCTGATCGGCACGTCCGGGATGGAGCCGTCACCGGTGCTCACCGAGGTGCACCGGCGCGTCCTCGCCCACGACCCCGGCCTGCTCGCCGAGCGCCCGCGGGAGGCCATCACGATCCCGGCCGTCGAGCCCCTGACCGCCGGCGAGCACGCGCTGCTCGAAGAGGGCGACCTCCGCACGAGCCGGACGCACTTCGAAGAGGCCTACCGCCGCGCCGAGCGCACCGGGGACGTCGAGACCCTCGCGCACGCCGTGCTCGGGCTGGGCGGGGTGTGGGTGCACGAGCACCGGACGTCGGCCGCGTCGACGGTGCTGCTGACCCGGCTGCGGCAGGTGCTGACCCGCGTCGATCCGGCGTCCACGCTCGGCCTCCGGCTCCGGACCCGGCTGACCGGCGAACTGGACTACCAGGCCGGTTCGTACGGCGGGATCCTCGCGCTCACCGCGGAAACCCGGGCGGCGGGCGATCCCGTCGCGCACGCCGAAGCCCTGAGCCTGGCCCACCACTGCGTGCTCGGCCCGGACCACGCCGCCCTGCGCCGCTCGCTGGCCACCGAGCTGATCGGGGTGAGCGCACGGCGGACCGACCTCGTCATGGGGGTCGTGTGGGACACCGTCGACCGGTTCCTGGCCGCCGACCCGCACGCCGAGCGGCGGCTCAGCGAGCTCAAGGACCTGCTGGCCGCGCGGAAGCACCTGGCGGCCGGGTTCGTGGCCGCGTCCCTCGAGGTGATGCTGGCGATCCGCGCGGGCCGGTTCGCCGAGGCCGAGGCCGGCGCGCAGGCGTGCGCCCTGCTCGGCGAGGTGGCGGGCGACCCCGACGCCCTCGGCTGGTACGGCGCGCAGCTGGTGGCCATCCGGTGGTTCCAGAACCGGCTCGGGGAGCTGGTGCCGGTGCTGGACCAGGTGATGCACTCCCCCACGCTCAGCACCATCGACAACTCCTACTACGCGGCGCTGGCCGCGGCCGCCGCGTCGGCGGGCGACCGCCGGACGGCCGTGGGCGCGCTGGCCCGCCTGTGCGGCGAGGACCTGGGAGCGCTGCCCCGCTCCAGCACCTGGCTGCTTTCCCTGTGCGGGGCGGCGGAAACGGCGTACCTGGTGGACGATCCCGAGACGGCCGCGCGGGTCTACGACCTGCTCAAGCCGTTCGGCCACCTGCCGGTGATGGCCAGCCTCGGCATCGCCTGCTTCGGCTCGGCCCACTACCCCTTGGGCACCGCGGCCCTAGCGGCCGGCGACGCCGACCGGGCCGTGACGCACCTGCGGGCCGCCGTCCAGCACAACCTCGCGCTCTCTCATTGGCCCGCGGTGGTGTTCTCGCGCCGAAGACACGCCGAGGCCCTGACCCGCCGAGGCCGCCCGGGCGACAACGCGGCCGCGGATCGCGAACTGGCCGCGGCGGACCAGGAAGCTCACGCTCTCGACTGTGAACTCACCTCGCCGTGCCGGTGACCAGCACCAGCGACGCCACGGCCAGCGCCAGGTACGCGGCCGGCGCGCCGATCGTGCCCACCGCCCGGTGCCCCATCGCGCACGAACCGGCCGCGGCGGAGCAGGAAGCCCGACTTCACCTCGCTGTGCCGATGACCGGCGATGCGAACGCCACGGCCAGGTACGCGGCTGGCGCGCCGATCGTGCCCACCGCCCGGTGTCCCATCGCGCACGAACCGGCCGCGGCGGACCAGGAAGCCCGACCTCACCTCGCCGTGCCGGTGACCAGCACCAGCGACGCCACGGCCAGCGCCAGGTACGCTACCGGCGCGCCGATCGTGCCCAGCGCCCGCGCCCGCAGGTGCGCTCCGACCGCGCCGACGAAGAACAGGACCAGGCCGATCGCCGCGGCCGTGCCCAGCGCCCCCCAGCCGGCCAGGCCCGCGGCGAGCCCGGCCGCACCTGCGAGCTTCAGCAGGCCCAGCCCCGGCACCCAGCCGGGCGGGACGTCGACGGCGGCGGAATTGGCCAGCACGAAACGGGCACGGGCGAGGTCCGCGACAGCGATCCCGGCGTTCGCGGCGACGGTCACGAGGGTGACGACGACGTAGGCGATGGTCATCGGCGAAGTCCTTGCGTCGGAAGCGTTACGCCTTCTCGACGGGCCGGACGCGCCGAAGGTGACCGGGGTCAGCGGGCCACTGAACGCCCGGCTTCCGCACCAGGACCCGCCCAAGGGCCGGCCAGCCGGAACAACGGGCTCAGCGCCGCGAGATCCAAGGCCCGCCGCACCACACTCGAGGGCCGGATCACCAGCTCGGTTCCCGCGTCGGCGCACCTCGACCGCAACCGGGTCAGGGCCGCCATCCCCGTCACCCCGCAGAAGCCGACCCCCGTCAGGTCGGCGATCAGCCGCTCCGGCGCGCCGGCGACGGCCCGGTCCAGTTCCGCCTCCAGCGCCGGGCACGTGGACATGTCCACTTCGCCGGTCACCGTGACGCGCCGGGTCCCCGGTTTGGGCTGGGCCGTCGACACGGTCAGCATCAGACCCGGCTGGTCCAGGGCGGGCGTCTCGGTCAAGGCAGGGCTCCCTTGCGGTGGCGGATGATCACCGCCTACCCGGTCCCCGGCGGCGCCAAACACCTCACCGAGGGCCCGCACCCGACGGCCGCGCGACGTATAGGGCATTATACACAGGTACTCGGCCCGGGCCCAACGCCGGTCTCGATACGCCACCACGGTGACCGGAGGGGCCGACGCGCGACGCTAGATCCCGGATTCGCCGAAGACGTGGCGACGGACGAACGGCGTGCGGAACGTGCCGCCCGGATCCAGGCTTCCCGCCAGGGCACGGAAATCGGCCAGTCGCGGGTACACCGCGTCCAGATCGCCGCCGTGGAAGAGCTTGCCCCAGTGCGGGCGCGCGCCGAACGGGGCCAGGCGCTCTTCGAGCAGGGGCAGCAGCGCCTCGACCTCGGGCTGGCGCGGCTGCCAGGTGAAGTGGAACGCGACGCGGTCGCCGCCCTGGGCGGGGCTCAGCCACAGCTCGTCCCCCGCGACCGCGCGGATCTCGGACACCAGCAGCACCGGCGCCAGCCGGTCGCCGATCCCGCGCACCGCCTCGATCGCGGCCGCCGCGTCCCGGTAGGGCACGAAGTACTCCGACTGCAGCTCGTCCCCGACGCTCGGGGTGAACTCCAGCGCGAAGTGCGGGAGCCGCTGGTGCCACGGTCCCGCCACGCCCTGCTGCGGCGTGACGTTGCCGGCCGGGACCCCGGCGGCGTGCGCCGGGTGGCGCGGGCCGTCGGCCGGGACGGCACCGAACAGCCCGTCCCGCCCGGCGAACGCGTCCACGCGGCTCTTGATCCAGACCTGGTCGACCACGTCGTGCACCCAGTTCGTGAACAGGCTGACGCTGTACCCGGCGTCTTCGATCTCGTCGAAGTGCCGGCCGGCGGCTTCCCAGGGCAGGCCGTCGAAGACGTCCTGCCGGACGTCGAACGCGGGCACCAGGTCCAGGGTCAGGCGGGTGACGACGCCGAGCGCGCCGAGGCTCACGACCAGCCCGGGGAAGACGTCCGGATCGGCGGCCCGCGAGAAGGTGCGGACCTCGCCGCCCGCGGTGACCAGCTCCAGCGCCGAGACGGCCGCGGCGAGCCCGGGCTGCCGCCGTCCGGACCCGTGGGTGCCGGTGGCGACGCTGCCGGCGACCGTGATGTGCGGCAGTGACGCGAGGTTGGCCAGCGCGAACCCGGCGGCGTGCACCTGACCCGCGAAGTCGCCGTAGCGCGCGGAGCCGCCGACGGTCACCGTCGCGGCGTCGGCGTCGATCTCCACCGGGCTCTCGAGCGCGCTCAGGTCGAGGAGCACGCCGCCGGGCGCGTCCGCGATGTCGTTGAAGCAGTGCCTGCTGCCCAGCGCCTTGACGCTCGTCGCGGCGGCGACGGCCTCGCGCACCTCGTCGTGCGTGCGCGGCGTCGCCACGGATTCGGCGGCGTATTCGTGGTTGCCGGCCCAGTTCGACTCGCCCATGCCGCCGACCCTACGCGGCCGCGTACTGCCAGAAGTCCCGCATCCACGCGGGCACGACCGGGCTGTCCGCCCCGACCTGGGTGAACAGCACGCTGACCGTGCCGGTGGCCGGGACGACGTGGGCGGAGGTGCCGGTGCCGCCGACCCAGCCGTACCGGCCCGGGACGTTCCACGGGTCGATCGCGGCGATGTCGACCGACCCGCCCATCCCCCAGCCCTGGCCTTCGAGGAACAGCGCGCCGATCTCCCGCTGCGCCGCGGTGGTGTGGTCGGTGGTCATCAGCCGGACCGACTCGGGGCTCAGGACGCGCTTGCCGTCGGCGGCGGCCCCCTCGGCGAGCAGCATCCGCCCGAACGCGACCCAGTCGCCCGCCGTCCCGGCCAGCCCGCCCGAGCCCAGCGGCATCGCCGGCATCGTGCTCCACTGCCCGTCCGGCGCGTCGGCGAGCTCCAGCCCGTCCGGGCCGGTCTTGTAGAAGCTGGTGAACCGGTCGCGCCGGTCGGCCCCGACCACGAACCCGGTGTCGGCCATGCCCAGCGGTGCGAGGATCCGCTCCTCGAGGAACTCGGGCAGCGACGATCCGGACACCCGGGCGGCGAGCACGCCCTGCACCGCCGAACACGTGTCGTAGAGCCAGGATTCGCCCGGCTGGTAGGCCAGCGGCACCTCGCCCAGGCGGGCGACCCAGACGTCGGTCTCGGGGAAGTGCTGCACCTCCCGGCCGTCGAGCTGGACCGGGAACAGCGCCTGCACCGCCGGGAGCGAGAAGTCGGACGCGAACCCCCAGCCGGCCTGGCTGGTGAGCAGGTCGGACACGGTGATCGGCCGCTTCGCCGGCACGAGGTCGTCGACCGGGCCCGCCGGGGTGCGCACGACCTTCGGGTCCGCCAGTTCCGGCAGCCACCGGCCGATCGGGTCGCCGAGGGCGAGCCGGCCGTCGTCCACCAGCGCCAGCACCGCGGCGGCGGTGATCGGCTTGGTGAGGGAGGCGATCCGGAACAGGGAGTCCTCGGTCATCGGCCGGCTGCCCTCGACGTCGGCCGAGCCGGCGGCCGCGACCTCCGTGCCCCCGGGCCCGGCCACGACGGCGACCGCGCCGGGCAGCGCACCGGCGTCGACGTGCTTCTGCAGGGTGGCACGCAGGCTCATGGTCACTCCCCAGGTCGGTTTCCGGCCGAGGTTAGCTCAGCGGGCCGGGATGATCGCCTGGTGCGCCCCCGCCAGGCCGTGCGGGCTGAGGAGACGGCCCATCCGCTTGGGCATCCGCAGGGTGATCGCGCGGTCGACGATCCGGGCGCCCGGCGCGGCGGCCGTCAGCCGGGCCTCGTACCCGGTGCAGTCGGCCGGGGTCCGCAGCCAGGCCGACACCACCAGGTTGCCCTCCCCCACCACCGCGGCCGAAAGCCGGGTTTCGGGCAGCTGCGCGACCGACGTGCCCGCCGTGTCCAGCCCGGCCGGGGTGACGTCGAGGCGGTAGCCCGCGATCACCGGCCAGCCCGCCGGCACGTGCGCGAGGTCGCAGCGGAAGTCCAGCTCGTGGTTGCGCAGCATCCGGGCCAGCGTGCGGCGTACGGCCGACTCGCTCATCCGGCAGTCGCGGGCCAGCTCGGCGTAGCTGCGCCGCCCGTCGACGCCGAGCGACTCGACCAGCGCGCGCAGGTCACGGTCGTTCCACAGCTGCGGGATGACGTCGCGGGCCTGCACCGCCGTCTCGTCCAGCACCGCCCGCTGTTCCGGCGCGAGGGCGTTCACCAGCCAGCCGCTGCCCTCCCGGAAGACGCGGGTGGCGACGGCGAAGCGGACCTCGCGCACGCCGGGCAGGTCACCGATCCGGCCGGTGACCAGGGCGTCCAGCGCGTCGAGGTCGCGGGCGGCGAGGCTGAGGAACAGCTGGTGCCTGCTGGTCGTGCGCTCGACGCTGAACACCGCGGGCCAGCCGCACAGCTCGCGGGTCAACGCGGTCAGGGAGCCGGGGCGGCAGACCAGGTCGACGTAGCCGACCGTCGTCGTCGGGGCCGTCGAGTAGGCGGTCAGCCAGGCGAGACCCGCGGCCTGCAGGCGGTCCCAGCGGCGGGCCGCGGTCGTCGCGTCGGTGCCGACGGCCGCGGCGATGCGCGTCCAGGGCGCCCGCGGGTCGCGTTGCAGCGCCTCCACCAGCGCGAGGTCCGACCCGGTCAGGCCCGGCTCGCGGCGCGCCGGGTCCGGCCGGTCGCCCGGGGATACGGCCATGGCGCATTCTGGCGTGATCATCATCGGGTGCCAAGGGGCTGCCGGGAAGGGGTGCCGGCAGCCCCTCGCCGTCCTACCGCCGGCCCAGCCGCGGCACCACGGCCGCGCCCGCCAGCAGCACCAGGACCCCGCCGGCGGCGAACGGCAGCACCGGCACCGTGTCCGGGGCGGTCGCCGGCACCGCGCGCTCCCGGCCGCCGTACCCGCCGCCCGCGCCGTCACGGTCGTAGGCCGAGCCCGGCAGCTTGTCGGCGTACCGCTGGTGCAGCGCGGCGCGGTAGTCCGCGAGCGCCAGCTTCGTGCCCGCCGCGACGCCGGTGACCGAGCCGTCCAGCACCGTCACGGCGTCGCCGCGCACCGCGTACCAGGCGTTGACCTGCGGCTCGTGCAGCAGGTAGCCCCCGGCCGCGGCGGCCGCGTACTTCTGCTCGTAGTCACCGGAAGCGACGTTCACGACGGTCCAGGCCGGGCCTTGGCGCTCGGCCCACACGGTGGCCGCGCTCCCGTCGCCGGTCCGCGCCGGGACCGCGACGTAGGCGAGCGCGGCCGGGACGTCCGAGGCCCCGGTGACGAACGCCGCCGTCGGCTCGTAGACCGCGACCTGGGTCTTCGGGTCCGCCGCCGCGGCCGCCGCGACGGCCGGGTGCGCGCCGGGGAACCTCGTCGAAGCGAGCCGGTCGAGCGTCGCCCGGCCACCGGTCAGCTGCCCGATCGCGGCGGTGTCGGCGGTGGTCGGCGTGCCCGCCGGGCCGGTGGCGGCGTCGGCGCCACCGGCCCCGAGCACCGTGAGCGCCAGGGCGCCGGCCAGCACGGCCGCGCGCAGGATGGTCCTCGGCATGCTCATCCCTCGATCCCGTACAGCGTGTGGGTCCACTGGAACTGGTTGTTCGAGCGGTAGGTGTCGTAGTTCATCGAGTTGTAGCGGCTGTTGTTCGGCCACGGGTCCCCGTATTCCACGCGGGTGGCACCGTTGGAGGTGTCGTAGCCGTAGAGGACGTGCATGTGGCCGCCGCCGGAGCGCCAGCCGATGCGGGTGCCGATCGGCTGTCCGGCGTCGATCTGGTTCTTGATGCCGGTGAACGAGAGCACCTGGCCGTTCGAGTTGTACGAGCCGACGTTCGTGAATCCCAGGTAGCGGAACACGCGCTGCTGATCGCTCAGGTAACCCTGGTCGTTCGCGCAGTCCGAGCCCGACTCGTTGTGCGCGATCTGGCAGAACCGGGTCTGGGTCAGGGAATCGCCCCAGTAGGCGGCGATGGTGTTGCCGCTGGCGTCCCAGCACCACTGGTCCTTCTGCTGGGCCTGCATGGTGATGCCGAGGTCCGACCGGGCCGCGGCCGCGGCGGCCGGCGCCTGCAACGCGACGAGCGCGGCCGTGGCGGCCACGGCCGCCGTGAGTCCACGTAGGACTCCAGAGGTGACTTTCACGCCGGTGTTCCTCCACTCGGTGAGGGGTTTCCGCGAACGGTTCGGTGGCAGGGAATACTCCGCGCCCCCGGCGTCGATCCGGTACCTACTAAGGGAGGAACCCGTTGGGAGGGAACGAATCCCGGCGGATCCCGGCATTTCCCGGGTGCCGGATTCCGGCATCGCGCGCGACCGCTGGACGGATTCCGGCGCACGTGCGCCGAGAGCGCCGGTGTAGTGGCCGTGTAGCGGCCGCGAGCAGGGTCGGTCCCGTTCACCACCACCTGAGGGAGACACCATGCGCACCAGGAACATCGGCCGGGTGGCCGCGCTCTCGGCCGCCCTGCTGTTCGGCCTCGCGACGGCCGCCACCGCCGCCACGGCCGCCACCGCCCCGTCCGAGGTCTACGCGGAGGTGACCGCCGCCGACATCGCCGACCCGGGCGCCGTCATCACGGACTCGCCGGCCGAACTGGCCGCCGCGCGGACCGCGAGCCAGGCCATCGCCTGGTACTCCAGCCGCACCGGCAGCACCGCCTACCAGGGTTACTGCGAGAAGGCCGCGCGCCTGTCGTGGGACCGCGTCACCCACCACGCCAGCGCGATCGAGCACTGGCAGTCCTCCGACGGCGCCCGCCACACCACCGGCACCCCGCCGAAGGGCGCGTTCGTGTTCTGGAACATCTCGGCCTACGGCCACGTCGGCATCGCGGACGGCAGCGGCGGCGTCTGGGCGACGAGCGTCGGCGGCGCGATCGGCCACGCGAAGCAGAGCTACTTCGGCAACTACCTGGGCTGGAAGCCGGGCAACAGCAACTGATCCGCGTCCCGGTCGTGGGCGGCGACCTAGCCGCTCACGACCGGGCTCCGGCGGCGCTGGGCCTGTTCCAGCAACGCCAGTCCCGTCGTCTCGCCCTGGCGGTTGCCCGTCTCGCGGAAGACGCGCAACGCCCGGTCGCACACCCCGCGCGCCGGCACCGGCTCGCCCGCGGCCAGGAGCGTCCGGCCGATGCCGAGCAACGCGTACGCGCTGCACCGTTCGTCGTCGAGGTCCTCGAGGATGCTCAGCGCGAGCCGCAGGCACGTCAGGGATTCCGGCAGCCGCCCGGTGTCGCGGTGCAGCGCGCCGAGTTCGGTCAGCACCTTCGCTTCCCGGTGCGGGTCGCCGATCTCGCGGGCCAGGTCGCGGGCGCGGCCCAGCCACTCCGCCGCGTCGGTGAACTCGGCCAGCAGCACGTGCGTCGAGCCGATCGAGTTGCGCATCTGGGCCACCCCGCTGCGGTCGCCCGCCCGCTCGAGCCCGTCGAGGGCCCGGCGGTAACAGTCCAGGGCCTCCCGCGGCCGGT
Source organism: Amycolatopsis sp. NPDC049252 (assembly GCF_043197175.1). Lineage (NCBI taxonomy): Bacteria > Bacillati > Actinomycetota > Actinomycetes > Pseudonocardiales > Pseudonocardiaceae > Amycolatopsis > Amycolatopsis sp. NPDC049252. Next base: position 22,360 of record NZ_JBICSQ010000073.1, read on the forward strand.
CGCGGACGCGGGCCACCGTGCCGAGTCCCGCCACCGCCAGAGCCTCACCGCGGACGTCGCCGAGTTCGGCGAACAGGGCCGCCGAGCGTTCCATGTCCGCGACCGCGGCGGGGTATTCGTCGTGGTAGAGCCGGACCTGGCCGAGACCGCGGGCCAGCACCGCCTCGCCCACCCGGTTCCCGGCGGCCCGCACGGCGGCCAGCGCGGTGAGGTGGCTGCGCCGCCAGTCGTCGTAGGCGCCGCGCAGGTCGTAGAACGGGACGGCGGCCGCGGTCAGCTGCCAGGCCAGCTCGTCCAGGCCGGCGTCGGCGGCGAGCTGGACGGCGGCGGCGAGCAGCTTGCGTTCGGCGGTGAACCAGCCCAGCGGGTCGGCCACGAGCCGGGTCGTGCCCGGGAGCGGCTCGCCGACCGGCGGCCCGGTCATGGCCCCGAACGCGGGCGGCAGCCCCGCCGCCGCGGCTTTCGCCAGCGCCAGCAACCCGGAGAGCACCCGGGCCAGCGCCGCCTGCCGCTCGGCGACGGGGCCGGCGTCCAGGAGTTCCGCCGCGTAGCACCGCAGGAGGTCGTGCAGCCGGTAGCGCGGGTTCCCGCCCTCGTCGAGGCCCACCAGGGAGACGAGGTTCGCGTCGACGAGCACGTCGAGCACCTCGTGCGTGCCCGCGCGGTCCAGGAGCGCGTCGAAGACCCAGCTCGGGAAGTCCTGCGCGCCCAGCAGAGCCGAGCGGCAGAACGCCGTCCGCGCGGCGGGCGCCAGCTGCCGCAGGCTCAGCTCGAAACTGGACCGGACGCCCAGATCGCCGACGCGCAGCTCGCTCAGCCGGCCCGCCTCGTCGGCCAGCCGGTCGTGCAGCGTCCGCAGGCTCCACGCCTGCCGCCCGGCCAGCCGCGCGCCGGCGATCCGGATGGCCAGCGGCAGGTACCCGCAGCAGCGCACGATCGCCGCGGCCTCGGCCGGTTCGCCGTCGATCCGGTCCACCCCGGCGACCCCGGCCAGCAGCCGCTGCGCCTCGTGCTCGCCGAACACCGTCAGCTCGACGTGCTTGGCCCCGGCCAGTTCCGGCAGCCGTCCCCGGGTCGTGACGAGCACGGCGCACCCGGCGTCGGCGGGCAGCAGCGGGCGGACCTGGCCGGCCGTCGCGGTGTCGTCGAGCACGAGCAGCACGCGGCGCCCCGCCAGCCGGGAGCGGAACAACGCGGCCCGCTGGCCGAGCCCGGCGGGGACGGCGTTGCCGGTGACGCCGAGGGCGTGCAGGAAGTCGGCGAGCACCTCGGCCGGGTCGCGCGGCGCGCCGGTGCCGGCGAGGTCGACGTACAGCTGGCCGTCCGGGAAGCGGTCCGCCAGACGGTGGGCGACGTGCATGGCCAGCGCCGTCTTGCCGGTGCCCGGTGCGCCGGTCAGCACCACCGGCGCCGGACCCGCGCCGAGCGCCGCTTCCAGGTCCCGGACGTAGCCGTCGCGGCCGGTGAAGTCGGGCAGGTCCGCCGGGAGCTGCCGCAGCGGGACGGCGGGCGCGCTCACCGTCCCGCTCGCCGGTGACTCGCCGGCCAGGATCGCGGCCTGCAGGGCTCGCAGCTCCGGCCCCGGTTCGACGCCGAGTTCGGTGACCAGCCGCTCCCGCGCGGTCGTGTAGGCCTGCAGCGCCTCGGCGCGGCGGCCCGCGCCGGTCAGGGCGAGCAAGTACTGCTGCCACAGGCGTTCCCGGTACGGGTGCTCGGCCAGCAGCACGGTGAGCTCGGCGATCGCCGGGTCGTGGCGGCCGAGCAGCACCTGCAGCGAAAGGCGTTCCTCGACGGCGGCGAGGCGGTTCTCGGCGAGCCGGCCGAGTTCGGCGTCCCAGGCGGGCGCGGTCGGCAGGTCCTCCAGCGGATCGCCCCGCCACAGCGCGTCCGCCTCGGCGAGCAGCGCCAGCGCCGTCTCGAGAGCGCCGTCCTTGGCCGCGCGGGCGGCTTCGGCGACGAGCCGGGTGAAGTCGTGCGCGTCGACGTCACCGGGGCCGACGGTCAGGGAGTACCCCGGGCCGTGGGTGCGCAGGGCGTCCCCCGGCAGGAGCCGGCGCAGGGGCCACACGTAGGTCTGGAGGTTGGCGGTGGCCGACGTCGGCGGGTCGGCCGGCCAGATCGTGTCGATGAGCTGGCCGGGCGGCACGAGCCGGTTCGCGTTGAGCAGCAGGTGGGCCAGCAGCGCCCGCTGCTTCGCGCCGCCGAGCGGCAGCGCGTGGCCGCCGACCGTCACGGCAAGCGGCCCGAGCAGGTGGAACCGCACTTCAGCGCCCATGTCGCTCCCCATCACGACGACCGACCCCACGATGGCGGACTTTAACGAGACGGGACCGATCCGGTGGGCACATCGCCCACATTCGGGACGCCTGCCCCGTGAATGTCACTCGGTTGCCGATCTTGGGCTGCGCCGTCCGGCCCACGACGAAAGTCGCGTGTTTCGCTTACCGACCATCGTCGGGTTCCGAGATTAACTCACAACGGTGACGATAGGTGTGTCCTTGACCACTCGTCACTGCGCGGCCGCCGCCCGCGGATGGAGGTTGATCCCCCAGTGCGTAGCGCACGAACCGGCGTTCTCGTCTCCGGCGTCCTGCTGTCGGCTCTGGCGACCGCGGCGCCGTCCCTCGCCGCCCAGCCGGCCATCATCGACGGCGGCAACGCCGACTCGCTCCACGCCGCGGCCCGGATGTTCGCCGGTGGCCAGGAGATCTGCTCGGCGACGATCATCGCGCCGGACTGGATCCTGACCGCGCGCCACTGCACCCAGGGCGCGAACGGCCAGCAGATCAGCTTCCACGTCGGCGACCTGGACCAGACCAAGGGCACCACGGTCACCGCGACGTCGGTGCACGAAGCGCCGGACTCGGACATCGCGCTGGTGCAGCTCGACCAGCAGGTGCAGACCGACTACGCGCCGCTGGGCTCCGAAGGCGACGTCAACGTCGGCGACCAGGCCGAGGTCTACGGCTGGGGCGCGACCTGCACCGACAAGCCGGAGATCGAGTGCCAGTCGCAGCTGCTGAAGGTGGCCAAGGTCAGCGTCACCTCGATCGACTGCCCGGACGGCGCGGCCGGCGTCTCCGTCTGCGCGAACCGCGGCGACGGCATCACCGCGGGCGGCGACTCCGGCGGCCCGATGTACACGAACGGCAAGCAGGTCGGCGTCGCCTCCACGAGTGACCGCCAGTCCTACACCGCCTACATCAACATCACGAAGTACCGCGACTGGATCTCCGCCACCGCGGGCGTCTGAGCACACAAGCCGTTGGCGGCGCTTTCCCGGGAAAGTACCGCCAACGGCTTGTGTTACCGAGATGAGTGAGTGTACAGTCACTCACATGACGAAACGCGGTGCCACCCTCTCCACCTCGGACGCCCGGCGGGACGCCGTGGTCGACGCGGCCGTCGCCGAGTTCGCGCGGACCGGGTTCCACAGCACGCCGATCAGCGCGGTGGCGACCCGGGCGGCCATCTCCCCCGCCTACGTGTTCAAGTTGTTCCCCGGCAAGGTTTCCCTCTTCGTGGCCGCGCTCGACCGGTGTTACGAGCAGGTCGTGCACGCACTCTCCAACGGCGCCGCCCGCGCCGGGAACGCCGAGCCGGAGAAGATCCTCTACGAGATGGGCGGCGCCTACGCCGACCTGATCGCCGACCGGGACCTGCTCATGCTGCAGGTGCACGCCCAGTCGGCCGCCGACACCCCCGAGATCGCCGACGCCGTGCGGCGCGGGCTCCAGCGGGTGACCGAGTTCGCGCGCTCCCGCTCGGGCGCACCGGACGACCAGGTCCAGCGGTTCCTCGCCTACGGCCAGCTCTGCCACCTCATCACCACCCTCGACCTCGACACCCACCCCGGCGACTGGGCGGCCGTGCTGTCCGCCGGCATCCGCCACCCCGGCAAGAACTGAACCTCCCCGGAACACCGGGGCGCTTTTCACGGCCCAAGAGTGATTGACCAGTCACACACCTATCGAAGGAGCAGTCCGATGACCACCACCGCCACCGAAATCGTCCTCCCCGGCCTCGTCGAGCCGGACGGCCTCCAGGTCACCACCCGCGCACTGCCCGCCCCGGGCCCGGGCCAGGCGCTCCTGCGCGTCGAAGCCAGCGGGATCTCGTTCGCCGAGCAGCAGATGCGTCGCGGCAAGTACTACGACCAGCCGCCGTTCCCGTTCGTACCCGGCTACGACGTCGTCGGCACCGTGCTCGAAGCGGCCGACCCGGTCCTCGTCGGCCGCCGCGTGGCCGCGATGACCAAGATCGGCGGCTGGAGCAGCCACCTCGTCGTGGACGCCGCCGACCTCGTGCCGGTGCCGGACGGCCTGGACGCCGCCGACGCCGAGACGTTCGTGGTCAACGGGATCACGGCCTGGCAGATGCTGCACCGCAAGGCCCGGGTGCGCGCCGGCGGCACGATCCTGGTGCACGGCGCCAGCGGCGGCGTGGGCACGACGCTGGTGCAGCTGGCCCGCGCGGCCGGGATCCGGGTGCTCGGCACGGCGTCCGCGCGCAACGCCGACGTCGTCACCGCACTGGGCGCCACCGCGGTCGACTACCGCGGCGACGTTCCCGCCCAGGTCCGCGCGCTGGCCCCCGGTGGCGTGGACGCCGTGTTCGACCACGTCGGCGGGCCCGGCATCGTCGACTCGTTCCGGCTGCTGGCCCCGGGCGGCACGCTGGTCGCCTACGGCAGCGCGTCCACGAAGGACACCGGTGGCAACCCGCGCCCGGCGGTGCTGAAGCTGGTCGCCCGCCTGCTGTGGTGGCAGGCGCTGCCGAACGGCCGCCGCACGCACTTCTACAACGTCTGGGGCGGCAAGCGGAACCTCGCGAAGTTCCGCGCCCGCCTGGCGGAGGACCTCACGGCGGTGTTCGACCTGGCGGCGGCGGGCAAGCTGAAGGCTCAGGTCGCGGCCCGGTTCCCGCTGACGGACGTCGCGAAGGCGTTGACGCTGGCGGAGTCCGGGACGATCACCGGCAAGGTCGTTCTCGTGCCGTCGAGTGAGTGACCAGTCACGCATCCTGCGTGCCTGTGAGAAGAGACCCGACCGTGCGGCCGGGTCTCTTCTCTCGCGAGCAGGTCAGTCGGTGCCGGACTCCATCGCGGCCTGGTCGAGCAGCTCGTCGCCGCCCGAAGCCTTGCCGCGGGAGGCGATCACCTGGGCGCCACCCTCGGCCATCGCGCCGATCAGGCCGGTCGACGCCGCCTGGGCCGCGCCGATCAGCTTCGGGTGCGTGTGCGCGGTGCCGCCGACCATGCCGAGGCTGGCGTACTGCTCCAGCTTCGCGCGCGAGTCGGCGATGTCGAGGTTGCGCATGGTCAGCTGGCCGATGCGGTCCACCGGACCGAACGCCGAGTCCGTGGTGCGCTCCATCGACAGCTTGTCGGGGTGGTAGCTGAACGCCGGACCCGTCGTGTCGACGATCGAGTAGTCCTCACCGCGGCGCAGCCGCAGCGTCACCTCGCCGGTGATCGCGGTGCCGACCCAGCGCTGCAGCGACTCCCGCAGCATCATCGCCTGCGGGTCGAGCCAGCGGCCTTCGTACATCAGGCGACCGAGGCGGCGGCCCTCGTTGTGGTAGCTGGCGACGGTGTCCTCGTTGTGGACCGCGTTGACGAGCCGCTCGTAGGCCGCGTGCAGCAGCGCCATGCCCGGCGCCTCGTAGATGCCGCGGCTCTTGGCCTCGATGATCCGGTTCTCGATCTGGTCGGACATGCCCAGGCCGTGCCGGCCGCCGACGGCGTTGGCCTCCAGCACCAGGTCCACGGCCGTGGCGAACTCCTTGCCGTTGATCGACACCGGCCGGCCCTGCTCGAAGCCGATCGTGACGTCTTCGGCGACGATCTCGACCTCGGGGTCCCAGAACTTCACGCCCATGATGGGCTGGACGATCTCGAGGCCGGTGTCGAGGTGCTCCAGCGACTTCGCCTCGTGCGTGGCGCCCCAGATGTTGGCGTCGGTGGAGTACGCCTTTTCGGTGCTGTCGCGGTAGGGCAGGTCGTGGGCCAGCAGCCACTCCGACATCTCCTTGCGGCCACCGAGTTCGGTGACGAAGGCGGCGTCGAGCCACGGCTTGTAGATCCGCAGGGAGGGGTTGGCGAGCAGGCCGTAGCGGTAGAACCGCTCGATGTCGTTGCCCTTGAAGGTCGAGCCGTCGCCCCAGATCTGGACGTCGTCCTCGAGCATGGCCCGCACCAGCAGGGTGCCGGTGACGGCGCGCCCGAGCGGCGTGGTGTTGAAGTAGCTGCGGCCGCCGGAGCGGATGTGGAACGCACCGCACGTCAGCGCCGCGAGCCCCTCTTCGACGAGGGCTTCCCGGCAGTCGACCAGCCGCGCGACCTCCGCGCCGTAGGCGTGGGCGCGCCCGGGCACCGACGCGATGTCGGGCTCGTCGTACTGGCCGATGTCGGCGGTGTAGGTGCAGGGGACAGCGCCTTTGTCGCGCATCCAGGCGACGGCCACGGAAGTGTCGAGGCCACCGGAGAAGGCGATACCGACACGCTCGCCGACGGGCAGGGAAGTGAGCACCTTGGACATGCGAATGATTATGCACGTCGATGCATCATCGTGCAATTCGGGGTCGCGGAAATCCGTTGACCCCGGCCTGACCTGCTGATTCGGTAGCGGCATGCACAGTCCCGACCCCGCGCTCGTCCGGCGGCTGGTCCGCGCGCAGTTCCCGCGGTGGGCTTCGCTCCCGGTCACCCCGCTGGCTTCGGGCGGCACGGTCAACGCCGTGTTCCGCCTGGGTGACGAGTTCACCGTCCGCTTCCCCCTGACCGCGAGCGGCGCGGGCGACGTCGCGAAAGAAGCCCGGGTGCTGGCGTCGCTCGGCGAACTGCCGGTGGCGGTCCCGGTCGTCGCCGGGATCGGCGAACCCAGCGAGGGTTACCCGTGGCCGTGGTCCGTGCACGAGTGGCTGGACGGGGAGCCGGCGGTCGAAGGCCGATCCGAAGCGGAGGGCCTGGCGGAGTTCGTCAACGCGCTGCGGGTCTCCACAGTGGACGGTCACCCGGCCTACCGCGGCGGTCCCCTGACCGCCCTCGACCGCGCGACCCGCGACGCCGTCGAAGCCTTGCGCCGCACCGACGAGCCGTTCGACGCGCAGGCGGCCCTCGACGTCTGGACCGAGGCCCTGGACGCCCCCGCCGGCTCCGGCCGCTGGGTCCACGGGGACCTCATGCCGAGCAACGTCCTGGTCCACAATGGACGCTTGACCGCCGTGCTCGACTGGGCCACAGCGGGCATCGGCGACCCGGCCTGCGACCTGATCCCCGCGTGGAACCTGTTGACCGCGGCCACGCGCCCGGCCTTCCGCGACGCCGTCGGCGCCGACGACGCGGCCTGGGCGCGCGGCCGCGGCCGGGCGCTGTCGATGGCCGTGATCCAGCTGCCGTACTACCGCACGACCAACCCGGTCATCTCGGACAACGCCCGGTACGTCCTCACGGAGCTCGGCTGCCGGTCGGCTCGCCGAGCTTCCACAGGACCGCGTGGAAGTTCGAGCCGGGCACGTCGCACGACCCCGTGACCGCCCAGTCGGTCAGCCCCTCTGCGAAACAGATCGCGTTCTCGGCCAGCGGCGGCAGGACCGAGACCCGCCCGGCGGTGTCCCAGGTGAACGACGTCCCCGTGTCGGTCTGCCCGAGCGCGACGCCGGTTCGGCTGGCCCCGGTGAACCGGCTCGGCACGTCGCCCGGGGTCGGCAGCACGGTCACGATGCCCGTCCGGTCCCAGCGCGCCACCCGGGTCTGGTGGTCCTTGTCCGTCACCTCGCCGAAGATCGTCCCGTCGGCGGTGATCGCCATCGCGGTGCTGGACGCCCAGGTGGTGTCGAGCACCGTGAGGTGCCCGGCCGAGTCCCACTTCGCCGCGTGGCCGCCGCTCTCACCGACCACGGTCCCGGCGTCGTCGAGGTCGTACAGCGAGCCGCCCTCGGCCGGCTCGACGACGTGGCCCGCAGGGTCCCAGTACGTGTTCCGGCTGATCACCGCGCCCGCCTCGTTGATCGCCACGGCCCGGCCGAAGCCCAGCTCGGTGACCGTGCCCCGGCCGGTGTCCCACCGCACGACCGTGTCCGGCCCGGGAGCGCCGTAGACGAAGCCGGCGACCATGCCGTGCTCGTTGAGCGCGGTGGCCGCGGAGTAGGGGTGGTGCGGGAACTCGTCCGACAGCGGCAGGAGCACCGGCACCCCCGAGGCATCCCAAACGGTGGCCCGGCCGGTGAGCACGTGGTTCGTGGAGTTCCCCACGGCCACCCCGGCCTCGTTGAGCGCGGCGGCCTCCACCGCGGTGTAGCCGTCCGCCGGACGCAGGTCCGAGACCCGGCCCGCCGCGTCCCACCGCGCCCCGTGGACGTTGAACGCCGGGTCGTAGGCCGTGCCGAACACCGTCCCGTGGTAGTTCACCCGCAGGCCCTCGCTGGTACTCCCGCCGGGCAGCGTACCCAGGTCGACCGGCCTTGCGATGGCCGCGGCGCTCGCGGGGGTGGTGGCGGTGGCGAGCACCACCACCGCCCCCGCGAGCGCGCTCGCGATTCTCTTGAACATCCCTGCTCCCCCTTCGAAAAGGTGATGACAGGGAGTCCACGCGCGAAGGGCGTGACCGGTTGAGTCAGCCCGGCAACAACGCCGGCGCGGTGAGCCGGCTGGCGTTGGCCGCCTCGTCGTCCGGGGCTTCCTGCGCCGTGCGCTCCGCCTCGACCCGGGCGAGGTAGTTGGCCACCTCGCGCTCCTGCTTGGGCGCGTCCCAGCCCAGCAGCGGGGCCATCAGCTCCGCGACCCACGGCGCCGCCGTGACGCCGCGGTCGCGTTCCTCGATCGAGATGCGCGTCCGCCGGGTGAGGACGTCCTCCAGGTGCAGGGCGCCCTCGTGCGAGACCGCGTACACGACCTCCGCCTTCAGGTACTCCGCCGCGCCCGGCAGCGGCGCACCCAGCTCGGGGCGTTCCGCGACCGACGCCAGGACGTCCTCGATCGCCGAGCCGTAGCGGCCCAGCAGGTGCTCGATCCGGGCCACCGGCAGGCCGGCCCGCGACGCCAGCGCGAACCGGCCGTCCCACAGCTCGTGGTAGCCGGCCGCACCGACGATCGGCAGCCGGTCGGTCCACGACGGCGGGGTCGGGCGATCGATCTCCTCGACCGCGACGTCGACCGCGTCCGCGGCCATCACCCGGTACGTCGTGTACTTGCCGCCGGCCACGATGACCAGGCCCGGCACCGGGTGCGCCACCGCGTGCTCCCGCGACAGCTTCGTCGTCGCGGCCGCCTTCGCCGCCAGCAGCGGGCGAAGACCGGCGTAGACGCCTTCGATGTCGTCGTGAGTGACCGGCGTGCGCAGCACCGCGTTGAGGTGCTCCAGCACGTAGTCGACGTCCGCGCGGCTCGCCGCCGGGTGCTCGCGGTCGAGGTCCCACTCGGTGTCGGTGGTGCCGACCAGCCAGTGCTTGCCCCACGGGATGACGAACAGCACGCTCTTTTCGGTGCGCAGGATCAGCCCGGTGTCGAGGTCGATCTTCTCCCGCGGCACCACGAGGTGGATGCCCTTCGACGCGCGCACGGTGAACGGCGCGGGGATCCCGGCCGCCTCGGACATGTCGTCGCTCCACACGCCGGTCGCCGCGATCACCGTGCGAGCCCGGACCTCGAACTCGACGCCGCTCTCGCGGTCCACGACCTTCGCGCCGATCACGCGCTCGCCGTCCCGGAGCAACGACGTCACGCGGGCCCGCGTCAGCACCGAAGCACCCTGCTCGGCCGCCGTCCGCGCGATGGTCATCGTGTGGCGGGCGTCGTCGACCTGGGCGTCGTAGTACTGGATCGCGCCGACCAGCGCGTCGTCGGCCAGGGCCGGCGCCACCTTGAACGCGCCGCGCTTGGACAGGTGCCGGTGCCGCGGCAGGGCGCGGGCCCCGCCGAGCGTGTCGTAGAGCGTGACGCCGGCGCCGATGTACCCGCGCTCCCACACCCGGTGCGTCAGCGGCACCAGGAACTTCACCGGCTGCACCAGGTGCGGGGCGAGGGTCTGCAGCAGCAGGCCGCGTTCCTTGAGGGCCTCACGCACCAGCTTGAAGTCCAGCTGCTCCAGGTAGCGCAGGCCGCCGTGGATCAGCTTGGACGACCGGCTGGACGTCCCGGCGGCGAAGTCCCGCGCCTCGACGAGCGCCACGGACAGCCCGCGCGACGCCGCGTCGAGCGCGGCACCCGCGCCGGTCACTCCCCCGCCGACCACCAGCACGTCGACCTCTTCGCGGGCCAGCTTGCGCAGCGTTTCCGCGCGGTACACCGGCGAAAGCGGTGTCACGGTGTTCCTCTTCATCAGATCCTCATTCCACGTCGACCCAGTCGAGCGTCCGGCCGACGGCCTTCTGCCAGCCCGCGTAGCCCTCCGCGCGCTGTTCTTCCGTCCACGACGGCTCCCAGCGCTTGTCCTCGTTCCAGTTCTGTTCCAGCTCGTCGGCCGACCGCCAGAAGCCGACGGCCAGCCCGGCCGCGTAGGCGGCGCCGAGCGCGGTGGTCTCGGCGACGACCGGCTTCGACACCGGCACGCCGAGGATGTCCGCCTGCAGCTGCATGCACAGCTCGTTCGCGGTCACCCCGCCGTCGACCCGCAGCACGTCGAGGGTGACGCCGGAATCGTTCTGCATCGCCTCGACGACGTCGCGGGTCTGGTAGCAGATCGCTTCCAGGGTGGCCCGCGCCAGATGGGCGTTGGTCGTGGCGCGGGTGAGCCCGACGATCGCGCCCCGCGCGTCCGAACGCCAGTACGGCGCGAACAGGCCGGAGAACGCAGGGACGAAGTAGACCCCGCCGTTGTCCTCGACCTGGCGGGCCAGGCTCTCGCTCTGCGACGCGCCGCTGATGATGCCGAGCTGGTCGCGCAGCCACTGCACGGCCGAGCCGGTGACGGCGATCGAGCCTTCCAGCGCGTACACCGGCTTCTCGTCGCCGAACTGGTAGCACAGCGTCGTGAGCAGGCCGTGCTTCGAGCGGACCAGCTCGTGGCCGGTGTTGAGCAGCAGGAAGTTGCCGGTGCCGTAGGTGTTCTTGGCCTCGCCGGGCCGGAAGCAGACCTGCCCGACGGTGGCCGCCTGCTGGTCGCCGAGGACCCCGGCGATCGGGACCTCGCCGCCGAGCGGGCCGTCCGCGCGGGTGGTGCCGAAGAAGCCCGGGTTCGACGACGGCCGGATCTTCGGCAGCATCTGGCGCGGGACGTCGAAGAACGACAGCAGCTCGTCGTCCCAGTCGAGGGTTTCGAGGTCCATCAGCATGGTGCGCGACGCGTTGGTCGGGTCGGTCACGTGGACGCCGCCGTCGGGGCCGCCGGTGAGGTTCCAGATCAGCCACGAGTCGGTGGTGCCGAACAGGGCGTCACCTTTTTCGGCGTCTTCGCGGACGCCGTCGACGTTCTCGAGGATCCACTGCAGCTTGCCGCCGGAGAAGTACGTCGCGGGCGGCAGGCCGGCCTTGCGGCGGATGACTTCGCCCTTTCCGGAGCGCTCCAGCGCCGAGGCGATCCGGTCGGTGCGGGTGTCCTGCCAGACGATCGCGTGGCCGTATGGGCGGCCGGTGCGGCGGTTCCACACGACGGTGGTCTCGCGCTGGTTGGTGATGCCGAGGGAGGCCAGATCGCTCGCCGTCAGGTTGGCCTTGTTGAGCGCGGTGGCGATGACCGAGCGGGTGCGTTCCCAGATCTCGGTGGCGTCGTGCTCGACCCAGCCGGGCTTCGGCAGGATCTGCTCGTGCTCCAGCTGGTGGCGGGCGATCTCGTTGCCGCCGTGGTCGAAGATCATGAAGCGGGTGCTGGTGGTGCCCTGGTCGACGGCGCCGATGTAGTCAGGCATGGTGTTCTCCCCTTCTCAGGCGGCGGTCTCGAAGTCCTTGGCGGGCATGGCGTCCAGCGGGTCCCCGGCGGGCAGGTGCCGCTCGATGAGGAACTTGTAGATCCCGCCGCCGATCACCGCGCCGAGGACGGGCGCCACGATCGGGATCCACCAGTAGGGGAAGCCGTACTGGTCGGACCACGCCGTGTCGTAGCCGGTCAGCCAGGACGCCAGGCGCGGGCCGAAATCGCGGGCGGGGTTGATCGCGTAGCCGGCGTTCGTGCCCCAGGCCATGCCGATCGCGACGACGAGGAAGCCGACGACCACCGGGGCCAGGTTTGCGCCCGGCGAGGTGTTGCGGAGGTCGGTGATGGCGAAGATCACCAGGACGAGGATCGCGGTGCCGATGATCTGGTCGCGGAAGGCGCCCCAGTCACCCACCGGAAGTGTGCCGTTACCCGGGAGGGTGGAGAACACACCCTGGGTCTTGATCGTGAGCCCGGGGTCCTTGGCGTTGAGCACCTCGGTGTAGTTCCAGCGCACGAGCAGCGCGGCGAGGAACGCGCCGGCGGTCTGGGCCAGGGCGTAGGGGGCGACCTTGCGCCATTCGAAGCCCTTGAAGACCGCGAGGGCGACGGTCACGGCCGGGTTCAGGTGCGCGCCGCTGATCCGCGAAGCGACGTAGACACCGAGCGTGACACCGAGGCCCCAGGCCCAGGCGATGCTGTCGTGGTCCCCGATGCCCGCGGCGGCGACCTGCGCCACCACCCCGCACCCGAACAGGATGAGGATCATCGTCCCCACGAACTCCGCGGCCATTTCGCCGGCGAGTCCGTGGGCCTTGAGGTTTCGCACCATTGCTTCCTCCACAAAGGACCGTCCATTCCCCCTGGTGAGTGAAAGTTAAGTTCGCGAAAACACCCGGTCAACGCGACCGGGTCGGCATTGTCGAACGCGGGAAGACGATGTTCGACATTGTCGAATCACGGCCGGTCGGGCTAGGGTCGGCGGCGTGCCGGGTCCGATCCAGTCCATCGAGCGCGCCGCCGCGATCCTGCGGTTGCTGGCGCGGGGCTCGGGCCGGCTGGGCGTCGGCGAGATCGCCGAGTCGCTGGAGCTGGCGAAGGGCACGGCGCACGGGATCCTGCGGACGCTGCAGGGCGTCGGGTTCGTCGAGCAGGACCGCGACACGGGCAAGTACCAGCTCGGGGCCACGCTGCTGCACCTGGGCACGAGCTACCTGGACGTCAACGAGCTGCGATCGCGCGCGATCAACTGGGCCGACGCGCTGGCGTCCCGCAGCGGCGAGGCCGTCCGGATCGGCGCGCCCCTGGAGGGCCGGGTGCTGGTCGTGCACCACGTGTTCCGCCCGGACGACAGCCTGCAGACCCTCGACGTCGGCACGCTGCTGCCGCTGCACGCGACGTCGCTCGGCAAGGTGCTGCTGGCCTACGACACGACGTTGAAGGCCACCACGGAGGCGTACACCCGCCGCACGCTGGTCACCCAGACGGCGATCAAGCGCGAGTGTGCGAGGGTACGCGAAGCGGGCTGGGCGGCGGAGAACGGCGAGATGATCTCGGACGAGGCGGGCATCGCCGCCCCGATCCGCGGCCACGGCGGCATCGTGGTGGGCGCGATCGGCGTGTCGGGAGCGGTGGAGCGCATCTGCGAGCACGACGGCAGTCCCAACCCGCGCTTGCTGGGCCACGTCCGCGACGCGGCGCGCGCGGTGTCCCGCGACCTGGGCGCGTCCCGATGGTGACCCGGCCACCGCGCCGCGGCGGGGCCCGAGACCATGCCCGCAACGGCCAACACGGCGCCGGGCGTGGCCAACACGGCGCAAGCCTCGGCGCGTTGGCCGCTCCGGGTAGTGTGATGGCCACTCCAGCCAGAGTGTGGGCCACTCCGGGCAGCGTGTTGGCCCTTCCGGGCAGCGTGTTCGCCGCTCCGAGCAGCGTGTTGGCCGTTGCGGCCAGTGTGTTGACCGCTCCGGGCAGTGCGTTGGCCGTTCTGGGCAAAGTGTTGGCCACTGTGGCCAGCGTGTTGGCCACTCCGGCCAGTGCGTTGACCACTGTGGCGAGCGCGTTGACCGCTCCGGCCAGTGCGTTGACCGCTCCGGGCAGCGTGTTGGCCCTTCCGGGCAGCGTGTTGGCCCTTCCGGGGCGCGTGTACGCCGCTCCGGGCGGTGTGCTCGCCGCTGCGGGCGGTGTGTTGGCCGCTCCGGGGCGCCGCAGGCGCCGGGTTCGAGACCCTGGGGCCGATCCCTTGAGCGCGAGCAGCGCCCGGCCCCGGCGCCCGGCCGCAGCGGCGAGCCGGCGCGGCCGCTCGAGCGTGAAGGAGGTGCGTCCGTGGTCCAGCGGTACGTGATGTCCATCGACCAGGGCACCACCTCCACCCGGTGCATCCTGTTCGACGCCCGCGGGCGGCTCGTGTCCGTCGTGCAGCGGGAGCACCAGCAGCACTTCCCGCGGCCCGGCTGGGTCGAGCACGACGCCACCGAGATCTGGCGCAACCTCTCCCGGATCGTCCCGCAGGCCCTCGCCGACGCCTCCGCCACCGCGGACCAGGTCGTCGGCCTCGGGATCGCCAACCAGCGGGAGACGACCGTCCTGTGGGACCGGCACACCGGCAACCCGGTCGGGCGGGCGATCGTCTGGCAGGACACCCGCACCGACGCCATGCTCGAACAGCTCGCCCGCGAACCCGGCGCGGACCGCGTCCGGCAGCTGTGCGGTCTCCCCCTGGCCACCTACTTCTCGGCGCCGCGCATCCGCTGGATGCTCGACCGCACCCCCGGCCTGCGTGAACGCGCCGAGCGCGGCGACGTCCTCTTCGGCACCATCGAGAGCTGGCTGATCTGGAACCTCACCGGCGGCGCCGAGGGCGGGGTGCACGTCACCGACGTCACCAACGCCTCGCGCACCATGCTGATGAACCTGCGCACCCTGAACTGGGACAACGAGCTCCTCGACTTCTTCGACGTCCCGCGCGCGATGCTGCCGGAGATCCGCTCGTCGACCGAGGTGTACGGCACCACCAGCCGCGTCGTGCCCGGCATCCGGATCGCCGCCGCGCTCGGCGACCAGCAGGCCGCGCTGTTCGGCCAGACCTGCTTCGCGCCCGGCGAGGCGAAGTGCACCTACGGCACCGGCAGCTTCCTGCTGCTCAACACCGGCCCGACGCCGGTCCTGTCCACCCACGGCATGCTCACCACCGTCGGCTTCAAGATCGGCGACGAGCCCGCGGTGTACGCCCTGGAAGGCTCGATCGCCGTCACGGGGTCGCTGGTGCAGTGGTTCCGCGACGGCCTCGAGCTGATCGGCAGCGCGCCGGAGATCGAGACCCTGGCCAGGACGGTCGACGACAACGGCGGCTGCTACATCGTCCCGGCGTTCTCCGGGCTGTTCGCGCCACACTGGCACAGCGAGGCACGCGGCGTGATCGCCGGGCTGACGTCGTACATCACCAAGGGCCACCTGGCGCGGGCGGTGCTGGAGGCGACCGGCTGGCAGACCCGCGAGGTCGTCGACGCGATGAACGCCGACTCGGGCCTGGCCCTCAAGACGCTCAAGGTCGACGGCGGGATGACCGCGGACAACCTGCTCATGCAGTTCGTCGCCGACGTCCTCGACGTGCCGGTCGTCCGGCCGATGGTGGCCGAGACGGTGTCGCTCGGCGCGGCGTACGCGGCCGGGCTGTCCGTCGGGTACTGGCCGGACCTGGAGGGCCTGCGGCGCAACTGGCACCGCGCCGGGCAGTGGCTGCCGGCGATGGACCCGGGCCGCCGCACCACGGAGTACGGGCACTGGCGCCAGGCCGTGGAGCTGACGTTCGGCTGGATGCGCCCCGGCCCAGCCGCCGTCGCGCCGGGCTCGGACCTGGTCGAGGTGCTGCTGGCCGACCACCGGCGGTTCGAGCAGCTGTTCCGCGACCTGCGCAACACCGAGGCCGACCGCCCGGCCCTGGTCGCCGAGCTGGCGGCCCACCTGGTCGCGCACGCGACGGCGACCGAGCGCATCGTCCGCCCGGAAACGCCGGGAGAGCTCTTCGCGGACGATCTCCTGGCCGCCCTCGACCCCGACGACTTCGAGAAGGCGTTGCAGCGCCTGGAGAACCTCGTCGACACGCACGTCCGAGGCGAGGAACGCGGGCTGCTCAACGACCTCCGCGCCACGATGTCCACATCGGACCGTACGGCGCTGGGCCGGGCGTTCGCGGCGGAGCGCCGCCGCCAGCTGGACCTCGGCAGCGGCGACCCCGCGTACATCCGCGACCTCGGCGACCGCCTGCGCCTCTAGACCGCCTCGAGGACGAAGAACAGGAAGCTCGGGAAGGTGTCCAGGATCGGGAAGTCGTCCGGGTACACCTCCCGCGCCTCCGGCACCGGGTGCGGCTCGTGGATGACTGCGATCCGGAAACCGGCCTCGGTGAAGGCGTCGGTCATCGCGTGCAGCGGCTTGTTCCAGAACGTCATGCTGCAGCTCTGCCCCTGCAGCACGAACTCGTCCGTCCAGGTGTAGCGCTCGAAGTAGTCGGGCCGGGGACCTTCCGCGCGGTGCGTGAGGTTGACCATCATCGGGTGGTTGACCGAGGCGATGAGCCGGCCACCGGTCCTCAGCACGCGCCGCAGCTCGGCCAGGGTCGGCTTCCAATCCTCCAGGTAATGCAGCACCAAGGACGCCATGACGTCGTCGAACGCGTCGTCGGGGAACGGCAGCGGATCGGCCAGGTCGGCGACCCGCAGGTCCGCGTCGGCGCCGAGCCGCTTCCGCGCCTGGTCCACCATCCCGGCGCTCTGGTCGAAGCCGGTCACCAGGGCGCCACGCTCGCGCAGCGCCGCGAACAGCGGGCCCGAGCCGCAGCCGGCGTCGAGGACCCGCCGTCCGGCCACGTCGCCGGCGAGCGCCAGGGCCGCGGGCCGTTCGTAGTAGGCGTTCATGAGGCTGGTCTCGTTCTCGACCGCGTAAGTCTCGGCGAAACCGTCGTATCCACTCGTCTCCTGAACCATATGGCCCATCCTGGCACGAATCGTTCAGAGGTAGCCGGGGAACGGATCGGCGCCGAAGAACACCGCGCCCGCGCCTTCGTACAAGCCTTCGGTGAGGAACGCGTGCTGCGGCACGACAGCGGCGTCGCGCAGGTACCGCTGCAGCGGGTGGTCGGCGTCGATCGCGGCGATTCCGCCGAGGGTGAATGCGGCTTGCACGACGCCGAACCCGACCCGCGCCGCGTGCGCCGCCGCCAGCCGCAGCAGGCTCACCTGCTCCGGCCCCGGCGTACCCGACAATGCCGTCTCGTAGACCTCTTCGGTGGCTTCGTAGAAGAACGCGCGCACCGAACGCAGTTCCGCCTCGGCCTTCGCCAGGGCGATCCGCGCGTAGGCCCGGTCAGCCGGCTTCGGGGCGCCGGTGAGCCCGGCGCGGCCCGCCCCGAAGCCGGTCACGTGGTTCAGCGCGGCGCGGGCGATGCCGAGGTTCACCACGGCGAGCACCTGCGCGGCGTAAGCGAGGGCCGGGTAGCGGTAGAGCGGCTCGTCGATGGTCGCGCCGCCTCCGTGGACGAACGTCCATTCGGCCGGGACGTCGACGCCGTCCACCCGCAGGTCGTGGCTGCCGGTGCCGCGCAGCCCGACGGCGTCCCAGGTGTCGACGACCTCGACCTGCGACGCGGGCAGGACGGCGGTGCGCGGCCGTCCCGACGCACCGGCCCCGATCCCGACGCCGACGTAGTCGGCCGCGAGGCTGCCGCCGGCCAGGCGCCACTGCCCGCGGACCCGGAACCCGCCCGGGACCTCCGCGGCGGGCTGCACCGGGAAGAGCGCGCCGGCGAAGACCAGGTCCGGGCCGTCGGCGTAGAGAAGCGTCTGGGTCTCCGGCGGCAACGCGGCCAGGTAGACGCCCGACGCGCCGAAACCGGCGACCCAGCCGGCCGAGCCGTCCACTTCGGACATCCGCTCGACCGAGCGGAGGAACTCCGCGGGCGGCCGGGCGTCCCCGCCGAACCGCCGCGGCGTGGTCGCCCGGTAGAACCCGGCGAGAATGAACTTCTCGACGACGTCACGCGGGATGTGCCGCAGCCGCGTGAACTCCCCGGCGCGCCGGGCCACCTCGGTCAACGCCGCCTCGTAGGCGGGCGTGCTCCACAGGTCCGGCCCCATCAGGCCGGGATTCCCACCGGCACCGAGCCACCGAGGCGCGCCCGCACGCGGGACGCGAAGAGGTCGTAGCGCGTGGCCATGCGGGCGCCGGGGCGGCGGATCGGCTCGTGCGCGGTCACCGGGCCGAGCTGCTCGCCGTCGCGGAACTGGTCCCGGGTGAGGTCGAGCTCCAGGCCGCTGGGCAGCCGGTTCCAGTAGTGCAGCCCGGCGCGCTCACCGTCGGGCCGGAACACCTCCGAGCAGAGCAGGAGCCCGCCGAGGAGCTCCGCCACGGCCATCGCGGTGACACTGCAGTGCCCGGCGGCGGGATTGCCGGCCTCCCAGGTGTCGGACGGATCGCAGGTCCGCTCGTCCCAGCACGCCCGCAACACGGCTTCCAGCTCCGTCAACGACCACACCACGGTCATCCCCCTCCGGATCACGTCACCGGAACACTAGCCCCGAACCGAAGGTAACGAACTGATAACGGCCGAATCGCGGTTTGAACCACCCCTGACTTCTGGCCGTTTCAGCCAATGCCGGAACCAGTGACACCGGGCGCGGTCCCCGACAGCCGCGTGCGATGACACTCCCCCGGGTTCCGCGCGTTCTCCCAGCCGGGCACGCAGCCGTCATCGTCGTGCCCGGAAAACCTAACGAGGTGAACAACTCCATGTCCCGATCCCCCGCCACGGGCCGGCACCGCATTTCCCGCAGAACGAAGATCGCGACCGGCGGCCTCGCCCTCGCGATCGCCGTCGGCGGCATCGTCGTCGCGACCACCGCCGGCAAGACCGGTGAAGCCAGCGCCGACCCCGCCGACCCGTCGTTCTTCCTGGACATCGCGAAGGTCCCCGCCGGCAACAACGTGAACAAGGCGCTGCAGCAGAAAGGCGCGCGCGGCACGTTCACGGTGAACTGCGGCCGCAACGAAAACGGCCACTTCAACCCCGACAACTTCATCGCGCAGCCGGGTATCCGCAACGGCGCCCAGCACCTGCACGACTACGTCGGCAACCTCTCGACGAACGCCGACTCGAACAACAAGAGCCTGTCGAAGGCCGGCACCACCTGCCGCAACGGCGACAAGTCCGCCTACTTCTGGCCGGTCGTCCGCATCGACACCGGTGACGAGGAGAAGGCGGCCGCGGCGAACCCGCCCGCCAGTGTCCCGGCGGCCGACCGTGCGGGCGCGGCCAAGGACAACGCGTCCACGCAGGTCGACTGCCCGGACGTCGCGAGCCAGCTGCCCGAGGACGTCCCCGACCAGGCGATGGACGAGGTGAACCGCAACCTCACGCTGATCGACCAGCAGATCGACGAGGCGAACAAGCGGATCGCCAACGGCGACCTCAAGACGCCCCAGGACGTCCAGAACGCCGTCGTGGGCCCGCTGAAGGACAAGCGGACCGCGGTGCTCGACCGGATCGCCACGGCGATCGGGCGCAACGCGGCCAAGCCGACCAACCTCGGGGGGCTCGCCGCGTGCAAGCTCAAGCAGGGCGGCCAGGGCGGTCTCGACAACGGCGGCCAGAACAGCGACGGCGACAAGAACGCCTCCGCCGGAAAGAAGCAGCAGAAGCAGGCCGACGGCGCGGCCGCGGAACTGCCCGGCGTGAACGACAAGAACGAGGTCGCCGGCAACGACGGCGAGATCCAGCGCGTCCAGTCCGCGACCATCTCGTTCACCAGCGGCGGCGCCCGGAAGGTCGTCGCGATGCCGCAGTTCCTGCGCATCCTCTACGGCGACGCCAAGCAGAGCACCAACGGCCCGGCCAACGCCCGGCCGAGCTGGACGTGCACCGGCTTCGAAGACCGGCTGACCGACCACTACCCGATCTGCCCGGGCAACAGCAAGGTCGAGCGGATCCACGCCTTCCCGAACTGCTGGGACGGCAAGAACATCGACAGCACGAACCACCGCACGCACATCGTGTTCGCCGACCAGCAGGGCAAGTGCCCGCAGGGCTTCAAGAACGTGCCGCAGCTGGTGATCAAGCTGGTTTACAACATCCCGCACGACATCCAGGTCAAGGGCCAGTACAAAGTGGACGCTTTCCCGCAGGAGAGCCACAACCCACGCTCGGACCACGACGACTTCGCCAACGTCATGGGCCAGTGCCTGATGAACCAGGTCGTCAAGTGCATCAACAGCGGCCGCCGCTGCTCGCAGTAGCTCTTCGTCCGTGAAGGCCACCTTGAGGGACTCTGAGT
>NZ_JBICSQ010000074.1:0-40901 GCF_043197175.1 Amycolatopsis sp. NPDC049252
ATCCGTTCCGCCGCGAGCCGTCCGGAGATGAGCACCGGCGGGATGCCGACGCCCGGTGTCGTGCCGCACCCGGCCAGCACCACGTTGCCCGCCGCGCGCACCAGGTTGGCGGGGCGGAACGGGCCCGTCTGGGTGAAGGTGTGCGCCAGCGAGAACGGCGTCCCGGCCGTGAGCCCGCGCGCAGCCCAGTCCGCCGGGGTGAGCGTTTCGTCGACGGTGAACTCGTCGCCGAACCCGGTCAGCCCCCGCGCTTCGAGCGTGCGAAGCAGCTCTTCGCGGTACGGCCCGCGGACGCGCGCCCAGTCGATCGGCCCGCGGCGCAGGTTCGGCGCCGGCGCGAGCACGGAGACGATCTCGCCGCCGTTGCCGGCCAGCCCCGGGTCGGTCGCCGTCGGCCGCGTGACCAGCAGTGACGGGTCGCTCATCAGCCGTCCTTCGCGGATGATCTCGGCGAACGTCCGCTCCCAGGCGGCGCCGAAGTAGATCGTGTGGTGCCCCAGGTCCCACGCCTTCGCCGTGCGTCCGTGCAGGACTACGGCCGACGGCGAGTAGCGCAGCGGCAGCGGCCGTGGCGGCCGCGCTCCGATGAGCCGGTAGGCCGTGCCCAGCTCGGTGGCGAGCACGACGGCGTCGCACGGGATCCGCTCACCCGAGCGCGTGCGGACCGCGCGCACCCGGGACGAGACGCGCTCGAGCCAGGCGGCTTCGGTACCGAACCGCACGTCCGCACCGGCCCGCACCGCCGCGCCGGTCAGCGCCCGGCCGATCTCGCCCATGCCTCCTTCGGGGTAGTACACCCCGCCGACGGTGTCCATGTACGAGATGACGCCGTACGCGCCGATCGCGCGGGCCGGGTCGAGGCCCGCGTACAGCGCCTGGAACGTGAACAACCGCCGGACGCGCTCGTCGCGCAGGTACCGCCCGACGCGCGGGCCGAGCCGGCCGAACCCGCCGAGCGTGGCGAGTTTCGCCAGCTCGGGGCGGGCGAGGTCGAGCGGCGAGTCGAAGTTCGTGGCGAGGAAGCGGTCCTTCTGGACGGTGTACAGCTCGGTCAGCCAGCGCCGCAGCGCCCGGTAGCCCGCCGCTTCGCGCGCCCCGGCGAACTCGCGGATCGCGGCTTCCATCGCGTCGCCGTCGGTGTGCAGGGAAAGGGCGCTGCCATCGGCGAACCGCGCCCGGTACGCCGGGTCCAGCCGGGTCAGGCGCAGGTTCTTGGACAGCGACTCGCCGACCGCGGCGAACGCCTCGTCCAGCAGCTCGGGCATGGTCAGCACGCTCGCGCCGGTGTCCACGGCGTTGCCGTCGAAGGTTTGCTGCCCGGTGCGCCCGCCCGGGGTGTCGGCCTGTTCCAGCAGCGTCACCCGGCGGCCCGCGCCGAGCAGGTGCAGGGCCGCCGACAGGCCGGCCAGCCCGGCCCCGATGACGACGACGTGGTCGGTGGACCCCTCCACGCGCCGCACGTCAGTACGTCCGCTGGGTGGCCTTGACGACCAGCCCGGTCAGCGCGGCGGGGGCCGGCTCGGCCAGGTGCGCGCGCTCGAGCGCGGCCATCGCGGCGGTGGTCAGCTCGTCGATCCGGCTTTCGACCGCGTCGACCGCGCCGACCTGCTGCAACGCCATCCGCACGGTCTCGACGCCCTCGTCCGACAGGTCGGCGTCGCCGATCGCGTCCGCGATGACGGTGGCGGCCGCTTCTTCGCCCTTCTCGGCGGCCAATTGGAGGCCGAGCGCGACGAGCAGGGTGCGCTTGCCCTCGCGCAGGTCGTCGCCGGCGGGCTTGCCGGTGACCGACGGGTCGCCGAACACGCCCAGCAGGTCGTCGCGCAGCTGGAAGGCGATGCCGACCTCGCCGCCGAACTCCAGGAGCGTCTCGATCAGCTCGGGGGAGGCCCCGCCGAGCGCCGCGCCCAGGTGCAGCGGCCGCTGCACGGTGTAGGCGGCCGTCTTGAGCTTGTCGATCTTCAGCGCGGCCTCGGGGGAGGCGTCGCCGGTGGCCTGCGTGCGGACGTCGAGGTACTGCCCGGCGAGCACCTCGGTGCGCATCGCGCGCCAGGCCGGGCGGGCCGCGGCGAGCGTCTCGGCGGGCAGCGGGGCGTCGGCGAACATGTCGTCGGCCCAGGCCAGCGCCAGGTCGCCGACCAGCACGGCGGTAGCGAGCCCGAACGTCGCGGGGGAGCCGAGCCAGCCGCGGTCGGCGTGCAGCTTCGCGCCCGCGATGTGCACGGTCGGGAACCCGCGGCGGGAGTCGGAGGAGTCGATCAGGTCGTCGTGGATCAGCGCGCACGCCTGGATCAGCTCCAGGCTGGACACCGCCTGCAGCACCCCCTCGGCGTCCGGCCCGGCCGGGTCGCCGCCCGCGCCGCGCCAGCCCCACCACGCGAACGTGGGCCGCAAACGTTTGCCGCCCGTCAGCACGAACCCGCTGAGCGCCTCGATCCCGGCGGCCACGGTCGGCTCGGTCCCGATGATCCGCTCGCCCGCCCGGCCGAGGAACCCGGCCAGCGCGCGCTCGACGTGGGCGGGCAGATCGGCGTCGGAAACGGGCGCGTTCATGCCCTCATCCTCGCCGAACCCGGCCGCGCCCGGGCCTCCGGGGCACCCGGATGTGGTGAATCAGACTCTTCCGCCGGGCGCCCAGAACGGCCCGGTGAGCCCGGCTTCGGCGAAGTAGGCGATCGCGTCGGCGGGCTCGCGCCGCCGGTAGCCGCGCTCCAGCTGGCCCGCGTACCAGCCGCGGGCCAGGCGCCAGAGCGTCACCAGGTCCATGACGTACCCCTTGGCCGCACCGCTCGCGGCGAGCCACGCGTCCACACAGGACTCGCAGCAGAACAGCCGCTGGTGGCCGCAGGTGTGCAGCACGTCGTCCCACATCCGCGCGGCGGGCACGAGGAAGTGCGCCACCTGGGCGCCCTCCGGCGGCTCGGCGCGGTTCACGACCAGCGCGTGCGGCTGCCCGCAGCCGGGGCAGCGGGTCGCGACCAGCACCTCCGGTTCGGCGGCGACCAGGTGCGGGATGGCGAACGAGTCCCAGGCGCAGCCGCCCCACCAGAGCGTGCGCGAACCCATCACGGAGAAGCCGAGCGACCGCGCGGCGAACGGGTGGGCCAGCACGACGTGCTCCCACTCGTCGAGCACCAGGTGGTGGGCGGCGGCGAGGCGGTGCAGCGCCTGCTTGGCCACGGCGAGCGACCCGCCCGCGGCGTCGGCCAGCTCCGGCGCGCTCGGCGCGCGGCCCCGGTCGGCGAAGGCGTGGTAGACGGCCAGGCGCACGTCCTCGTCCCAGCTCGTGTCGTCGTCCCGCACCGGAGCAGTCTAGGCCTCGAACGTGACTCGATTGTCAGTCTCGCGACGCGGACGGGGGCTCCCGCATGCCGGGCACGGCCCCTTAACATTCGGGTATGACGTCGGTGATCGAGCGGTTGCGGGGAGACGGGCCGAAGTTCTCCATCGAGTTCTTCCCACCCCGGGACCCGGCGGACGAGGCCGTCCTGTGGAAGGCGATCCGGGAGCTCGAGCCGTACGACCCGGCCTACATGTCGATCACCTACGGCGCCGGCGGCTCCAGCCGCGACGGCACGATCCGCAGCATCGCCCGCGTCGCCACCGAGACCACGCTGGTGCCGATGGCGCACCTGACCGCCGTCAACCACTCCGTCGCCGAGCTGCGCAACGTCATCGGCTGGTACGCCTCGGTCGGCGTCCGCAACGTCCTCGCGCTGCGCGGCGACCCGCCGGGTGACGTCTACGGCGACTGGATCCCGCACCCCGAGGGCCTGAACTACGCCGAGGAGCTGGTCCAGCTCGTGCGCGAGCTGGGGGACTTCTGCGTCGGCGTCTCGGCGTCCACCTACGGCCACCCCCGCTCGCCCGACCTCGAATCGGACACGAAGTACCTGGTCCGCAAGCTGCGGGCGGGCGCGGACTTCGCGATCGCGCAGCTGTTCCACGACGCCGAGGACTTCCTGCGCCTGCGCGACCGCGTCGCGGCGACCGGCTGCGACGTCCCGGTGCTGCCCGGCGTGATGCCGCTGACGACGCTGCGGACCCTGCAGACGACCATCAAGCTGTCCGGCGCGCCGGCCCCGGCGAAGCTGCTCGACCGGCTCGAACCCCTCGCCGACGACCCCAAGGCGTTCCGCGCCGCGGGCATCGACGTGATCACCGAGCTGTGCGAGAAGCTGATCGCCGAGGGCGTGCCGAACCTGCACTTCTACACGTTCAACCGGTCGAAGGCGACCCGCGAGGTGATCGCGCGCCTCGGCTTGGTGCCGGCCCGCACTTAAGTCCGTACCACCGCCCCCGGTGGACCGGTAGCGTGCCGGACATGGCTTCCTCTTCCGATGGCGTGCACGGGTTCTGTGACCGCTACGTCGACGACTTCGCGGCCGCCGACCCCGTCGCCGCGACCTCCTTCGGCATCACCGGCCACGACCACCGGCTGACCGACTACTCACCCGCCGGGTTCGACGAGCGCGCCGGGATCGCCGCGCGGGCGCTGACCGCGGTGACCGCGGCCGAGCCCGCCGACGCGGGCGAGCGGTCCGCGAAGGCCGTGTTCACCGAGCGGATCGGGCTCGAACTGGAGATCCACGAAGCCGGCCTGGACGTCGCGCAGCTCAACGTGATCGCCAGCCCGGTGCAGGAACTGCGGATGGCCTTCGACCTGATGCCGGTCGACACCGAAGCCGACTGGTCGGCCATCGCGACCCGGATCGGCCAGGTGCCGAAGGCACTGGCCGGGATCCGCACGGGCCTGCTGGCCGGGGCCGACGCGGGCCACGTCGCGGCGCTGCGCCAGGTCGCGAAGGTCGCGGAGCAGTGCGAGACGTGGGCCGGGCTCAAGGAGGAGAAGGGTTTCTTCAGCGAGCTCGTCGGCGGCGCGGAGAAGCAGGGCGACGCGCTCAAGACCGACCTTTCGCGCGGCGCGCGGGCCGCCGAAGAGGCGTTCGCGGAGTTCGCCGGGTTCCTCCGCGCCGAGCTGGCGCCGAAGGCCCCGGTCAAGGACGCTGTCGGCGAGGACGTCTACCGCCTGTGGTCGCGGTACTTCGTCGGCGCGGCGCTCGACCTGCGCGAGGCCTACGAGTGGGGCTGGGCGGAGTTCGCCCGCATCGAGGCCGAGATGCGCGCGGTCGCGAACCGCGTCAAGGCCGGCGCGACCCCCGCGGAGGCCGCGGCCCAGCTCGACGCCGACCCGCGCTACCGCGTCCGGGGCCGCGCGGAGTTCGAGGCCTGGATGCAGAAGCTGTCCGACGACGCGCTGAAGTCGTTGCGCGGCAAGCACTTCGACATCTCGGACCGGGTGATGGGCCTGGAGTGCCTGATCGCCCCGCCGGGCGGCGGCGTCGGCGCGTACTACACCGGGCCGAGCGAGGACTTCGCCCGGCCGGGCCGCATGTGGTGGTCGCTGCCGCCGGGCCGCGACGAGTTCGTCACCTGGCGCGAAACGAGCACGGTCTACCACGAGGGCGCGCCGGGCCACCACCTCCAGATCGCGACGGCGGTCGACCAGTCGGAGGCGCTGAACAAGTACCAGCGGATGATGGCGTTCACGTCCGGGCACGCGGAGGGCTGGGCCCTGTATTCCGAGCGCCTGATGCAGGACCTGGGCTACCTGTCCGACGACGGCGACCTGCTGGGCATGCTGTCCGAGCAGCTCTTCCGCGCCGCGCGGGTGATCATCGACCTGGGCATGCACCTGGAGCTGACGATTCCGGCGGGCACGGGCTTCCACGAGGGCTCGACGTGGACGCCGGACCTGGGCCTGGAGTTCATGCTGACCCGCACGATCACCGACCCGGCGCACCTGCGCGACGAGATCGACCGCTACCTGGGCTGGCCGGGCCAGGCCCCGGCGTACAAGATCGGCGAGCGCCTCTGGCTGGCCGCCCGCGATGACGCCCGTGCGCGCGCGGGTGCGTCGTTCAACATCAAGCGCTTCCACACCCAGGCCCTCAACATGGGCGGCATGGGCCTGGACACGCTCCGGGACCAGCTGGCCCAGCTGGACTGACGGCTCGTCGCGCCCTCGCCGTCCGGCGGCTGGGGCGCGACGGCGTCAGGGCTCCCCGGAAGGCGGTTCTTCGCGTCTCGGGTCCGAGCGCTCCGTGGCGAGCAGCGCGAGCAGTGCCGTCAGCTGCGCCGGGGTGAACCTGCCCCGAGCGGACTTCTGGATCTGCTTCACCACCCGCCGGCGGCTGAGCTCGCGGATCACCGCGGGATCCAGGGCCTGCCGCACGACGCGAAAGACCAGCACGCCGACGAACAGCAGTACTGCGTGACCGATCGCGCCCGACTCGAACGCGGCGACGATGATTTTGGTGAAGTCCATGACGGCTCCCTGCCGAATAGGCGGGGAGCCGGCTGCCGAACTAGCGCACAACTCCGCCGCGGATGACCCATGAGCTGGACATCCGCGGCGCGCTGGGGCCTCGGGGCGCACGACCGGCACATCGAGGACGTGACTTGACCTCACCTGGTGGGTGAAGATCTCGCGAACGGCGCCTGATCCGGTCCAGGCCGGCACGCGACGCCTGTGCCGCGCCGGACCGCCACGACAGGACGAGCAGACGGTGGAGCAGCAGGATCCAAGGCAGTATCAGGTGCATCGGAGTCACGCACTGCACAGTGCTGTCGGCGTTCCGATGAGTCCGGTCGAAAATTTCGCCGGCCCAGTCGTCCAGGTCCGCGGCGATTTCCAGGGCCGGAACATCCATCAGAGCCGCTACGTGCGGCGCTGCGAAACCGGCGGGGTCCGTCTTCCAGCTCTCGAAGTTCAGGCGCGAATCGAGTCGATCGGGTGAATCCAGGCAGCTCGCCGTTGCGGTGAGCTCGGCGCAAGCCGGGCAGCCACAGGGATTCGGGGCGTCGCTCTCGGTCCCGTCCGGTCCGCTTGCCGTGAGCCGCGGGGCGAGGGTGGGCGTCCGGTGAAGGAATTCCTGCAGTATTTGCCAGAAGTATTCGGTTTTCCCGGTGCCGGTCTGGAGCGTGATGAACTGTTTCGGGTACGGAAGTACCGTCGAAGGAACGCGGTGCTCTCCGAAAGGACTCGTGCGACTCCGGCGCGGTTTCGCGTCACGCGTCACCATCAATTCGTACCGAAGTGCTGCCGCCTCTACAACGGACCGAAGTCCGAGGAGGTCGACACCGGCCGCTGCCATGACGACATCCTACTGCCTGCGTGGTCCGTGGGCCCGGCCAGAAAACCGGTCGCGCCCGCCAAGCGGTCGCCACTAGTTTCGAGCCGTGCATCGGATTCTGTTCGTCACCCCGCCGCCCCGCGGCTGAGCGGGGTGGTCTTCGCCGCGTGACCCGCGGCTTCTTCGTGGTGCTCTGAAGCAGATCGCCTCGCGTCGTCGATTCCGATTCCTTCGACGCAGGAGCGTTTTCCGATGTCCCTCGCCCTACCCGTGCGCGCCCGTTCGTCGGCCGCGCTCGTCCTCGCCGGTGTCCTGTGGGGCACCGGCGGCCTGGCCGGCTCACTGCTCGGCGAACTCGCCGGCCTCCACCCGCTCGCCGTCGCCGCCTGGCGGCTGCTCGTCGGCGGCGCCGTCGCGTGCCTGTTCGTCAAAGTCCGCCCACGTGGCCGCGCGGCGGCGAAGCGGCTGCTCGCCGTCGGCGGCCTGTTCGCGCTGTTCCAGGCGAGCTACTTCGCCGCCGTCGCGCTCAGCTCGGTGAGCGTCGCGACCATGACCACGATCGGCGCGGCGCCCGTCGTGGTCACCCTGGCCAAGTGGCGGCGTCCCGGCCGCTGGACGCTGGTCTCCCTGGCCGGCACCCTCGCCGGCCTGGTGCTGCTCCGCTGGTCGCCGGACACCACGGCGTCCCTCGGCGGGCTCGCGTTCGCGCTGCTCGCCGCGGCCGGTTTCGCGACGCTCACCCTGCTCACCGCGAAGCCGGTCGAGGGCCTCGACCCGCTGTCGACGACGGCGTTCGGCTGCCTGCTCGGCGGCCTGCTGCTGACGCCGGTGGCGAGCTGGTCCGGCATGGCACTGCCGTTGCACCTGGACGTCCTCGCGGTCGCGCTGTACCTCGGCGTGGTGCCGACCGCGCTCGCGTACGCCGCGTACCTGCGCGGCCTGGCGGACGCGCACCCGGTGCTCGGCGCGCTGTCGGCGGTGCTCGAACCGCTGACGGCGGCGGTGCTGTCGGCGGTGCTGTTCGGGGAACGGCTCGCCGTCACGGCGTGGTGCGGCGCGGCCGTGCTGGTCGCGGCGCTGGCCGTCGGCTACTGGCGGCCCGAACCGAGGTGAGGCCCGGCGCTGCCCCTCAGCGAGGCTCGAGGGGCTCGAGGGGTAGCGCCCGCCCCAGGATCGCGAACGGCCGCGGGTCGCCGGCGAAGTGGTAGTCGCGCAGGACGTCGACGAAGCCGGTGCGGCGGTAGAGCTTCCACGCCCGGCTCGTGCCCTCCGGCGTCGACAGCAGCACGTTCGCGCTCGGCACGCTGTCGAGCAGGCCGCGCAGCAGGTCCTCGCCGATCTGGTGGCCCTGGTTCTCCGGCCGGACGTGGATCTCGGTCAGCTCGAAGTAGTCCAGCAGCCAGCGGTCGGCCTCGGCGGGCCCGGACCGGCGGCTCAGGCCGTGGCGCACCTGCTCGTGCCACCACTGCCCCGGCCGGCCGCGGTAGCCGTAGGCCAGGCCGAGCAGGACGTCTTCGGCGTCGAACGCGGCCATGCAGCGCCAGCCCTCACGCAGCGCGTGGGTGAGCCACATCGGCGCCCGCTGCTCGGCGGTGCCGGCCGGGTACCGCATCGCGCGGACGTAGATGTCCAGCGCCTCGGGCAGGCGCGCGCGGAACTCGTCCGCGGAGAGCTGGACGTAACGGGAGCGCATCGCGGTCACGGCTGGCCATTCTCCTCCGCGCCGGCGAGCGCGCCCGGAGTACCCCCGGTCAACGCCACCAGCCCGGCGAAGGTCGTCGGGAAGACGGTCTTCGGGTGCCCCGCGGCGGCCCAGACGACGTCGTGGGCGGCCAGCGCGGTGTCGACGAGCGTGGTCAGCGGCGCCGGGTGCCCGACCGGGGCGACGCCGCCGATCGGCTGCCCGGTGTGCGCCCGCACGAAGTCGGCGTCGGCCTTGCCCACGGCCTCGACGCCGGCCAGCCCGGCGAGCGTTTCCGGGTCCGCGCGGTGGGCGCCGGAGGTCAGCGCGAGCAGCGCGTGCGCGTTTTTGTCGTACCCCACGCGGAAGATGAGGCTGTTGGCGATGGCCCCCACCGGCACGCCGAGCGCTTCGGCCGCCTGGGCGGCGGTCCGGACCTCGGCGGGCAGGACGCGGATGCCCTCGGCGGCGGCGTGCTGCCCGGCTTCGGACAGCGCGGCCGCCACCTTGGCGACGGCGGGGTGGTCCAGCGAACTCATGAACCTATGAGATCACGCCGGCGACGGGGTGTCCCGCACCACGTCCGGGGATTCCACCCTCGGGGTTGAGCGGACGCCACGTCCGGGGTTACTCTGGAAATTGTTCGAACAGACGTTCGACATCTGGTGAGCGCGCACCGGTCAGTGGCCGGCGCGGGGCGGGGGAAGCGCCCGGCGCCGGTCACCGGCCGGGCTCACGAAGCGCAGGAGGAGGGTCGTCATGTCCGTCTCGGTCGTGTCCCCCGCGGATCCCGGGCAGCCCCAGCTGCCCCTGTCGCTGCGCCCGCCCGCCTCGCCGGCGGCGGCCGGCCTGCTCGCCCAGGCGCGGCGCGGGCTCGCCGAAGCCGAGCGGGAAACCGATCCCGCGGAGCGGTTCATCGGCGCCTACCTCGCCGCGCTGCGCGGCGCCGCCGCGGTGCTCGCCGCCCACGGCCGCCCGCACCGGGGCCGGTCGCGCCCGGCCAGCACGTGGGTCCTGCTCGACGCCGACGCCCCCGAGCTGCGGGAGTGGTCCGCCTTCTTCGCGAGCAACTCGGCCATGCGCGCCGACGCGCAGGCCGGCATCACCGGCAAGGTCACCGCGGAGTCGGCCGCGGAGCTGGTGCGCGCCGCCCAGCCGTTCCTGGAACTGGTCCGCCGCCTGGTGCACGGCCTGCCGATCGCCGAGGACGCCCATGTCGCGTGAGCACGGCCTGGTCGACCAAGGGCGGCTGCTCACGGCGTTGGGGATCGAAGGCGAAGTACTGGTCGACGCGGTGCGCGCGGCACCGCTCGAGGCGCCCGTGCCGGCCTGCCCGGGCTGGTCGCTCGCCGAGGTGGCCCGCCACGTCGGCAGCCGCTACCGGATGGTCCGGCGGCGGCTGGTCGAAGGCCGCAACCCGGACGAGTGGCAGCGTGATCCCGAACCCGGCCAGAGCCTGACGCGGTACCTGGAGACCGGGCTGGCCGAGCTGCTCGACGAGCTGGCGGCGCACGACCCGGGCGAGCCCGCCGACACGTGGTGGCCCGCCGACCCGACGTACGGCTTCTGGCGGCGGCGGATGGTGCACGAGACGGTGGTGCACCGCGTCGACGTCGAACAGGCGGCGGGCGTGGAGGAGCGTGAGGTGCCCGAGGACCTCGCGCTCGACGGCATCGACGAGGCGCTGACCCTCTGGTTCGGGCAGAAGCTGCCGCTGCTCGGGCTCACCGGCACGAAGGCGGGCTCGGTCGGTGTGAAGGCCGGCGGGCACAGCTGGATCGCGCGGGCGGGCCCGGAGACGACCGAGGCCTGGCACTGCTCGGCGGAGGAGGCGGAGCAGGCGGACGACGTCGTCACGGCCGAACCCTGGCGGATCTACCTGTGGCTCTGGGGCCGGGCGTCCCTGACCTCGGTGACCGTGCGGGGCGTGCACGACCAGGCGGCCCAGCTGTGGGCGCTGCTGCGGCTCGCGACCCGATGACCGGCCGGTGGGGAAGCCGAACCGGAACTGTCGGGGGCAGGCGCTAACGTGCGGCGCATGAACACTCGCCTGGTCAACCTGGTGATCGACGCGGCGCGGCCGAGGGTCCTGGCGGACTTCTGGGCCGCGCTGCTCGGCTGGCGCGTCGCGATCGAGGAGCCGGACGAGGTCGACGTACGGGCCCCGGAGACCGACGGCTGGGACCTCGACCTGGTGTTCGTCCCCGTTCCGGAGGCGAAGGTGGTCAAGAACCGCGTCCACCTGGATCTGGCGAGCACGACGCCCGAGCACCAGGAGGAGCTGGTCGCCCGCGCCCTGAACCTGGGCGGCCGGCGCGTCGACATCGGCCAGGGCGCGGTGCCGTGGGTGGTGCTGGCGGACCCGGAGGGCAACGAGTTCTGCGTCCTGGAACCGCGCGAGCAGTACGCGGACACGGGCGCGGTGGCCTCGATCCTGGTCGACTCCCGGTCTCCGGCCCAGCTCGCGGACTTCTGGTCCGGGATCACGGGCTGGCCGGTCCGGTCCCGCCAGGGCGAGGTCATCGTGGGCCTGCGCGCGCCGTCGGCCCGCGGCCCGTGGCTGGAGTTCCTTCGCAACGACGACGTGAAGCAGGTGAAGAACCGCGTGCACCTGGACGTGGCGCCCCCGATGGGCGCCGACCACGCGGCTGCGGTGTCGGAGGTCCTGGCGGCCGGGGCGCTCGCGGCCGACGTGGGCGCACCCAGCCTGCCGTGGCGCGTGCTGACCGATCCGGAGGGCAACGAGTTCTGCGTGCTGACCCCGCGCTGACCTGGCTTGGGATCATGGAGACCTTCGACTGGCGGGGGCGGCGCATCGCCTGGGAAGCCGCGGGTTCCGGGCCCGCGGTGGTGTTCTGCCACGGAACGCCGTGGTCGTCGTGGCTGTGGCGCCAGTTCGCCGAGGCGCTGACCGGCGACTTCACCGTGTACCTCTGGGACATGCCGGGGTACGGCCGGTCCTCGAAGGATCCCGCGCACGCCGTCGACTTCGGCGTCCAGGCGGAGGCGTTCCAGGCGCTGCTCGCGCACTGGGAGCTCGACCGTCCGCACGTCGTCGCCCACGACTACGGCGGAGCGGTGTCACTGCGCACCACCCTGGTCCACGGAGTGCCGTACGCCTCGCTCCTGTTGGCCGACGTGGTGGCCATCCCGCCGGCGGGCTCGCCGTTCTTCCGGCTGGTCAAGCAACACCCGGACGTGCTCGCCCAGGTGCCGCCGTACATCCACGAAGCGCTGGTCAGGGCCTACATCGGCAACGCGAGTTTTCGCCAGTTGCGAGAGGCGGACCTGGCCTCCCTGACGGCGCCGTGGCTGGGCGAGGAGGGACAGCCGGCGTTCTACCGGCAGATCGCCGCGTACGACGAGAGCTACCTGGCCACGAACGAGGACCGGCTGGGCCGGCTGGACCTCCCGGTACGAGTGCTGTGGGGCGCCGAGGACACCTGGATCCCGACCACCACAGGCGAGCGACTGGCGGCAGCCATCCCCGGCGCAACGTTCGCCCAGGTGGAGAAGGCGGGCCACCTCATCCAGCTGGACGCCCCGGTGAGGCTGGCGACAGAGCTGCGCTCCTGGCTGACCCACGTGGCCGGTTAGCGGGTGTTCCGAGCCGCGGTCCAGCTGACTCGCGTCAGTTAGCGGGCATTTACGAGGCGCGGTCTGGCCGAGCCGCATCGCCAGTTGGCGGGCAGCCCGAGCCGCGGTCCGGGTGACCCGCGTCGCCGGTGGTGGGAATTCCAAGCGTGGTCCGGCCGAGTCTTGGCCCGGCTGCGCGGTGGTCCGGCCGACCTGTGTGGCCGGTTGGCGGCATCCGAGCTGTGGTTTGGTCGATTTGTGTGGTTGTTCGGTGGGCATCTTGAGCCGCGGGCTGGTCGAGCCGCGGCCCCGGCGACCCGTGTTGCCGGTTTGTGGGGGTCCTGGTTCGTGGTCCGGTCGACCTGTGTGGTCGGTTGGCGGCATCCGAGCTGTCGTCTGGTCGATTTGGGTGGTCGTTCGGTGGGCATCTCGAGCCTCGGGCTGGTCGAGCCGCGGCCTCGGCGACCCGCGGTGCCGCTTATGGGGTCCCGATTCGCGGTCCGGCCGACCTGCGTGGCCGGTTGGCGGCATCCGAGGCGTGGTCTGGTCGACTTGTGTGGTCGTTCGGCGGGCATCTCGAGCCGCTGCCCAGGTGACCTGCGTTGGCGGCTTGTGGGGTCCCGGTTCGCGGTTGGGCCGTACTGCGTGGCTGGTTAGCGCACCCGAGCGCCGCTTCGGCCGACTTGCGTGGTCAGTTGTCGGGCATCCCGAGTCACGCTTCCGCCGACCTGCCTGGTCGGTGGGCGGACGTCTCGAGCGGCGGTCTGATCGAGCCGCGGTCCGGGCGACCCGCGTCGCCGGTTGGTGGGTATTCCAAGCGTGGTCCGGCCGAGTCTTGGCCCGGCTGCGTGGTGGTCCGGCCGGGGTGCGTGTTTCGCCCGAGTTGCCTCGTCGCGGCGAACGCTGACCTGCGCGAAACACTCGCGTCCCGGTGAGGCAACAACCGCGGAGGACCGTGGTGGTCATGGAGACCTCTCGAGCGTTGCCCCAGCACGGTCAGCCGGCCGCCGTCGAGGAGCCGGCCACGCCGTCCGCGTGGCGGGTGCGGGTCCGGATGCACGACCACCCGGGCACCCTGGCCCGCATCGCCATCCGGCTCGCCGACCTCGAGTGCAACATCCTCGGCCTGACCGTGCTGCCGGTCCCGGGCGGCGTGCTCGACGAGATCGTGCTGCGCCCCGCGACCGGCCTGCCCCGGCGGCTCCTGGTCGACGCCATCCGCGAGGAGGGCTGCGAATGCACCGCGATCATCGACGCCGACGTCCACGAGCTGGTCGACTCGGCGTCCTCGACGCTGGCCGCGGCCCGCCGCGCGGTCGACGATCCCGCTCGCCTGGCCGAGGTGCTGAAGGAGGTCCTGGCGGCCGACGTGGTCACCCTCGTCCCCGTCACGGAAGCCAACCCGGCCCGCACCGAGAGCGGGCACCGCGCGGTGTTCGAGCTGGGGGCCGACACCGCGCTGGTGGCGCGCCGGCAGTGGGCGCCGTTCGTGCAGCTGGAGCTGACCCGCGCCGAGTCGCTCGTCATGCTGCTCACCGCGGCGGCCCGGAACGTCGCGGGCCCGGTGGTCCTCGACCGCCCGGACGGCGCGGCGATCGTCCTGCGCAAGGGCGTCCCCGGCGACGCCGACGCGGTGTCCGAACTCCACCGCCGCTGCTCGATGGCGACGCTGTTCCGCCGCTACCACACCGGGGTGCGGACGGTGCCGCGCCGCTGGCTGCACCGACTGCTGATGCCACCGCGCGGCACGAGCGTGCTGGCCGTCTTCGGCCGGGAGGTGATCGGCCTGGCCCAGCTCATCCCGACCGCGGCGGGCGGCGCGGAGATCTCCCTGCTGGTCGAGGACGACTGGCAGCGCCAGGGCATCGGCACGGCCCTGCTGGCCCGGCTCGCGGTCCTCGCCGAAGCCCAGGGCATCACGGAGCTGACCGCGGACTGCCTCGCGGGCGACGACGTCATGCCCCGCACGGCCGCCCGGGCGGGCCTGCGCACCGAGCGCGGCTCGGAGGACGGGGCCAAGCTCAGGCTGTTCCTGCCTGCTTGAGCGGGTTCAGCGCTTCCAGAACCAGTCCTTGTCCCGCGCCTCGCGCAGAGCGGTCTTCTTGCGCTCGGGGGTGAGCCGGTCGAGGTAGAGAACGCCGTCAAGGTGGTCGGTTTCGTGCTGCAGGCACTGCGCCAGCACGTCTTCGCCTTCGACCTCGATCGGTTCGTTGTGCACGTCGACGCCGCGGACCTTGGCGTGCATCGCCCGCTTGGTGGGGAACCACAGTTCCGGCACGGACAGGCAGCCCTCGTTGATCTCGTGCGTCTCTTCGGACAGCTCGACGATCTCGGGGTTGACGACGTACCCGGTCAGCCCGGCGACGTCGTAGCTGAAGATCCGCAGCCCGACGCCGATCTGCGGCGCGGCCAGCCCGGCCCGCCCGTTCGGTTTCACGGAGTCGACCAGGTCCCGCACGAGCGCCTCGAGCTTCGCGTCGAAAACCGTGACCGGATCGCAGACGGTCTTGAGGATCGGGTCCCCGAAATAGCGCAGTTCGCGCATGGCCATGAGCAGAACATCCTTCGTGCGGTGTCGGACTGGCAGCTTAGGCCAGCGGGGAATCACCCCGCCGGGGAATCACCCCGAACCCCGCACCCGCGAGAGTTTCGGTCGTGGTCGCTTGGTCAGGCGCGGAGGCGAAGGCCTGATGGGGTCGCGCGGAAACCCGCCTCCGTCAGTACTTGCGCGAGTTCGGAGGTCAGGGCCTGCTCGCCGTCCGCGCGCTGGACCGACAGCTGGCCCAGCCAGCCTTCCCGGACCGCCGCCGACAACGCCTGGGCCGCGTCCGACAGCGGTTTCCGTTCTTCCGTGAAGCTCAGCAGCGAACGGCCGCCTCGCTCGACGTACAGGGCCGGGACCCCGTCCACCAGTACCGCCAGCGCACCCGCTTTGCGCGCCGGGCGGTGCTTCGTGTCGCCGGTCGCCGCCGGCCAGGGGAGGGCGGCGCCGTAGGGCTGGGCCGGGTCCGCCGCCGCCAGGACCACCGCGCGGCCGGGGGCGGGACGGCCCGGGCCCGACAACGCACGCAGCTGGTCCACCGCGCCCTTCGCGGCGAACTGGGCCGCGCCGAGACCCTCCACGACGTACCCGCGGATCACCTGGCCGGTGTCCTCCATGCCGCGCAGCACCTTGTAGATCCCGGAAAAGCCGCCCGTGACGCGTTCGGTGTCGAGCGCACCGCGGGTCAGGACGCCGTGGCGCTCCAGGAACGCTTCGGTACGCGCGTGGGCGCGCCGGGTGGCGTCGGTTTCCCGGGTGGGGGTCAGCGCCCACCGGCCCGCGACCGTCGGCGGGCCGGAGCGTGACGGCATCTGCGGCCGCCCCGCCCGCAGCCGCGCGTACCGGCCGCGCGGGGCCTGGCGGCGGGGTTTGTGCGCGCCGTGCCCGGCTACCTGGGCCCGCAGGGGCCCCAGCGTGTCGCCCGTGACCAGCCCGGCCCAGACCAGATCCCACAGCGCGGCCACGACTTCGGCGTCGGCGGGCGCCTTCTCCACCAGCACGGTCGCCCGGTCGACCAGCTGCCGGAAGAACAGCGCGCCACCCTCCAAAGTGGACACTATGGCGTCGTGCAGCGGCCCGGTCGGGATGTCCTCGACCACCTCCGGCAGCAGCAGATCGGCGACGTCCGTCGGCGCGAGGGCGATCCAGCCGTCGCCGCCCGACAGCGCGCCGCAGCCCGCCCAGGTGACTTCGCCCGCGGTCGTCAGCTCGTCCAGCAGCGCGGGGGAGTAGCCCGGCAGCCGCCCGGGCAGGATCAGCGACTCCACGGCGCTCGCCGGCAACGGCGCCCCGGCGAGCTGCTCGACCACCGACAGCACGTCGTCCGCCGTCGGCGCCGCCCGGACGCGGCCGCCGAACCCGTGCCACGAGGGCAGGAACCGGCCCAGCGCCGCCGGTTCGACCGGCTCCACCTCGGCGCGCAGCTTCGCCAGCGACGCCCGCCGCAGCCGTCGCAGCACCGCCGAGTCGCAGTATTCGATGCCGACACCGTGGGTGTCGGGATGCCCGACGGGGCTCAGCTCACCCCGGACCAGACGGCCCTCCCCGGTCATCCGGTCGAGGACGCCGGTGACGACGGCCGTGCCGAGCCCGAACCGCGTGGCCGCGTTCGCCGCGGCGAACGGGCCCCGGCTCCGGGAATAGCGGGCCAGCAGGTCGCCGAGCGGGTCCGCGACCGGTTCGGTGAACGCCTCGGGCACCCCGACCGGCAGTGCGGTGCCCAGTGCGTCCCGCACGCGGCCGGCGTCCTCGATGGCCAGGAACCGTTCCTCACCGCCGATCCGCACCCGGATCGCGCGCCGCGCCGCCTCCAGCTCGGTGAGCCACTCCGGCTGGATGCCCCGGGTCCCGGCTTCCTCGACCGTCATGTCGCCGAGGAACCGCAGCAGGTCCGCGGCGTCTTCGGCCGAACGCGCGTGCCGGTCGGGTTCGAGACGCTGCAACGAGCGTTCGACCTCGGCCACGGCTTCGGGGTCCAGCAGCTCCCGGATCGCCTCGGTGCCCAGGAGCTCGGCCAGCAGCCCCGAATCCAGCGACAACGCCGCCGCGCGCCGCTCGGCCAGCGGGGCGTCGGTTTCGTAGAGGAACATGCCGATGTAGCCGAAGAGCAGGCTGCGCGCGAACGGCGACGCGGCCGGCGTCTCGACCTCCACCAGCCGGACCTTCCGGCCCCGGACGTCGGCCATCAGCTCGCGCAGCCCGCCCACGTCGTAGACGTCCTGCAGCACCTCGCGCATCGCTTCGAGCACGACCGGGAAACGCTCGTACTTCGCCGCGACCGACAGCAGCTGCGACGCGCGCTGCCGCTGCTGCCACAACGGTGTCCGGCGCCGCGGGTCCCGGCGCGGCAGCAGCAGCGACCGCGCCGCACACTCCCGGAACCGCGCCGCGAACACCGCCGAGCCGCCGACCTCGGCGACGATGAGCTGCTCGACCTCTTCGGGGTCCAGCAGGATGTCGTCGGCGCCGATGGTCACGTCGGCGCCCTCGGCGTCCAGCGCGTCCGGGAGGCGCAGCACGATGCCGTCGTCGGAGTGGGCCACCTGCGCGTCGACCCCGCGGTTTTCCCGCAGCCGGGCGGCGATCGCCAGTGCCCACGGCGCGTTCACCTGGGCGCCGAACGGCGAGTGGACGACGATCCGCCAGTCGCCCAGTTCGTCGCGGTAGCGCTCCAGCAGGATCGTCCGGTCGTTCGGGACGTGCCGGGTCGCGGCCTTCTGCTCGGCCAGGTAGGCGAGCAGGTTGTCGCACGCCCGCTCGTCGAGCCCCGCCGCGACGGCCCGCTCCCGCGCCTTCGCATCGTCTGATGTGGACAGTTCGCGAACGAACTTCCCGAGCGCCCGGCCGAGTTCCAGCGGACGGCCCGGCGCGTCACCCTTCCAGAACGGCATCCGCGCCGGCTCACCCGGCGCGGGCACCACGATGACCCGGTCGTGCGTGATGTCGGTGATCCGCCACGACGACGTGCCCAGCAGGATGGTGTCACCGACGCGCGACTCGTACACCATCTCCTCGTCGAACTCGCCGACGCGCGAGCCGGGCTTGTCGTCCCCGCCCGGGGTCATCACGGTGAACAGGCCGCGGTCGGGGATGGTGCCGCCCGACGTGACGGCCAGCCGCTGCGAGCCCGGCCGCCCGCGCAGCTCGCCGCTGACGCGGTCCCAGGTGATCCGCGCCCGCAGCTCGCCGAACTCCTCACTCGGATAACGGCCGGCCAGCATGTCGAGCACCGCGTGCAAGGCGTCGTCCGGCAGCGCGGCGAACGGCGCCGCGCGCCGCACCAGCGACGCCAGGTCCGTGACGGTCCACGGCTCGAGCGCGACCATGGCCACGACGTGCTGCGCCAGGACGTCCAGCGGGTTGCGCGGGTAGCGGACCGCCTCGATCGCCCCGGTCGCCATCCGTTCCGCGACGACGGCGCAGGAAACGAGGTCGCCGCGGAACTTCGGGAACATCACCCCGGAGGACACCGCGCCGACCTGGTGCCCGGCGCGGCCGACGCGCTGCAACCCGGACGCCACCGTCGGCGGCGCCTCGATCTGCACCACCAGGTCGACCGCGCCCATGTCGATGCCCAGCTCCAGCGACGACGTCGCCACCACGCACGGCAGCCGCCCGGACTTGAGCTCTTCTTCGACGTGCGTGCGCTGCTCCCGCGACATCGATCCGTGGTGCGCCCGCGCGATCACCGGCGGCGCACCGGTGCTCACGCCCGACTGCCCGACCGCCTCGGCGGGGAACGTGTCACCCGGCGCCAGCTCGGTCTGCTCGGCGGCCAGCTCGTTGAGCCGGGCGGTGAGCCGCTCGGTGAGCCGGCGCGAGTTGCCGAAGACGATCGTCGAGCGGTGCGACTGGATCAGGCTCAGCACCCGCTCCTCGACCGCGGGCCAGATCGACGGCCGCTGCACCGGGTTGCCGGCCATCTCCTCCAGCGTGCCCAGCCCGCCCGGCGCGATGTCGCCCGGCGGGAACGCGGTGGTCATCGACTCCAGGGCGTCGAGCGGGCTCGGCGCCGGGCCGCGGGGCGCGTCGAGGTTGCCCATGTCCTCCACCGGGACCTCGACCCGTACCTCGATGGTCTTCGCCAGCTTCGGCTGCACGACCCGCACCGGACGGCCGCCGGCCAGGAACGCGCCCACCTCGTCGATCGGGCGGACCGTCGCCGACAGGCCGATCCGCTGGGCCGGCTTCGGCAGCAGCGCGTCCAGCCGTTCCAGCGACAACGCGAGGTGTGCGCCGCGCTTGCCGCCGGCGACCGCGTGCACCTCGTCGACGATCACCGTCTCGACGCCCTTCAGCGATTCCCGCGCCGAGGAAGTGAGGATCAGGAACAGCGACTCGGGCGTGGTCACCAGCACGTCCGGCGGGGTCTTGCCGAACGAGCGGCGCTCGGCCGCGGTCGTGTCGCCGGTGCGCATGCCGACCGTGATCTCCGGTACCGGCAGCCCGAGCCGCCGGGTCGCCTGCGAGATCCCGGCCAGCGGGGCCCGCAGGTTCCGCTGGACGTCGACCGCCAGGGCCTTCAGCGGCGAGACGTAGAGGATCCGGCAGCGTTTCGTGGCCTCGGCGGGCGGCGGCTCCACCGAGAGCCGGTCCAGCGCCCAGAGGAACGCGGACAGGGTCTTGCCGGAGCCGGTCGGCGCGACGACGAGGGCGTGCTCACCCGCGTGCGCGGCCCGCCAGGCCCCTTCCTGTGCCGCGGTGGGCGCGGCGAAGGCCCCGGCGAACCAGGCCCGGGTCGCGGGGGAGAAGAGGTCGAGCACGTCAGCTGCCACGTCACCCATGATGCGCGGCACCTCTGACAGTTTCCGGCGATCCCGCCAGGATCACGCTCTGGGCGAACTGCGGGTACGTGACGTCGACCACCGGTTCGTCGGTGACCAGGCGGAACTCCCGGTCCAGCGGCGCCCAGTAGGGGAAGGGCGCCTGGCCCAGCTTGGAACGGTCGGCCAGCACGTACGCCTCCGCGCCCGCGTGCAGCATCGCGTGCTTGACCACCGACTGCTCGAGTGACGGGCAGCACAGGCCCCGCCCGGACACCAGGCCGTCCGCACCGAGGAACACCCGGTCGGGTGAGACGTGCCGCAGCTGCGCGAGGACGCTCTCGCCGAGGATCGCCTCGCCGGTGTGCCACAGCCGCCCGCCGAGCACGATCAGGTCGATCCCGGGGAAGCCGGCCAGCTCGCGGATCGCGGTGACGCCGTTGGTGACCACGGTCAGGCCCTCGCGGTGGGCGAGGTGGCGGGCCAGCCGCCCGGCGGTCGTCCCGGCGTCGAGCAGCACGACCTCGCCGTCTTGCACCAAGGCGGCGGCTTCGCGGGCGATGGCGTCCTTCGC
Organism: Amycolatopsis sp. NPDC049252; assembly: GCF_043197175.1. NCBI lineage: Bacteria > Bacillati > Actinomycetota > Actinomycetes > Pseudonocardiales > Pseudonocardiaceae > Amycolatopsis > Amycolatopsis sp. NPDC049252. The sequence continues at coordinate 20,273 of NZ_JBICSQ010000074.1, forward strand.
CGCCGCGTGCTCCTGGTCCTGTTCCCGGGGACCGCGTTCGGGACCGGTGTCGAGCGCGCCGCCGTAGGTGCGCACCACGTGCCCGGCCCCGGCGAGCGAGGCGAGGTCACGGCGGATGGTCGACTCGGAGACGCCGAACTCCTCGGCCAGCTGCGTGATGCCTCCCGAGCCGTCACGGACGGCCTCCAGCAGCATCGCGCGCCGGTCACGGGTCCCCGGCCGGGGCTGGGACGTCATCGGCCCGGCGGGTAGATCGAAGGCAGCTTCCGCGCGTACGGCGCGAGGGTCGCCGCGGCCTTGAACGCCGCGACCATCGCGGAGTGCGACGCCCGGCCGGTGCCCGCGATGTCGAACTCCGTGCCGTGGTCGACCGACGTGCGCAGGATCGGCAGCCCGACGGTGACCGACACCGTGCCCTCCAAGTCGTAGGTCTTCGACGCGATGTGCCCCTGGTCGTGGTACAGCGCGAGCACACCGTCGAACTGGCCCTGGATCCCTTGGTGGAACACGGAATCCGCGGGGAGCGGGCCGACCACGTCGAGGCCCGCGGCCCGCGCCGCGGCCACCGCGGGCGCGATCACGACGACCTCCTCGTCGCCGAACCTGCCGCCCTCGCCGCCGTGCGGGTTCAGCGCCGCCACGGCGAGTCTCGGTTTCTCGGTGCCGAACACCTCCAGCGCGGTGTACGCCTCGCGGATCGCGTACTCGATGTTCTCCCGGGTGATCCGGTCGATCGCCTCGCGCAGCGAAAGGTGCCGGGTGGCGAAGAAGATCTTCAGCCCGGACACCCAGAACATCGTGTTGTACCGGGTCGAGCCGGTCAGCTCGCCGAACATCTCGGTCTGCCCGAGGTGCTGTGAGCCCGCCGCCCGGATCGCCTCCTTGCTGATCGGCGCGGTCACGACCGCGTCGACCTCGCCGGCCAGCGCGAGCCGGGTGGCCACCTCGATCGCCCCGAGCGCCGCGGCGCCCACGGTCGCGTTCACCTCGCCCCACTGCAGGTCCTCGCGGACCACGCCGAGGTTGAGGACGTCGATCACGCCGGTGGTGAAGCGCGCGTCGGCGACCGTGGCGATCGGGTTGACCTCCAGGTGCAGGCCGAGGTGTCGGACCAGGCGTTCCAGCACGATCGCGTCACCGACCGCGACCCCGCGCGCCATCTGCAGGGACTCGGGTTCGGCGAGGGTCTTCAGGGTGATCTCCGGGCCGACGCCCACGGGGTCGCCGAGGGTGACGGCGATGATCGGGAGTTCGCTCACGGGGATTCCTTCTGGTCGGCACTGCGATACGGGTCGTCCGTCGAACGGGTGCGACTCGCGCCGCGTGTCATGAGAAGAGGCTACGTCAAGCTGCGCGGATCGCGCAACTCAGCTGATCGAATCGCGCAACTACAACAGCGTGCGACGACTTTCCCGGGTCCGCACGCACGGTGACCGCGCACGTGGCAGCATCACGGCGAACGCCGCCAAGGCGTGTTTCGCGCGAAAGGCGGAGTGCTGTGCGGATCCTGTCGGTGGACCTCGGGACGTCCAACACCGTCGCCGTGCTGTCGGCCCACGGCATGCCGCCGAGGGTCGTCGAAGTGGACGGCTCGGCCAACATGCCCTCCGCCGTGTTCGCCACCGAAGAGGGCACGATCATGGTCGGCCGCGACGCCGAACGCCGGGCCCGCCTCGACCCGACCCGCTTCGAGCCGAACCCCAAGCGCCGCATCGACGAGCAGACCCTGTTGCTGGGCACCGACGTCGTCCCCGTGAACGAGGCGCTCGCCGCGATCCTGCGCCGCGTGCTCGAGGAGACCTCCCGCCAGCTCGGCGGCGAGCAGCCCGACGAGGTCCGGCTGACCCACCCCGCGCAGTGGGGGCCGACCCGCCGCACCGTGCTGATGACCGCCGCCCGGCTCGCCGGGATCACCGCGAACGTCCTGCTGGTGCCGGAACCGGTCGCCGCGGCGGCGCACTTCGCGTCGTTCCCCGGCAAGGCGCTCGCGCCCGGGCAGGCGCTGGCCGTCTACGACCTCGGCGCGGGCACCTTTGACGTCGCCGTCGTCGGCGCCACGCAGACCGGCTTCACCGTGCTCGCCGAGGACGGCCTGCCCGACCTCGGCGGTCTCGACGTCGACCAGGCGCTGATGGTGCACGTCGGGCGCGAGGTCTCGCACTCCGACCCGCAGCGCTGGCAGCGGCTGCTGCGTCCCGAGTCGACCGCCGACCGCCGCACCCGGCGCGCGCTGCAGGAGGACGTGAAGGCGGCCAAGGAGGCGCTCTCGCGGCACCCGCAGACCGAGGTGCCGATGCCGGAGCCGTTCAAGGACGTCCTGGTCACGCGCGGGGAGCTGGAAGGCCTGGTCCGCCCGGCGATGCTGCGCAGCGTGGAGCTGCTGTCACGGACGCTGCGCTCGTCCGGCCTGACTCCGGACCGGCTCGCGGGCATCTACCTCGTCGGCGGGTCGAGCCGGTTGCCACTGGTCGGCGCGATGATCGCGGAGAAGCTCGGTGTCGTGCCGGGCAGCCTCGACCAGCCGGAGACCGCCGTCGCGCTCGGCGCCCAGCACGTCGCCCGCGACGGGCTCGGCGCGCGGACGCAGAACGTCGAGGGGGCCGTGGCCGCCGGCACCGCGCCGCACCACCCGCAGTACGCGCCACCCCCGCCACCGCAGTACCCGGGCGGTGGTTACGCGCCGTCGAACTTCCCGCCCAGCGGGCCGCAGCGGGTGCAGGCCCCCGCGCCGTCGAACTTCCCGGCGTACGCGCCCGCGGCCGACAAGGCCGAGCCCCAGCCCGGCGGGAAGAAGAAGCTGCTCATCGGGATCGCCGTCGCGGTGGTCGTGCTGCTCGCGGCGGGCCTGACGTTCTTCCTCACGTCGTCGTCCTCGGTGGCGACCTACACCGCGGACCAGTGCAGGACGCCGGGCCAGGCCGACGACAAGGGCCTCACCGGCTGCCTGCGCCAGCTCGCCGGGAAGATCGCCGACACCGGCGACTGCAAACCGGGCATGGGCAACGGCCCGGCGGCCCCGGCGGAGAGCCTCGGCGTCTCCTCGACCTGCTCCGCGCCGGGCCGGGCGGGCACCCAGGTGACCTACGTCCAGGGCGACAGCGCCGCCGCGCTGAAGCAGTACACCGACGGCCTGCTCACCTCCGCCGGCGGCGACCGCACCGAGGCCGACTGGGGTGGCAACGGGCTCACGGGCCACTACGCGTCCGCCGCGGGCCGGACGTCGGCGGTGCTCGTGTTCACCGTGTCGGACCGGCCGCTGGCCGGGTTCATCTACCAGCTGAACTCGAGCGACCAGGCCGCGGCGACCACGCCGGGCACGCTGGCCGACTACTTCGAGTCGAGCGTCCAGCCGGGGAGCTGACCGGGAAAGGGCGCGAACGGGCCGTTCGTGCCCACCGCGGCCGCCCGGATATTATGGGTCCGATGCGGATCACGGTTTTCCGGCGGCTGATGGCCGACGAGTTCGGTCCCGGGCGGGCGCAGGTCCTGGCCAGGGACCACGTGCTCAGCGCGCTGGGCGGGCGCACCGTCGACCAGGCACTGACCGCGGGAATCCCGGCGAAAGAGGTCTGGCGAGAGGTCTGCGACGCCTTCGACGTTCCGGCGGAACGGCGCTGACCTGCGGGGATCCGCGCGGGCACGACCCGGGCGGGCGAAAATCCTAGCGTAGGGGTGTGTCGCTGCCGACCTCGAACAGGTGTTCGTCTATGGTGTTGTCCACATCGGGTCCAGCGATCCACAGATGGGGCGCCGCGCCTGGAATTGTCGGACCCCGCCGCTAGCGTCGGACCGGACAGCTGAAGAACCGAACAGAGCCCCGGCGGGCTCAGACCAGCGAGGTGGACTTCCATGCCTGCAGCACCCGACAAGGACAAGGCGCTCGAACTCGCCCTTGCGCAGATCGACAAGCAGTACGGCAAGGGCTCGGTGATGCGCCTCGGCGAAGAGGGCCGCGCGCCCATCGCCGTGATCCCGACCGGCTCGATCGCCCTCGACGTCGCCCTCGGCATCGGCGGGCTGCCCCGCGGCCGCGTCATCGAGGTCTACGGCCCGGAGTCCTCCGGTAAGACCACGGTCGCCCTGCACGCGGTGGCGAACGCGCAGAAGAACGGCGGCATCGCGGCGTTCATCGACGCGGAGCACGCGCTGGACCCGGAGTACGCCAAGAAGCTCGGTGTGGACACCGACGCGCTGCTCGTGTCCCAGCCGGACACCGGTGAGCAGGCGCTGGAGATCGCGGACATGCTGATCCGCTCCGGCGCGCTCGACATCCTGGTCATCGACTCCGTGGCCGCGCTCGTGCCGCGCGCCGAGATCGAGGGCGAGATGGGTGACTCGCACGTGGGTCTCCAGGCCCGCCTGATGAGCCAGGCGCTGCGCAAGATGACGGGTGCCATGAACAACTCCGGCACCACCGCGATCTTCATCAACCAGCTGCGCGAGAAGATCGGCGTCATGTTCGGCTCCCCGGAGACCACGACCGGTGGTAAGGCGCTGAAGTTCTACGCCTCGATCCGGCTCGACGTGCGCCGCATCGAGACGCTCAAGGACGGCGGCGAGGCGGTCGGCAACCGCACCCGCGTCAAGGTCGTGAAGAACAAGATGGCCCCGCCCTTCAAGCAGGCCGAGTTCGACATCCTGTACGGGGTGGGCGTCTCCCGCGAGGGTTCGCTCATCGACATGGGTGTCGACCAGGCGATCGTGCGCAAGTCCGGTGCCTGGTACACCTACGAGGGCGACCAGCTCGGCCAGGGCAAGGAGAACGCGCGGAAGTTCCTGCGCGAGAACCCGGACATCGCCAACGAGATCGAGAAGCGCATCAAGGAGAAGCTCGGCATCGGCCCGCAGCTCGACGTCGAAGCCGTCGAAGCCGTGCCGGCGCCGGTCGACTTCTGATCGAAGGGGTTCCACAGGTGGCGAGGGCGCCGAAGATTCCACCGTCGGAGTTGCCTCCGGAGGAGCGCTACAAGAAGGCCAAGGAGATCTGTTACGACCTCCTGGCCGTGCGTGCGCGCACGCAGGAGGAGCTCCGGCAGGCCTTGCGGCGCAAGGGATTCGACGAGGAGACCAGCGAGACCCTGCTCGGCAAGCTCGACCGGGCGGGGCTGGTCAACGACGCGGAGTTCGCGGAGCTGTGGGTGAAGTCCCGGCACGAGACCCAGGGGCTGTCCCGCACCGCGCTGCTGGCCGAACTGCGGCGCAAGGGCGTCGACGGCGAGATCGCCGCGCAGGCGGCGGGCGAGGTCGACCGCGAGTCCGAGGAGCAGATGGCCCGGGAACTGGTCCGCAAGCGGCTCGGGTCCCTGGGCAACGTCGACGAGCAGACGGCCTTGCGGCGGCTGCTCGGCTTCCTGGCCCGCAAGGGCTATCCGGAGGGGCTGGCCTACACGGTGATCAAGGAGGAACTCCGCGAGTACGGCGCGGAGTCCACCCTCCTGGACGACGCCTCCATCGACTGACGGCGGCCGGCCGGGGCTGGCCCCGGCACCGGGCTGGTGGCGCGGCCGAGCCCGGGTCGCGCGGCCGGCCGGTTCGCGAGGAGCGCGGCTCGGCTGGGCGGCGGGAGGGTTGCGGTCCGGCTGTACCTGAGGCCGGGCACTTCCGCGAGCACTGCGGCTCGGCCGGTGCCGGACGGCGGCATCTCGAACGCCCGGCGCGCCCGGACCGCACGTCACGCTGAGGTGACCGACACCGCCTCTCGTGCTGTCCGCGGCCGGCGGTCCGAGCGGTGCTTGCGGACCGTCAGCAGCAGCGCCGCGAGCAGGCCCATCACCACGCACGTGACCACGGCCGACAGCACCAGGAACTCGTCGAGCCGGCCGGCCGAGAGGTACGCGCCCAGCGCGACCGCCACCAGGGCGCACACCGCGCGGTCCACAATGGACTCCATCGACAGGAGCGTCGCGCGGTAACGGGAGTCCGGGATGGAGTCGTTCAGCAGCTGCTTCTGGATCGGGAACGAAACACCCGTCGCCACCGCGAAGACGCACAGCAGGAGCACCGTCGGGATCGCGCCGGCGGGGACGATGAAACCCAGGCACAGGGCCATCACGATGGTCAGGGTGAACACCGAAGCAACCGGGCCGATGGCGCGGCGCAGCCGGTGCGGGCGGGCCGCGCCGAGGGCTTCGAAGACCGTCATGGCGGCCAGCACCGCGCCGTACCAGTTCACCGAGAGCGTCTTCGACTCCAGGATCGGCTGGAACAGGTTCACCTGGCAGATCCGGACCAGCGTGAACATCGCGACGCCCTGCACCATCAGCAAGAACAACCAGCGTGACGAACGCAGCGCCGACAGCGCGCCGCCGACGCCCGCGAGGAGCGACGCCGTCTTGTCCCTCGCCTGACGGCCACCCGGAACCGCCGGGAGCTTCACGGCGAACGCGAGGGCGACGGCCGCGTTGATCGCCGTCAGCCAATACGGGGAAGGGAGGTTCCACGCCATCAGCAGGCCGATCACCGGCCAGTAAACGATCTTGCCGATCAGGCTGTACGCGCGGCCGACGCCTTCCACCCGGAGGTAGTGCTCGCCTTCGCCGTGAGCGTGCAGGTACTCGTAGAGGTACGCGCTCTGCGCGCCGGACACGAGCGACCTGGCCAGGGCGATCAGGATGAAGTGGAGCAGGAACCCGGTGTACGAACCGAGGAACACCGGCACCAGGTTCGCCGCCACCAGCACGGCGGCGCCGGCCTTCAGCGAAGTGCGGTAGTCGAACCGGTCGGCGAGCATGCCCGTCGGGATCTCCAGCAGGCAGAACACGATGTAGTAGATGCTCTGGATGCCGAAGATCTGGCCGTCGTCGAGGCCGACGAGCTTCTGGTACTGGTAGAAGATCGGCACCCACAGCAACAGGCCGAAGAAGAACTGGAACCCGTAGGTCAGCCGCACGGCGCGCTGAACGTCGGGTTTCGCGGGCAGGCGAAAGCCCAGCATGATGAGGTCTCCCGGGAGGAAATCAGGCCGAGTAGGGGCGCAGCTGGACGATGTGGACGTGGTCGCGGTCCGCGAGCCACTCGACGTCCACCGGCGAGTCGAAGGTGTAGTCGGGGGAGAAGTGCGACTGCAGCAGCCGGCCGGCGACGGCGAGGCGCTGCAGCTGCTCGTGGGCGCGCTCGTCGAGATCCGACGCCGCGTCGCCCAGGGACAAGGTGCGGCCGCCGCCTTCGACCGTCGAGTACAGGTACTGCATGGGCAGCGCGGAGCCGTCGACGACGTCGGTGACCTTCGGCGAGACGTTGACGTAGACCGTGCGGAAGTCCGCGCGGTTCATCGGGTTCGTCGTCACCAGCACGCCGCCGAAGTCGGCCGCGACCTGTTCCTGGATGACCACGCCCATGAAGCACTCGTCGAGGGAGATGCCGGCCTGGTGGCGCAGCCGGACGCTGCGCACCGACACCAGTGACGCCCAGACCTCCTTGACACTGGCGAAGATCCGCTCGGCGGTGGTGACGTGGTTGATCGACTCGTAGATCCCGGCGGCCGAGAACCCGGCGAGGTCCTCGGCGTTCGACGAGCTGCGCACGACGAACGTGCGCACCCCGGCCAGCTGGGACACCAGCGCGGAGTCGATCTCGCCGGCCAGCGCGCCCGGCAGCCGCGCCGACCGGATCAGGCTCTGCAGCTCGACACACAGCGGCTCGATCTCGCGCGCGTCCAGCTCCAGGGCCATCTTCAGCTTGCCGATCGCCTGCTGGATCCGCGGGGACGACTCGAGGAACCGCCGCTGCAGCGAGAACGGCAGGGCGATCCCGCGCGGCACACGGACGCGCTCGTCGAGCAGCCGGCGGGCCGCCTCGGAGAGGTCGGCCACCGAAGCGTCGGCCGGGACGTCCAGCAGCTGGGCCAGGTGCGGCAGCAGGTTCTCCCGCGGCGGCCGCGGGACCTGGTAGAAGCCGAGCAGCCGTGGGGAGCCGCAGGCCAGGACGTGGTGCAGCTCGCCGAGATTCGCTGCCTTCGTTCCATACCGGTAGCGGTCGGACGCGCGCAGCCGCGACAGGTTGACGATCGGGCTGTGGTCGGACTCGGGCTCCTCCAGCGTGACGCGCTGGGCGTACCAGGACGGCGGGGTCGCCTCGGCGGGCTCGTCGACCTCCCGCAGCGTGAGCGATTGGGTGTCCACCGTGTACTCGACCCACTTGCCGTCGAGGCCGCGGCGGTCGATCTCGGCCAGGGCACCGAGCTGGACGGCGTTCGGGATCTGCCAGCCGGTGGCCAGGACGTTGGTGTGGGACAACGGGGTCGTGTGCCGGGCGTTGACGATGCCGGACAGGCGCGGGATGTCGTCGGGCACGCGGTCCATCACGATGATGTCCGACCAGGCCAGCCCGGCTGTGGCAGTGGCGGCCCGGTACTCGGCTTCGGTGCGGAACGCGCGCAGCCGGCCGGTGGTCGTGCCGGGGTTCAGGGCGACGAAGGGCGCCGTCGAGAACAGTTCGTGGGCGAAGACGCGGGGGAGCTCGCTCGGCGGGATCTCGCGGACGAGCCGCTCCTGCAGCTGGTTCGCCGGCTTGAACAGCAGCGGCAGGGCCGGGTCGACGTGCTCCGCCACGAACGCGTGGAACTCGCGGATCAGCGCGGCCGGCATCGTGTCGACCTCGACCGTCTCCAGCGAGAGGATCTTCTCCTGGCGCGTGTGGAGGGCGAGGATGCCGAGCAGGAACCGGCGGTCCGGTGCGTGGTAGAAGCGTTCGTTGTAGTCGTCGATCTCGGCGCGCACCCGTTCTTCGGGGACGCCGAGGATCTCTTCGCCGATATAGATCGCGTGAAAGGAATGGCGCGCGTCGTTCAGGAAGTGAATCTCCCGCTGTTCGCGGTCGACCACGACCTTGACGAAGGAATAGCCGCCGAGGGTGCCGCACAACTGGTGGAGTGCGGACAGGGAAAGGCGTGCACCGACCAGTGCGGCGACGCTTTCGGGGACGGCGCAGGGGGACGTGCTGGGGGCGACCACGCTGGTCAGGGACACCGGTTCTCCTCGCTGGAAATTGCGAGGGGGAACGATAACAGGTGGTAATTCACCGACCGTGTGCGCGAATGCCCGCTGACTGGGACGAACGGCCGAACCCATGACGCCCGCCTCACTCCCTCGGAGCACCGTTCCAGCGCGCTGGAACGGCGCTCCCGGGATCCGGGACGCAGGTTCGGCCGTTCGGGGAGGGAATTGCTGCAGGTGATCTCGGCTACAGTTTCGCGGCTTCCGCGGCCAGCTTCTCGATCGTGGCGAAATCGCGGGTGGCGAGCGAGGACGTCAGCCAGGAACCGCCGATGCAGCCGACGTTGGGCAGCTCGAGGTACGAAGGCGCCGAAGCCACCGTGATCCCGCCCGTCGGGCAGAACTTCAGGCCGGGCAGCGGCCCCGCGATCGACTTCAGGTACGCGACACCGCCGGACGCCTCGGCCGGGAAGAACTTCACCGCCGTGAGGCCGCGCTCGGCCAGCCGCATCGCCTCCGACACCGTCGCCGCGCCGGGCAGGAACGGCAGGCCGGTCTCGAAGCACGCGTCGAGGACGGCGTCCGTGCAGCCCGGTGTCACGAGGAACTTCGCGCCCGCGTCGGCCGCCTGCTTCGCCTGGCCCGGCGACGTCACCGTGCCGGCGCCGAGCACGATGTCCGGGACCTCGGCCGCGACGCGCTCGATCGCCGACAACGCCGCCGGGGTGCGCAGGGTCAGCTCGATGACCCCGATCCCGCCGGCGAGCAGAGCCCGCGCCGTGGGCACCGCGTCGTCGGCGTCGTCGATCACCACGACGGGCATCACGGGGGACAGCTCGAGCAGGTCCTGACCGGTGGTCACTGACCGACCTCCTGGGTTTCCAGAGTGTGCGTGGGAATGCCGAAGTGCTCCGGCGTCAGCCCTCCGAACACGGATGCGCCCTGGTCGGCGGGGCCGACCCCGCGGCGCAACGCGGCGAACAGCTCTCGGCCGGTGCCGCTCCAGGATGCTTCGGACGGCGGGGAGTCCACAAGTTCACGGCGGGCGAGTTCTTCGTCACCGACGAACACGTCGAGGCTGCCCGCGCCGGCGTCGAGCCGGACGACGTCACCATCGGCGATACGCGCGATCGGGCCGCCGACGGCGGCTTCCGGCGTCACCTGGATCGCGGCCGGGATCTTGCCCGACGCGCCCGACATGCGGCCGTCGGTGAGCAGCGCCACCTGGTGCCCGCGGTCCATCAGCACCCCCAGCGCCGGGGTGAGCCCGTGCAGCTCGGGCATGCCGTTGGCCTGCGGACCCTGCTGCCGGATCACCACGACGACGTCGCGGTCCAGCTCGCCCGCCTCGAACGCGGCCTTGAACGCCTCCTGCGTAGTGAACACCCGCGCCGGCGCCTGGACGATCCGGTGCTCGGGCGCCACTGCGGACACCTTGACCACGGCGCGGCCGAGGTTGCCCTCGACCATCCGCAGCCCGCCGTCCGCGGCGAACGGGCGCCACGCCGGGCGCAGCACCTCCTCGTCGAGGCTGCGGGTCGGCACGTCGCGCCAGACCAGCTCGCCGTCGGACAGGATCGGCTCGGCCCGGTAGCGGTGCAGCCCGAACCCGGCCACGGTGTGCACGTCCTCGTGCAGCAGCCCGGCGTCGAGCAGCGTGCCGACCAGGAACTGGATGCCGCCGGCGGCGTGGAAGTGGTTGATGTCGGCGCTGCCGTTCGGGTAGACCCGCGCCAGCAGCGGCACGACGGCCGAGAGGTCGGAGAAGTCGTCCCAGGTCAGCTGGATGCCGGCGGCCGCGGCGATCGCGACCAGGTGCATCGTGTGGTTGGTCGACCCGCCGGTGGCCAGCAGCGCGATGACGCCGTTGACGAACGCCTTCTCGTCGAGGATCCGCGAGACAGGGGTGTACTCCTCACCGCGCGAGAGCGTGACGACGCGGCGCCCGGCTTCTTCGGTCAAGGCGCGGCGCAGCGTGGACCCGGGCTGGACGAAGCTGGCACCGGGCAGGTGCAGGCCCATCACCTCGACGACCATCTGGTTGGAGTTGGCGGTGCCGTAGAAGGTGCAGGTCCCGGCCGAGTGGTACGACGCCGCTTCGGCGTCGAGCAGGTCTTCGCGGGTGGCGAGGCCCTCGGCGTAGAGCTGGCGGACGCGCGCCTTCTCCTTGTTCGGCAGCCCCGAGTTCATCGGCCCGGCGGGCACGAGGACGGCCGGCAGGTGGCCGAAGGACAGGGCACCGATCAGCAGGCCGGGCACGATCTTGTCGCAGACGCCCAGCAGCAGGGCCGCGTCGAACATGTCGTGCGACAGCGCGATCGCCGTCGACATCGCGATGACCTCGCGGCTGAACAGGGACAGCTCCATGCCGGCGCGGCCCTGGGTGATGCCGTCGCACATCGCGGGCACCCCGCCGGCGAACTGGGCGACCCCGCCCGCGCCCCTTACCGCCTTCTTCAGCCAGGCGGGGTACTCCTGCATCGGCTGGTGCGCGGAGAGCATGTCGTTGTAGGACGAGACGATGGCGACGCCGGGGGCGCGCGCGGCCCGCAGCGCCTCCTTGTCGGCGCCCTCCATGGCGGCGAAGCCGTGGGCGAGGTTACTGCACGCGAGGCCGCGGCGGACCGGGCCCTCTTCGTGCGCGGCGGCCGTGCGGCCGAGGTACGCGGCGCGGGTGGCGGCACTGCGCTCGGTGATGCGCGCGGTGACGTCGGCGACGACTCGATGCAGCGGCGTCTTCTGGGGTGTGGTGGTGGAGGTGTGGCTCATGTCCGGCTCCGGATCACTGGTGAGTGGTGGTCCGCGGGACGGCAGCGCTGGCGCCTCTGGGTCGTGACGCTGGCCACACTACCCGCCGCGAACACCGAATCAAAATCGATTCAGAAGATCAACCCCAGTGACCCCGATCACGCCCCTACTTAGCTAATGTGCTACTTGTCACACTGCACTACGAGCGGCAGAGTCGGTTCTGGCGAGATCGCCGACCGGCGCGGCCGGCCCCACCACACGGGAGGCATGATGTCCACCTCCGAGATCGCCGAGCTGCGGCGAACCATCGGTCAGCTCAGGCAGTGCGTCGGCGCACTGCGCTCGCGCTACGGCGACGCTTCGGCCATCCGCCGCCTCGCCAACGACGTGGAGCGCCTCGACATCGACACCGCCGACCTCGACGGCACCCCGCTCGCGGTACCGGCGCAGGCGAAGGCCGCGGAGCGCGTCCAAGTTCCCGACACGCCGTACGACCCGGCGCTGTGGCACGGCGCGGACGACGAAGGCGTCGGCGGCTACAAGCGCGACCAGCGGTGAGCGCTCCCGCTGACAACGGCGTCGGCACCGGCGTCCGGTCCCCCCAGCGGGCCCGGATCGCCGAACGCACCCTGCGGACCGACCGATGGTGGCTCCAGCCCCTGCTCACCGTGCTCGGGCTGGGCGCCTTCATCATCTACGCGACGGTCCGGTCGTTCGTGCGCACCGCCTACTGGGTGCCGGACTACCACTACCTGACGCCGTTCTACTCCCCCTGCCTGTCCACGTCCTGCGTCGAGGGCTCGAGCCACTTCGGCCACTGGTTCGGCGACCTGCCCGGGTTCATCCCGCTCGGCTTCGTCGTGCTGCCGTTCCTGCTCGGGTTCCGCCTGACCTGCTACTACTACCGCAAGGCCTACTACCGCGCGGTGTGGTTCTCCCCGCCCGCGTGCGCCGTCGCGGAACCGAAGGCCAAGTACACCGGTGAGACGCGGCTCCCGCTGATCATCCAGAACGTCCACCGCTACTTCTTCTACGTGGCGCTGATCGTGTCGCTGGTCAACACCTACGACGCGATCACGGCGTTCCACGGCAAGACCGGCGGCTTCGGCTTCGGCCTGGGCAACGTCATCCTGGTCGCGAACGTCGTCCTGCTCTGGGCGTACACGCTGTCCTGCCACTCGTGCCGGCACGTGACCGGCGGCCGGCTGAAGCACTTCTCCAAGCACCCGGTGCGGTACTGGATCTGGACCCAGGTGACCAAGCTCAACACCCGCCACATGGCGCTGGCCTGGACGACGCTCGGCACACTCGTGCTGACCGACTTCTACGTCATGCTCGTGGCCAGCGGGGCGATCGCGGACCTGAGATTCGTGAACTGATCCTCCCCGCCCTCCCGACAACGACGTCCCCATTTTCCGAGGTGGAATTCCTACATGACCGAGGTCGAACGGCACAGCTACGACGTGGTGGTGATCGGTGCCGGTGGTGCCGGTCTGCGCGCGGTGATCGAAGCGCGCGAACGCGGTTACCGCGTCGCGGTCGTGTGCAAGTCCCTGTTCGGCAAGGCGCACACGGTGATGGCCGAAGGTGGCTGCGCGGCGTCGATGGGCAACGCGAACTCGAACGACAACTGGCAGGTCCACTTCCGCGACACCATGCGCGGCGGCAAGTTCCTCAACAACTGGCGGATGGCCGAGCTGCACGCCAAGGAGGCGCCGGACCGGGTCTGGGAGCTCGAGACCTACGGCGCCCTGTTCGACCGCACCGCGGACGGGCGGATCAGCCAGCGCAACTTCGGCGGGCACACCTACCCGCGGCTGGCGCACGTCGGTGACCGGACCGGGCTCGAGCTGATCCGCACGATGCAGCAGAAGATCGTTTCGCTGCAGCAGGAGGACTTCGCCGAGACCGGGGACTACGAGGCGAAGATCAAGGTCTTCGCCGAGTGCACGGTCACCGAGCTGCTCACCACCGACGGGAAGATCGCCGGCGCGTTCGGCTACTGGCGGGAGAGCGGCCGCTTCATCCTGTTCGACGCGCCGGCGGTCGTGCTCGCGACCGGCGGCATCGGCAAGTCGTTCAAGGTGACGTCGAACTCGTGGGAGTACACCGGCGACGGCCACGCGCTGGCGCTGCGGGCGGGCGCGAAGCTGATCAACATGGAGTTCGTCCAGTTCCACCCGACCGGGATGGTCTGGCCGCCGAGCGTCAAGGGCATCCTCGTCACCGAGGGCGTGCGCGGTGACGGCGGTGTGCTCAAGAACTCCGACGGCAAGCGGTTCATGTTCGAGTACGTGCCCGAGGTGTTCAAGGGGCAGTACGCGGAGAGCGAAGAGGAAGCCGACCGCTGGTACGCCGACGCGGACAACAACCGGCGCACGCCGGACCTGCTACCGCGCGACGAGGTGGCCCGCGCGATCAACTCCGAGGTCAAGGAGGGGCGCGGCTCCCCGCACGGCGGCGTGTTCCTCGACATCGCCAGCCGGCTGCCGACCGAGGAGATCAAGAAGCGGCTGCCGTCGATGTACCACCAGTTCAAGGAGCTGGCGGACGTCGACATCACGGCGGAGGCGATGGAGGTCGGCCCGACCTGCCACTACGTGATGGGCGGCATCGAGGTCGACCCGGACACGGCCGCGTCGAGCGTGCCCGGCCTGTTCGCCGCGGGCGAGTGCTCGGGCGGCATGCACGGCTCCAACCGGCTCGGCGGCAACTCGCTGTCGGACCTGCTGGTGTTCGGCCGCCGCGCCGGGCTCGGCGCCGCCGAGTACGTGCACGGCCTGGCCGACCGGCCCGCGGTCGCGCAGTCCGATGTGGACGCCGCGGCGAAGATGGCGCTGGCGCCGTTCGACCCGCCGGAGGGCGCGTCGGCCGAGAACCCCTACACCCTGCACACCGAGCTGCAGCAGTCGATGAACGACCTGGTCGGCATCATCCGCAAGGCCGGCGAGATCGAGCAGGCGCTGGTGAAGCTGTCGGAGCTGCGGCACCGGATCCTGCGCGTCACCGTGGAGGGGCACCGGCAGTTCAACCCCGGCTGGCACCTCGCCATCGACCTGCGCAACATGCTGATGGTCAGCGAGTGCGTCGCGAAGGCGGCCCTGACCCGGACGGAGAGCCGCGGCGGCCACACCCGCGACGACCACCCGGGCATGGATCCCGAGTGGCGCCACAAGCTTCTCGTCTGCGCGTCGTCGCCGGGGGAGAACCCGGTGGTGCCGGACGTCAGCGTCACGGTCGAGGAGCAGCTGCCGCTGCGGCAGGACCTTCTGGAACTGTTCGAGTTCGGCGAGCTCGGGAAGTACTACACCGACCAGGAACTCGAAACGCACCCCGGTGGGAGCAAGGCATGAGCTACAAGGCGAGTTTCCGGGTCTGGCGCGGCGACGACACGGGCGGCGCGTTGCAGGACTTCACGGTGGAGGTGAACGAGGGCGAGGTCGTCCTCGACATCATCCACCGGCTGCAGGCCACGCAGGCGTCGGACCTCGCGGTGCGGTGGAACTGCAAGGCGGGCAAGTGCGGTTCGTGCTCGGCGGAGATCAACGGCAAGCCGCGCCTGCTGTGCATGACGCGGATGTCGACGTTCACCGAGGACGAGGTCGTCACGGTGACGCCGATGCGGACGTTCCCGGTGATCCGCGACCTGGTCACCGACGTGTCCTTCAACTACACGAAGGCGCGGGAGATCCCGTCGTTCACCCCGCCCGCCGACCTCAAGCCCGGTGACTACCGGATGCAGCAGGTGGACGTCGAGCGCTCGCAGGAGTTCCGCAAGTGCATCGAGTGCTTCCTGTGCCAGAACACCTGTCACGTGGTGCGCGACCACGAGGAGAACAAGGAGTCCTTCGCGGGGCCGCGGTACCTGATGCGGATCGCCGAGCTGGAGATGCACCCGCTCGACGTCGCCGACCGGCGTGACGCGGCCCAGGAGGAGCACGGCCTCGGCTACTGCAACATCACCAAGTGCTGCAGCGAGGTCTGCCCGGAGGGCATCCACATCACCGACAACGCGCTCATCCCGATGAAGGAGCGCGTGGCGGACCGCAAGTACGACCCGATCGTCTGGCTGGGCAACAAGCTCTTCCGACGGGACAACTGACGCTCTCTCGATCGACGCTCGCGAACCGGGTGCGGCTGCTCTCGAAGCCGCCGGAGCCGGTTCGCGAGCGTCTTCGCGTGGGCGTGACAAGGTGGGGGCATGGAGATCGAGCTGCTGCCCCCGTCCGCGGCGGCGGACCTGTCCCTGATCGACCGGATCGCCGCGCTGGTCAACCAGGTCTACGCCGAGTCCGAGAAGGGGCTGTGGCGGGGGAGCACCGACCGGACGTCCGCCGGTGAGGTGGCCGGGTTCGTGCGGGCGGGGGAGATCGCGGTCGCGCGGGTCGACGGTGACCTCGCCGGTTCGGTGCGGGTCCGGCGGCTCGACGAGGCCACCGGCGAGTTCGGGATGCTCGCGGCCGACCCGGCCCGGCGGGGTACCGGCATCGGCCGGGACCTGGTGCGGTTCGCCGAGCGGGCGAGCCGGGACGCGGGCTGCCGCCGGATGCAGCTCGAACTGCTCGTGCCGCGGGAGTGGACGCATCCGTCGAAGCAGTTCCTCGCCGAGTGGTACGACCGCCTCGGCTACCGCGTGACCCACCGTGCCGACCTCGCGCAGGACTACCCGCACCTCGCGCCGTCACTGGCCACGCCGTGCGATTTCCTCGTCTACCACAAGGAACTCTCGTGACGCTGCTCGTCGGCGCGCGGGTGCTCGACCCCGAGACCGGGGAGTCGACCCGCGCGGACGTCCGGCTCGACGGCGACCGGATCGCCGAGGTCGGCCCGGGACTCGACGGTGACGGGCGGGTCGACTGCGCGGGCGGGCTGCTGATCCCCGGGCTCATCGACTGCCACGTGCACGTCGCGTTCCCGCGGCCCGAGCCGCTGCCGCGCAGCGCCCGGATCCTCGAAGCGGTGCCGGTGCTGCGCGGGCTGCTCGCCCGCGGGATCACCACCGTCCGCGACGCCTGGGGTGCCGACGCCGGCCTCAAGCACGCCCTGCGCGAAGGCTGGATCACCGGCCCGGACGTGCTGGTCAGCCTGCGCCAGCTCGGCCCGACCGGCGGTCTCGGGGACAGCTGGGAGCCGCCCGCCGGGGCCGTCGACCGCTACGGTGACCCGTCGTTGCCGGACCCGGTGTTCGACGGGCCGGACGCGGCGCGCGCGGCCGTCCGCCGGATGGTGCGCGCCGGGGCGGACTGGATTAAGGTCGGCGCGAGCGGGGCGATGGGGTCGATCCGCGAGGGCGTGGACGTCCGCCCGACCGACGAGGAGCTCGTCGCGCTGGTCGACGAGGCTCGCCGGTGCGGGCGGGACGTCATGGCCCACGCGCACACGTCCGCCGCCGTGGTGTCGGCGGCCCGCGCGGGGGCGCGGAGCATCGAGCACGGCACCTTCCTGGACGACGAATCCGTTGCCGCGCTGGGGAATGCCTGGTACGTGCCGACGCTGTCGCCGATCAGCGACAGCGAGTTCGCCCCGGACCACCGCCGGTCGGTGCGCCTCGCCGCCGAGGCGGGCGTCCGCATCGCCGCGGGTTCGGACCTCGCCCCGCGCCCCCATGTCGACTTGGCGACCGAGCTGCGGTTGCTGGCCGCGGTCCTCGGTGACGCGGCGGCCTTGAAGGCGGCCACCAGCGAGGCGGCGAGGCTGCTGCGCCTCGACGACGACCGCGGCCGCGTCGAGCCCGGTTTGCGGGCCGATCTGGTGCTGCTCGACGGCACGGACCTCGACGTGACCGACCTGCCGGGTCGGGTCCGGACGGTCTGGCACGACGGAAAGGCTGTCGGCGCACGAGAATGATGGGGAAGGGGGCGTGGCCGTGGGGTGTGGTCAGCCGGTCATGAGATCGAACTCCTCGGTCAGCCGGATGAGGAACTCCCGGGACTCCCGTTCGGACAGTGCCACCTGCTCCAGGCGGGTGCGCAGGACGTAGAACGCTTCGACCGCGACCCGATCGTCGACGAACAGGCCCGCGGCGAAGCTTTCCTCGTAGGCCACCGCGGGGTGTTCGGCGAACTCCATGATCGTGAACCGGCTGCCGATCAGGTGGTACGGCGGCGCCGAGGCGGGCACGACCCGGATGGTGCAGTGGGGCAGGTTGGTGGCGAGCACGAGGGACTGCAGCTGTTCGTGCATCAGGGCCGGGTCGCGCAGGATCGAGCGCAGGGTGTGTTCGTAGACGAAGTACAGGCAGTCGGGCGGGTTCGTCCGCTGCAGCAGCTCCTGCCGGTCCCTTCTCGCCTGGATCAGCAGCTGGAGCCGGTCGGTGGTGTACCGGCCGGACATCTCGTAGAGGGTGCGGACGTAGTCCTCGGTCTGGAGCATGCCGGGCAGCGCCGTCGGGCTGTTCGAGATCACCCGGGTCGCGAGGTTCTCCTGGACGATGAGGGACTTCGCGGGATCGACGAGCTCGCTGAAGTACGGCCGCACCCAGTACCGGTCGCTCGGGGGTTTCGTCAGTTCCAGCAACCTGTTCCGTTCCGGGGCCTTGGTTCCGCAGTTGGCCAGGTAGATCGCCGCGTCGATCGGGGAGATGCGGCGGCCGTTCTCCCAGCCGGACACCTTCGACGCAGACCAGTCCGCGCGCCGGGCCAGCTCGCGAAGCGACATCTGTTTCGCTTCGCGCTGGGTCTTCAACTCGATGCCCATCTCCCGTGTGCGCACCGTGCTCTTTTCGGTCATGCTCGCACGTTAAAGGCAACCACCGACAAAATGTCGCGTGCCGCGCGGGGATTCACCGGAAGGGATGTGAGGTGTTCTGCCTGTGTGACAACAGGTTCCGCTTGCGAAGCGCTGCGAAGCAGCTTCGCACAATGAAGCGCGCTTCGCACGTTAGTAAGCAAGAATGGGCCGTATGACGTTCATTTCCGGAATCGAACTCGCGCGCCGGTTCTACCGTGCCGTGGTGCGTCCGCTGGTCGACGGAGAGCCCCACACGGCCGCCCTGCTCGGCCCCGGTTCCGAGGTCCTCGGCTTCGACACGGAACGCTCGGCCGATCACGACTGGACCGCACGCGTCCAGCTGTTCCTGCCCCACGTCCGCGAGTTCCGTGTGCCGCCGACGTTCCTCGGCCACCCGACGAAGCTGGTCGTCGCGACGCTCGACGACTGGACGCGCGGCGCGCTCGGCTTCGACCCGCGCCGCCCGGAGCGTCGTGACTGGCTCGCCACCCCGACGCAGGTTTTTGCCGAGTTCACGGGCGGCGCGGTGTTCCACGACGACCTCGGGCTGGAGGCGCTGCGGCGGAACGTCGCCTGGTACCCGGACGACGTCTGGCGGTACGTCCTCGCGTGCCAGTGGCGGCGGATCGAGCAGGAGGAGCCGTTCGTCGGCCGGTGCGGGGAGGCCGGCGACGAGCTGGGCTCGGCCGTCGTCGCGGCCCGGCTGGTGCGGGACCTGATGCGGCTGTGCCTGCTGATGGCGCGCCGGTACCCGCCGTACAGCAAGTGGCTCGGCAGCGCCTTCGCGCGGCTGCCGGTCGCCGGGACGCTCACGCCGTCGCTGACCGCGGCGCTCGCCTCGACGACGTGGCGGGAGCGTGAGGGGCACCTCGTGACGGCGTACGAGACCGTCGCGGAGGCGCACAACGCGCTCGGGCTCACCGCGCCGATCGAGCCGTGCGTGAGCGGGTTCCACGACCGGCCGTTCCGGGTCATCCACGCGGAGCGGTTCGTGGCGGCGCTGTCCGACGGCTCGGCGTCACCTGTCGGAGCGATCGACCAGTTCGTCGACAGCACCGACGCGCTCGGCGACCGCGCGTTCACGCGCCGGGTGGTTGACTGCCCGCATGGCTGAGCCGAAACCGCGGGACCTGGCGGTGCTGCTGCTGACGCTGACCGTCGTGACCGGGGTGGTCGACGCGGTCAGCTTCCTCGGGCTGGGCCGCGTGTTCGTGGCGAACATGACCGGCAACGTCGTGTTCCTCGGGTTCGCGGCGGCGGGCGAGACGACGCTGTCGGTGGTGGCGTCGGTGACGGCGGTCGCGGCGTTCCTGCTGGGCGCGCTCGCCGGCGGGCGGCTGGCCCGGGTCGAGGAGGACCACGGCGTGCTGCGGAAGGCGACGGCCGTCCAGGCGCTGCTGGTCGCGGTGGCGGTGGTGCTGTCGGCGACGCTGGGCAGCGGCACGCGGCTGGGTAGCGAGCTGCTGATCGTGGTGCTGGGCGCGGCGATGGGCCTGCAGAACGCGGCGGTCCGGCGCATCGGCGCCCCGGACCTGACGACCACGGTGCTGACGATGACGCTGACGGGCTTCGCGGCGGACTCCAAGGCCGCGGGCGGTGAAGGTGCGCACCCGCTGCGCAAGGTGGTCGCGGTGGCGGCGATGCTGGTGGGCGCCTTCGCGGGCGGGATGCTGCAGCTGCACGTGTCGATGTGGTCGGCGCTGACGCTGGCCCTGGGCTTGGTCCTCGGTGTGCTGGCGGTGCTGCAGGTCAACCGGCCGCGCGACGGCGGTGGATCGGTGGCCGCTGGTCGGTGATGAGGTGCTTGGCCGGGGGCGGAAGCGGGTGTGGCCCGGGCTGCGTTTTGTAGGGGCGGTGGGGTTGTGGCGCGTCAGCCGAGTGCGCGGCCGTGGTGGATCGGCGACCGCTGGTCGGTGATGAGCCGCTTGGCCGGGTAGGAGAAGCGGGTGTGGGCCCACGCTGCGTTCCCAGGGGCCGCGAGGCTGCGGCAGGTCAGCCGAGCGCGGCCGTGGTGGACGGGCAGTCGCTGGCCGGTGATGAGGCGCTTGGCCGGGTGGTGGAAGTGGGTGTGGCCCGGGCTGCGTTTGCAGGGTCGGTGGGGTTGCGCGGGTCGGCTGAGCGTGGCCGTGGTGGACGGGCGGCCGCTGGCCGGTGATGAGGTGCTTGGCCGGGTGGTGGAAGTGGATGTGGCCCGGGCTGCGTTTGCAGGGTCGGTGGGG
>NZ_JBICSQ010000075.1:0-40127 GCF_043197175.1 Amycolatopsis sp. NPDC049252
CCAGGGCCGTCGTGATCGCGCTGTCCTGAGGTGACGGCGGGGGCAGGCCGGGGCCGGGGGTCATCACCGTCTCGGCCACCGGCACGCGCTCGCCGCAACCGGCGCACTCGCCGGCCGGGGTCACCTCGCCGCCGCAGGTCGCGTGCACGAACACGCGGCGGCGGCCTTCGGGTGCGTAGTACTCGTCGCCCCACGCCGACAGCGAGCGGACGACCGGCCACAGTGCGAGGCCCTTCGTCGTCAGCTCGTACTCGCTCCGCTTGCCCGGCCCGGGAACGCGGGCCAGCACGTCTTCGCCGACCAGGAACTCCAGCCGTTCGGTCAGGACCGCGCGGGGGATGCCGAGGTGGTCCAGGAAGTCGCTGAACCGCCGGACGCCGAAGACCGCGTCGCGCACGATCAGCAGCGTCCAGCGCTCGCCGACGATTTCCAGGGCACGGACGATCGAGCAGGCCTGGCCGGTGTACTCGCGGGGGAGTGCCATGCGTTCAGTGTGCCACAGAAGAGTTCGGTGAACGAACAAATCGTGCTAGCCTCCCGGCGAAGAGTTCGGTCACCGAATCAACTGGAGTCCGCATGGACCGCCGTCCGGCTGCTGTGCTCGTCGCTTCGGGCGGCGGAACCCTGCTCGCCATGTTCGTGTTCACCGCGCCGCTGTCGATCGTCCCGTCGGTGGCCCGCGGGCTCGGCGCCGGCGCGATCGCGACGTCCTGGATCCTCAGCTCGATGAGCCTCGGCCTCGCGGTCGCGCTGCTGCCGGCCGGTGCGATCGGCGACGACTTCGGACGGCGGCGCGTGTTCGCCGCCGGCGGGGGAGTGCTCGCCGCCGGGGCGCTGCTGTGCGCGGTCGCGCCGGGGCCGCTGACCTTCATCGCCGGCCGGGTCGTCGAAGGGCTCGGGGCGGCCGCGCTGGTCGCCTGCGGGCTCGGCGTGCTCGGGCACGCCTTCCCCGACCCCGCCGGCCGCGCCCGCGCCACCGGCGTGTGGGGCGCCTGCCTCGGGGCCGGCATCGCCATCGGCCCGGTGGCGGGCGCCGTGCTCGACACCGCCGCCGGCTGGCGCACGCTCTACGTCGTCGCCACCGTGCTGTCCCTCGGCGTCGCCGTGCTCGGCCGGGTGCTGCTCGAGGAGTCCGTTTCGGGCCGGGCACGGAAGGTCGACGTCACCGGCTCGCTGCTGCTCGGCGGCGGGCTCGCGGCCCTGCTCGCCGCGCTCACCGAAGGCCGCCAGAGCTGGACGAGCCCCCTCGAGCTGGGCCTGATCGCCGCCGCGATCGTCCTGCTCGCCGCGTTCTTCGCGCACCAGGGCCGCACCGAGGGCGGGATGCTCGACCTGACGCTGTTCCGCCGTCCGGCGCTGGTCGCGGCGACGACCGGCGCGTTCACGGCCGGTGCCGGCGTCACGGCGCTGATGTCGTTCCTCGGCACCATGCTCGAGAACGGGCTGGCGTTCACCCCGGTGACGGCGTCCCTGGCGGTGCTGGCCTGGTCGGCGGCCAGCGTGGCCTCGGCCCTGCTGACCCGGCGCCTGCCCGCCGCGTTCTCCGGCGGCGCGCGGATGAGCGCGGGCCTGCTGGTGGTGGCCGCCGGGCTGGTGCCGCTCGCGTTCGTCACCCCGGGCTCCGGCGCGGGCCCGCTGGTCGGCGGCCTGCTGCTGGCCGGGATCGGCACCGGCGTGGTGAACGCGTCGCTGGGGCGCGAGGCGGTGGCGAGCGTGCCGCCGAACCGGGCCGGCATGGGCAGCGGGATCAACAACACGAGCCGCTACGTCGGGGCCGCGCTCGGCGTCACGGTCGTGACGGTGCTCGCCGTGCACCCCTCGGCCACCCCGGCGGCGAGCCTGGTCGCCGGCTGGAACGTCGCCGTGCTGGTCGGGATCGGATTGTCGGTCGCCGGGGCGGCCGTGATCGCCGCGCTGGGCGCCGTGGCGAAGCGAGACGTGGTTCACACGATCGGGTCGTGACGATCTTCCCACCGCGTTGTCTGTCCAGTGTGGAAGAACAATCAAGGGGCTTCCACCGACAAGACAACGCATTCCGAGTGTGAAGGAGACGTCATGACGAACGCCACCGCCACCAAGGTGCCCGCCCAGCAGGCGCCCGCCGAGCCCGCCAAGAAGGGCGGCGACGGCGCGCTGGTGACGACCGAGGGTGCCACGTCGATCGCCGACGTCGTCGTCCAGAAGATCGCCGGCCTGGCCACCCGGGAGATCCCCGGCGTGCACGCCCTCGGCGGCGGCGCCGCACGGGCGTTCTCCGCGATCCGGGAACGCATCCCGGGCGCGACCGCTTCGGCCGGGCAGGGTGTCTCGGTCGAGGTCGGCGAGAAGCAGGCGGCCGTCGACCTGCAGATCGTCGTCGAGTATGGCGTGTCCATCGCGGACCTGTCGCGCTCGGTGCGCCGCAACGTGATCACCGCCGTCGAGCAGATGACCGGCCTCGAGGTGGTCGAGGTCAACATCAACGTCGGCGACCTGCACCTGCCGTCCGAGGACGAGGGCGAGAGCACCGAAACCGGCCGGGTGCAGTGAATCCCGAGCCCGACGCGGCCCGGATCGCCGCCGCGGTCCGGACCGCGCCCGGCGTGACCGGGCTGCACGGTGGGCGGTTCGGCGAGATCGCCACGCTCGACCCGCCGCGGCGGATCGCGGGCGTGCACGTCCGCGACGAGGACGTCACGATCGCGGTCACCACGGGCTACCCGCTGGTGGCCGCGGACGTCGCCGCCGCCGTGCGCACCGCCGCCGCGGTCGCCGGGCGGCCGGTGCACGTCGTGATCGCGGACCTGGCCGAACCGGCCACCGAAGCGCACCAAGTGAAGGAGAGAGTCTCGTGAAAGCCACGCAGCTCGGCCTGATCACCGGCCTCGTCCTGGGGCTGGCCGTCGCGATCGGCGGCTTCGGCGCGTTCGCCGCGGTCGCCGTGCTGGGAGCGATCGGCCTCCTGGTCGGTCGCTACCTCGACGGCAAGCTCGACCTGTCGCAGCTCACCGGCCGCGATCGGGGCTGAGCCGTGACCGCCACCCTGCCCGCGCCGGTCGCCGAGCGCGGGGCACTGACCATCTCGGCGCAGGCGGTCGAACGCCTGGCCGCCTGCGCCGTGCTGGAGGTCGACGACGTCGGCGGCGCGGCCGGCCGCGTCCTCGGCGTCAGCCTGAGCGGTGAGGACCTCGACCACTCCGCGAAGGTGAGTGCCCACGTCGGCGACGGGACGGTGTCGCTCGACGTGCGGATCTCGATCGTCTACCCGGCGTCGGTCGCGCGCACCACCGAGAAGGCGCGCGAGCACCTCGTGGAGCGGGTGGAGGCGCTGACCGGGCTCGCGGTGACCCGCGTCGACCTCACCGTCACCGCACTGCACACCACCGCCGGCCAAGTACGGAGGGTCGAATGAAACGCCGTCCTCGCCGGAGCGTCCCGGCCGTCCTGACCGCGGTGGTGGTGCTGGCCGCGTGCGTGCTCGTCGCCGTGGTGGCGATCCAGCTGATCCTCGGTGAACGTCCGTGGATCAGCTTCGATTCGGTGGCGTCCGCCCTGCACGACCTGCGGTGGACCGACGTCGTGCCGGCCGTCGCCGGGGGTGTCGTCGCGCTGCTCGGGCTGATCCTGGTGCTCGCGGCGATCCTGCCGGGGGCCGCCACCGTGCTGCCGCTGGGCGGTGCCTTCGACGCGGGAGCCGCCCGCGGCGGGTACCGCTCGACGCTGCGGGCGGCGGCCGCGGCCGTCGACGGGGTGTCCGGCGCCGCGGTCAAGCTCGGCACGCGGCGGGTGAAGGTCCGGGTCGAGACGGCCCGGACCCGCCCGGACGGCCTCGCCGACGCCGTCCGCGAGGCGGTCGGCCACCGGCTCGACCAGGTCGGCCCGGCCACCCGCCCGGCCGTGTCGGTGCGGGTCCGCGCTCCCCGGAGGAAGTCATGACGAACCTGAACCGCCCGGCCCGCCTCAACCGCGTCCTGCTCGGCCTGCTCGGGCTGGTGCTGCTGGCCGCCGGCGGCTTCGCGGTCGCGACCCACTTCCGTCGCCTGACGGTCGTCGATCCGGGATCCCCGCTGGTCCCGGGCACGACCACCCCGCCGACGTGGGTGCTGTACGTCGCCGCGGCGGCGGCCGTGGTGCTCGGCCTGCTGGCGCTGCGCTGGCTGCTGGCCCAGCTGGCGCGGCGGCCGCGGACACAGACGTGGCGGTTCGAGGCCGACCCGGACCGCGGCCGGACCGAGCTGGCGGCCGACGCCGCGGTGGCCCCCTTCACCGAGGAGCTCCGGACGTACCCGGGGGTGCACCAGGCGCGGGCGACCCTGGCCGGGACGCGCGAAGACCCGACGCTGGCGCTGGTCGTGTCGGTGGAGCAGGACGGCGATCCCACGGAGATCCGCGAGCGCCTGGAGTCCGAGGGCCTGCCGCGGCTGCGCCAGGCCCTGGATCTCGACACCGTGCCGGTGGCCGTCGAGTTCCGGTTCACCACGGCCGCGGGCCCGCGCATCCGCTGACGCGGCTTGCCGAGGCGGAAAGTTCCGTATTTGCGGCCGTACCGTGCCTGTACGCCGCGGCGACGGTGACTTAGCGTGGAGGGATGGAACCGTCGGCAGGCGGGCTCCTGGTCACCGGGACCGGGTGCGCGTCGCGGGTGATCGGGATCGGCGAGCTGCGGGAGCGCTCGCGGATCCGGCTCGACGTGGAGTACGTGACGCGCCGCAAGCACGAGCGGCACCAGTTACTCGGCGTGCACCTCTACGACGTGCTCCGGGAGGGCCCGCTGCCGGTGGACACCCGGCACAAGATGGCGAGCCTGACGGTGGTCGTGCTGGCGGTGGCCGAGGACGGGTTCCAGGTCGCCCTGTCGCTGGCGGAGCTGGACCCGGAGTTCGGCGCCTGCGCCGCGTTGCTGGCGACCCGCTACAACGGCGAACTGCTGGCCCGCCCGACGCTGGTGATGCCGAGCGACCAGCGGGCGAGCCGGTACGTCCGTGGCCTGGCCCGGCTGCGGCTGCTGACCGTCGGCGACGAACCGGTCCGGGACCGCGGTGGCGATCCCGGACCGGGGCGCGTCAGCGGCGGCCGCTGATGGTCGACGCGCCGGCGTAGCGGGCCTCGGCGCCGAGTTCCTCTTCGATGCGGATGAGCTGGTTGTACTTGGCGGTGCGGTCGGACCGCGACAGCGAGCCGGTCTTGATCTGGCCGCAGTTGGTGGCCACGGCGAGGTCGGCGATCGTGGTGTCCTCGGTTTCGCCGGAGCGGTGGGACATGACGGCCGAGTAGCCCGCCTTGTGCGCGGTCTCGACGGCGTCGAGGGTCTCGGTGAGCGTGCCGATCTGGTTGACCTTGATCAGGATCGAGTTGCCGATGCCACGCTCGATGCCGTCGTTGAGCAGGTTCACGTTGGTGCAGAACAGATCGTCGCCGACGAGCTGGACGCGCTCGCCGATCCGGTCGGTCAGCTGCTTCCAGCCGGCGAAGTCGTCCTGGGCCAGGCCGTCCTCGATCGAGACGATCGGGTACTTCGCGGTCAGCTCGGCGAGGTAGGCGACGTGCTCCTCGACGCTGCGCTTGCGGCCTTCGCCGGTGTAGTCGTAGACCTCGCCGGTGTAGAACTCGGACGCGGCCGGGTCGAGCAGCAGCGCGATGTCCTCGCCGGGCTGGTAGCCGGACTGCTCGATGGCGCGGAGGACGAACTCGAGCGCTTCGTCGGCGGAGCTGAGGTTGGGCGCGAAGCCGCCTTCGTCGCCGACGTTGGTGCCGTGCCCGGCTTCGTGGAGCGACTTGCGCAGCGTGTGGAAGACCTCGGAGCCCATCCGGACGGCGTCGGCGAAGGTCTCCGCGCCGATCGGGCCGATCATGAACTCCTGGAAGTCGATCGGGTTGTCCGCGTGCGCGCCGCCGTTGATGATGTTCATCATCGGCATCGGCAGCAGGTGCGCGAACACGCCGCCGACGTAGCGGTAGAGCGGCAGCCTGCTGGCGGTCGCGGCGGCCTTGACCACCGCGAGCGAGACGCCGAGCGTGGCGTTCGCGCCGAGCCGGGCCTTGTTCGGGGTGCCGTCGAGGGTGATCAGCGTGCGGTCGACCTCGGCCTGCGCCTCGGCGTCGAGCCCGACGATCGCCTCGGCGATCTCGGAGTTGACCGCGTCGACGGCCTTGCGCACCCCCTTGCCGTGGAACCGCGCCTGGTCACCGTCGCGCAGTTCCACCGCTTCCTTGGTGCCGGTGGAGGCGCCCGAAGGCACGGCGGCCCGGCCGAGCGAGCCGTCCGCCAGCTCGACGTCGACCTCGACGGTCGGGTTGCCCCGGCTGTCGAGCACTTGGCGGCCGTGGACCCGGACGATGGCTGTCATTTCGCTCCTCGATGAGTTCGGTGCCGCGACACCGGTTACGGCGCAACGGTTGCGGGCGCGGCGCCACGGTGAGCCGCGAAGCACCGGGGAGACTAGCAGAAGTTACTGAATCGATCCTGAACATCACGTGGTCAGTTCTGAATCTTGTAACAAGGCGCCGCACGCCGAGCGACTCCCGGCCGGAACACTCGGCCAGGAGGGAGCACCATGGTTGCCGGTGTCGGCGTGGGGCGGAGTCAGAGCTGCTGGCGCTGCCGGTCCGCCAACCAGCCAGGGGACGGGTTCTGCCAGCAGTGCGGTGCTTCGCTGGTGCAGCGGGACAACACGACGCGGTACCTGTGCGCCGCCGCGCAGATCAGCGAAAAGTACGCGAACGCGGCGATCCGCGAGTTCCTCGTGGAGCCGCTGCGCGCGATCCCGCCGGCCCCCGGCGTGGACACCTCCGCGGTGCTGCGGGAGGCCGTCGCGTCGCGCACGCGGCGGCGCATCCGCGACGGCGTGCTGCTCGTGCTGGCGCTCGTGTTCCTCTTCGTCAACCCGACCGCGCTGCTGTTCTGGCTGTTCGCGGCCGTGGCGGTGGCGCTGCTGCCGGGCCGGTTCCGGGTCAGCGGGCCGGCGGACGTCGTCTTCGCCCTGGGCGTCATGGTGCTGGCGGCGTTCGCGCTCGGCCTCGAAGTCGTGGACACCGTGACGAGCAGCTCTTCGAGCCTCGGGTACTCGTCCCTCTCCGGGACGGAATCGTCTCCCGTGAGCAGCGTTCTCCGGATCGTCCTGCTGACCGTGGTGCTGTCGTTGCTGATCTTCGGCGTGCTGCTGACCGACCAGCTCGTCGTGCGGTTCCTGGTGTTCCAGCGGTTCCGCCGCGGCGCCTTCGTCGCCGACGGGCGCAAGAGCCCGTCGGAGTGGGAACGGCGGCTGCGCGGCCTGGGCCTCGAAGGGTTCCGGCTGCCGCTGGGCCGCGTGGCCGCGGCGGAGGAATCCGTGCCGGACCCCGGCTCGACCGCCGACGTCGTGGTGCACCGGGATTTCTCGCCGTTCGTGGGCGCCGGGATCCCGTTGCACCAGCAGGTGATCACCCTGCCGCTCGACGCGTCGGGGGAGCACACCGAGCCGCAGAGCATCAGCGTCGTCGAACTGCAGCAGCACGTCGGGGCGGCGATCGACCGGCTGAGGACGACGTCGTCGCTGGGACCGGGCCGGCGCCTGGAGAACCTGACCCAGCGGGAACAGGTGCTCGTCCCGGCCGACCGGCTGGTCGTCGACCACGCGTCGGTCCCCGAGGTGCTGCGGGACCTGGACCACCCGCCGGCGGGCCGGCTGCCGGTCGAGCAGGCACGGGCGCTGGCCGACAGCGCGGTGGAATGGGCGCGCTACTACCGCTGCTTCCGCGTCGAATCGTGGGACCGCGACCTCACCACGTCGTGCTACCTGCACGTCGGCACCGACCAGCGGATGCTGTACCTGGAGTGGCAGTTCCTCGCCCTGCTGCCGATCGCGCCGGAGTTCCGCGCGATCGACCGGCACCGCGATTCGGCGGCCAGGCTGCTGCTGGACACGGTTCTCGAGATGTGGACGTTGCCCGCGACGCTGTTCCGCCGCACGGCGTCGGTGTTCCGGCGGTTCAAGCCACTGCCCCAGGATCTGAACGAGGTCGTCCCGGCCAAGTACGGGGCCGACCGGAGCCTGCGCGAGCTGGCCCAGGCGGACCGGGTGCAGAGCTACTTCCAGGACGTCGACGTGGAGCGGTACGTGCGCATCCTG
This sequence comes from Amycolatopsis sp. NPDC049252, assembly GCF_043197175.1. Taxonomy (NCBI): domain Bacteria; kingdom Bacillati; phylum Actinomycetota; class Actinomycetes; order Pseudonocardiales; family Pseudonocardiaceae; genus Amycolatopsis; species Amycolatopsis sp. NPDC049252. Next base: position 8,088 of record NZ_JBICSQ010000075.1, read on the forward strand.
GACTCGACGCTGTTCCGCGCGGTCGGGGAGTACCTGCAGGACCACGGTTATTCGGTCGTCGAGTTCATGAAGCTGGCCGATCCGGTCGTCAACAACTACGACGTGCACGGCAGCACGTTCGTCAACTCGGCGGTCGGCACGAACAGCACGGTGAACAACTCGAAATCGGCGAAGGGCAAGTGAAATGGGCGACCAGTTCGACATCCGGGGCTCGAGCTTCTCCGGCAGCGCGCTCGGCACGGGTGCCACGGTCAACAACCACGGGTCCGGCGGGGTGTCGGTCGCGGATCTCCTCGCCGCGCTCGCCGGCTCTCGCGAGGAGATCGCCGGGGCGGCGCCGGAGGCCGACCGTCAGGAAGTGCGGGACGCGCTCGCCAGGATCGAAGAGGAACTGCGGCGCGACGACCCGCGTCCCGCGGTGGTCGGCAGCCGCTGGAACACGATCACGTCGCTGATCGGCACGCTGAGCGAACCCGTCGCCAAGGTCGCCGAGCTGGTGACCAAGCTGTTCGGCTGACCGCCGCTTTCACCGTCGCGGCTTGGAGTTGCCCGCCGGGCCGCCTGAGTGAGTCAGGCGGCTGGCGTGGCAGTCCTGAGCCGCGAAGCCCTGCTCGTCGCACCACGCGTTGGCCGCGTCGGCCGAAGAGAAGACGGACGCCTCGAGAGTGACCCAGAAGTCCTTGCGCGAGAAGTTGCTGTAATCGCTGGAGTTCACCATCACGGCGTCCGGGAAGCGGTCGTGCAGCGCCCTGAAATCGGCCAAGATGGCCGGGTAGTCGTAGGTGACACCGCCGACGACCAGGCCGAGGTTCTTCGACGAGAGCTGCGGAACCCATTGCCCGACAAGGCGTTCGGCTGTTGCGGAGTCTTGCGCGGCCTGGCGGAGGAGATCGTTCTCGGTGATCTCGGCCGGTGCCTGGCTGGTCAGCGTCACCGGCGCCACCGTCGTGGTCGGCGGTCGCTGCGCCGGCGCCGCGACGTGGGTGTCCAGCGGTGGTTGCGCGGTTTCCGTTCCTCCCGTTCCGCGCGTGAGGACGAAGGCCGTCACCCCGCCGGCGGCCACGACGACGGTGGCGGCGACCGCGATGATCGCCGTCCGCCGCGACCCGGCCGGAACCCGTGTGGAGACAACGGGTTCGTCGGGTGGTTCGGGGGGAACAGCCGAGACGGCGGTGCCGCAGGAACCACAGAACCGAGTCTGGGGGCCGAGTTCCCGTCCGCAGGCCGAGCAGGAGTTCATGCCCCATAGTCCGCACCTGGCGGCGCCTTGTTACACGAAGCGGGGTTTCTCGCCTGCTCGGCCGAATGGCTGACCTGCGAGTTCCTGCACGGGGCGGGGTTCGAGCGAACCCCGCCCGTTCAGGCGTCCAGTCCGAGGTGCTCCCGCAGCGTCGTCCCGGTGTACTCGGTGCGGAACGAGCCGCGTTCCTGCAGCAGCGGCACCACCTTGTCGGCGAACTCGTCGAGCCCGCCCGGGGTGACGTGCGGGACGAGGATGAACCCGTCGCTCGCGTCGGCCTGGACCAGCTCGTCGATCGTGGCGGCGACGGTAGCGGGGGAGCCGATGAACGTCTGCCGTCCGGTCACCTCGATGATCAGCTCCCGGGTGGACAGGTTCTTCGCCTCGGCGAGCTGCCGCCACTCGTTCGCCGTCGCCAGCGGGTCGCGGTACATCCGGACGCTGGCGCGGCCGCGGGAGATCGTGTTCTCCCCGAGCACCGGGTCGGTCCGGGGCAGCGGGCCGTCCGGGTCGTGCTCGGACAGGTCGGTGTTCCACAGCTGTTCCAGGAAGTTGATCGCGGTCTGCCCGCTGACCTGCTGCAGCCGGACGACGTGGGCGCGCTCGTGGGCGTCGGCGTCGGTGTCACCGAGCACGAACGTCGCCGCGGGCAGGATCACCAGCTGCTCGGACGTCCGGCCGTACTTCGCCAGGCGGCCCTTGACGTCGGTGTAGAACGCCTGCCCGGCTTCGAGCGTGCCGTAGCGGCTGAAGATCGCGTCGGCGGTGGCCGCGGCGAACTCGCGACCCTCGTCGGAGTCGCCGGCCTGGATGATCACCGGGCGGCCCTGCGGGCTGCGCGGCACCGGGAAGCGGCCCTCGATGTCGAAGTGCTCGTCGTGGTGGGCGAACGCGCCCGCGTTCGCGTCCCGCAGGAAGACGCCGCTGCCGGCGTCGGCGGCGATCTCGTCACCGCGCCAGGAGTCGAACAGCTCCCAGGCGGTGCGCAGGAACGTCTCGGCGCGGGAGTAGCGCTGGTCCTGCGGGAGGAAGCCACCACGCCGGAAGTTCTCGCCGGTGAAGGCGTCCCACGACGTGACGACGTTCCAGGCCGCGCGCCCGGCGGAGAGGTGGTCGAGCGAGGCGAACTGGCGGGCCACCTCGAACGGCTCGTTGAACGTCGAGTTGATGGTGCCGGCCAGGCCGAGCCGCTCGGTGACCGCGGCCAGCGCCGACAGCACGGTGAAGGTGTCCGGGCGGCCGACGACGTCGAGGTCGTAGATCACCCCGTTCTGCTCGCGCAGGCGAAGGCCTTCGGCGAGGAAGAAGAAGTCGAACTTCGCGCGCTCGGCCGTCTGCGCGAGCTTGACGAACGAGCTGAACTCGATGTGGCTGCCGGCTTCGGGGTCGCTCCACACGGTCGTGTTGTTCACGCCGGGGAAGTGCGCCGCGAGGTGGATCTGCTTGCGGGGCTGGGACATCGCGGGTCTCCTCAGGCGGTCGCGTAGCGGTTGGCGGGCTTCGCGAGGCCGAGCAGCCCGCGCAGGGTGTCCGCCTCGTACTCGGTGCGGAACGCGCCGCGGGCCTGGAGTTCGGGGACCAGGCCGCGGGTGATCGCGGTCAGGTCGTGCGGCACCGCGCCCGGCCGCAGCCGGAACCCGGAGAGCCCGGCCGCGTGCCAGTCCAGCAGCAGGTCGGCGAGGCCGGCGGGGGTGCCGGTGAAGACGTGGGCGTCCGAGGTGTACTCGGCGCCGGACAGCTCGTCGAGCCGGGCCTTGCGGCCGGCGGCGGCCTGCTCGGTTTCGTCGAGGAACACCACGACGTCGGCGAACACGTGCAGCGTCTCGGCGGCGCGCCCGGCCCGATCCTGCTCGTCGCGGACGGCGGTGACGATCTCCCCGGCCTGCGTGCGGTCGAAGGGCGTCACGTAGACGACGTCGGCCGAGCGGGCGGCGAGCCGGTAGGGGACCGCGGCGTGCGCCAGTGCGGTGACCAGCGGCTGGCCCTGCGGCGGGCGCGGGGTGATCGACGGGCCCTTGACCTTGAACCACCGGCCTTCGAAGTCGATGTAGTGCAGCTTCTCCCGGTCGACGAACCGGCCGGTCGCGACGTCGCGGATCTCGGCGTCGTCCTCCCAGCTGTCCCAGAGGCGGCGCAGCACCTCGACGTAGTCCGCGGCCTCGTCGAACAGGTCGGACAGCGGGCTCGGCACGTCCGGGGTGGTGGAGTCCTCGAGCCGGAACTCGCCGAACTCGCGCCGGCCGAAGTGCCGGTTGTCGGCGGGCCGCCCGGCCACCTGCACGCGGACGCCGGCGCGGCCGGTGCTGACGTAGTCGAGCGTCGCGATCGCCTTGGAGAGGTGGAACGGCTCGGTGTGGGTGACGACGGCGGTCGGCACGAGCCCCACGCGCGAGGTCAGCGGCGCGACGCGGGCGGCGATCAGCACGGCGTCGAGGCGGCCCTGGACGATGTCGGTGCGTTCGCCCGGCCGGTCGAGGTACTGCTCCGTTTGCAGGGCGAGCGAATCTTCGAGGGTGACGAAGTCCAGCTTGCCCGCTTCGGCCTCGCGGACCAGATCGGCCCAGTACCCGGCGGTGAGCAGCTCGCCCGGCCGCGCGTCCGGCTCCCGCCACGCGGCGGGGTGCCACCCGGCACCGTCCAGCGCGACGGCGATCCGTGGTCCGTTTCCTGCTGCCATCCCGGCTTTCCTTCCCTCGGCCCGTGACCCCCAGTGTGCGCCGGTTCCCGGTGGACGGGCAGGAGTGGCCAGGGGGTGGGAAAGCGGGAAGTTTCCGGGCTCGCCGGGAATAAGCCGACGGCCGCCGCACCCCGGGGTGCGGCGGCCGTCGGCGTGAGAGGAAATCAGTCCTTGTGACCCGTCACGGCGTCCTTGACCTTGTCGGCGGCCTGCTTGAGGGCCCCCTTGCCCTGCTCGGCCTTGCCTTCGGCCTGCCACTGCTCGTTCCCGGTGGCGTCGCCGACCGTTTCCTTGGCCCGGCCCTTGAGCTCTTCGGCCTTGTGTTCCGCCTTGTCGTTCATGGTCCACCTTTCCTGGGGTGCTCTACGGCTACCCGGTGCTGAGGCGGTTACACATCGCAGCGGAAATCAGGGGCGCGGCGGCAGGACGCGGAACTCGTTGCCCGCCGGATCGGCCAGGACCACGAAGCGTTCGGCCGGGTCGTCCGTCGGCACCCGCGCGCCCAGCTCCACCAACCGTTCGATCTCGGCCTTCTGGTCCCGGACCGTGGGCGCGATGTCCAGGTGCACCCGGTTCTTCACCTGCTTGCCCTCGCCGACGGGCTGGAAAAGCGGGTGGACATCGGTCAGTACCTCCTCAGCAAGCGGGCGCACGCCTTCTCCAGGACGCCACGGGCTTCGTCGCCTTCGAGGGAGGCGACGCGCCCGAGCGCGGCCGCGATGGTGTGCTCGTCGCGGTAGGCCGTCACCAGCCTCGGGTCCACATAGGACGATCGGCAGACCGCGGGCGTGTTCCCCAGTGCTTGGGAGACCTCCCGCATCACCCGGGCTTCGGCACGTTTGCGGGCGCTCTCGGACGTCGGCGGCGCGGCCGCGGCGAAGGCCGCCGCGGCGAGCACGGTCGCCGTCCACGTGCGCAGGTCCTTCGCCGTGCAGTCGTCGCCGGCCAGTTCCTTGAACCGCTGGTTGATGTCGGACGCGTGGACGTCGTGCCAGTCGCGGCCACTGCGGTAGGCCAGCAGCCGGTCGCCGCCGGACCGGCGGCGCAGCAGCGACGTCACCACCTTCGCCAGCGCCGGGTCGCGGACCGCGACGGCCCGGTCCAAGCCGCCCTTGGCGATGTACCGGAACCGGCATTCGTCCCCGCTCACGTGCGCGTGCTCCCGCAGCAGCGTGGCGACGCCGTGGGTGCCGTTTTCCTCGGCGTACTCTTCGCCGCCGGTCCGGAAGATCCCCCGGTCGAGGATCCGCAGGCCGGCGGCCAGCACGCGCTCGCGGGTGAGGCCGCGGCCGCCGAGGTCGTGCTCGACTTCGGCACGCCACGCCGGCAGCCGCCGGGCCATCGCCAGCACGCGGTCGTGCTTCTCCTCGTCCCGGTCGCGGCGCCACTGCTCGTGGTAGCGGTACTGCCGCCGCCCGGCGTCGTCGGTCCCGACGGCCTGGATGTGCCCGTTCGGGTGGGGGCAGATCCAGACGTCGCGCCAGGCGGGCGGGATGACCAGGTCCTTGATCCGCTCGGCCGTCTCCGCGTCGGTGAGCCGCTCGCCGCCGGGGGTGGTGTAGGAGAACCCCCGGCCGCGGCGGATCCGCCGGATGCCGGGGGCGCGCAGGTCGCTGCGCCGGAGCCTGGTGCGTGCCACGGGGGCGGATACCCGGGCACGATCTTCCGAAAACCGATCAGAACGGACGCGGATCTGACATCATGCGGACGGATGTCACCAGACTGCGCAAGGGAGACCCGATGTCCGCGCACATGGACGAGCTGATCGCCCAGTTCCAGCACTTCCAGGCGAAGGTCCGCCAGGCCGAGACCCGGTTCGCCGGGGTCGGTGACATGCAGGAGCGGATCGCTCAGCTCGAGACCACGGTGACCTCGCCGGACGGCAACGTCACCGTGGTGGCCGGGGCCGGCGGGGCCGTCACCGACCTGCGGCTGGCCGCCGGCGCCATGCACCTCGAAGCGGGCCGCCTCTCCACGATCATCATGACCACGCTGCGCCAGGCCGTGGCCGGGGCCGTCCAGCAGCAGGCGGGGATCGTGGACGACGCCTTCGGCGACACGCTGGGCGTCAACACGCAGGAGCAGGTGCGCGAGGCCCAGGCCGAAGCCTTCGGAACCGTCGCCGAGCCGCCCGCGTCGGAGCCGCAGGCGCCGCCGGCGGCACCGCGACGCCGGCCCGCCCCGAGGGACGACGACTACTTCGAAGAGAACACGATCCTCCGCCGCGACTGACCCCGACCGAGAGAGCTCCCGCGATGCCAGAAGGAATCCAGACGAACATCGGCGCGATCTCCGCGTACGCCAAGCAGCTGCCGTTCTACGAGCAGGAAGCGGACAAGTTCGGCGCCAAGATCGACGCCGCCGACGTGACCGACGAGGCCTGGGGGCTCATCGGCTTGCTCGCGAAGCAGGGCTACACCGACCGCCTCGGCGAACTGCGTTCGCTGCTGACCGACCTGAAGGACGGCGTGGACGGGTTCACCACCAAGCTGACCAAGGCCGCGGAGATGTACCAAGGCATGGAAGACGCCGGCGTGGTCACGTTCGGCCGGTACGAGGCGGAGATCGACGCGGCCGGGGGGCAGGGCAAGTGACCGAGCACAAGAGCATCGCCGACGCGCTGGACGTCCAGCCCTACGACGAGAGCACGGGCGCGAACCTCGACCGCGCGGCCGGGTACGTGCCGGTGGCGGGCACGGCCTACAAGGCGGGCAAGTCCATCGGCGAGCACGCCCAGCAGGCGGCCCAGGCCGACAACGTCGGCGAGCTGGCCGCCGCGGGCGGCGCGCTGGTCGGCGACGGCGCGAAGTTCGTCGGGGCCGCGGCCGGCGACATGGTCACCTTCGCCATGGACCCGATCGGCTGGCTCGTCAGCCACGGCCTCAACATGCTGCTCGAGCTGGTCCAGCCGCTGCAGGACGCGCTGCACCAGGTCACCGGCGACGGCCCGGCCATCGGGCACGCGTCGGAGAACTTCGTCACCATCGCGCAGGGCTTCGTCGCGCTCGCCGAGGACTTCGAGAAGACCGGCGACACCGCGCTGGCCGAGTGGGTGGACGACGCCGGCAACGCCGCGAAGGCCGCGCTCGGCGACTTCTCCTCGGGCATCCGCGGGGTCGGCTCGGCCGCCGGTTCGGTGGCCGAGGTGCTGCAGATGTGGTCGATGGTCATGGTGGTCATCGAAGAGGTGATCAAGGGGATCATCACCGAGCTGGTGTCCTGGCTGATCACGCTCTGGCTGCCCGCGCTGGCCGCGTCGGTGATCAGCTTCGGCAGCTCGGTCGCCGCCGCGATGACCGCCTCGATCGCCAAGGCCGCCAGCGTCCTGAAGAAGGTCACCGGTTACCTGGGCAAGTTCGGCAAGCTGCTCGACACCTTCATCGAATTCATGGCGAAGTACTCGACGAAGCTCGTCGACTTCACCACGAAGCTGCGGATCGGCGTGATGCCCGGCCAGACCAAGTTCGGCTTCGGCGCGGCCGCCCAGGGCTTCCAGCCCAGCAACCGGGTGCTCACGACGATGTTCGGCGGCGCGGCCGGCGCCGGCCCGCTGCTGGCCGGCGCGGGCGTCAAGGCGGGCATCGGCGCGGCGAAGGGTGCCTTCGCCGAAGGCAAGGAAGCTGTCACGCCCGAGGGGGACGAACCGTGGTTCGACAAGAGCGAGATCGGCGGGGACCGGAGCCCGGAGGACACCCGCAAGGACCTCGACATCTAGACGAGCGGGCGGCCGCGTTCGGCGACCGCGTCGAGCGCTGGTCGGCCGACGCCCAGGTGCGTCCCGGGTTCCGGGAGCGCGTCGAGGCGCTGATGCGCGACCAGTGGCGTGAGCCGGTGATCGTGCTGCGCCTCGGGGACACCGACCTCGGGTTCGACGTGCCCGGCCGGCGCGAGGACGGCACGGTCGAGGGAACGCGGCGCGTCCGCCGGTTCTTCCGGACGATCCTGCGCGGCATCGGCCGAGCCGTGATGTCCGTCTTCCTGCTGGCCAACGGCGGTGCCGCGGGGCGTCCGTTCCAGCGGGAGGTCGCCGTGTCAGGCCCGGCGAACGCGATGGCGCTCGGCCTGGCCGACAGCCTGCGGTCGCTGCGGGGCCCGTGGATCGTGTTCTCCCCGGCGGGCGTCGCGGTGGTGGACACGGGCTCGACCTTCGTCGACCCGGCCGACGCGCCCCCGCCGCGGATCGTCTGGCAGGCGAGGGAACCGCAGGCCCCGGCGGTCAGGTTCGCCAAGCGGACGCTGACCTGGCCGGACGGTTCGGTGTTCCGGTTCTCGCTGCACGGTCGTGGGGAGGATCAGCACCTGCGGAAGTTCGTCGAGCCGCTGGGTGCCGTGCATTGGAACGGCCGCCCGGAGTAGCCGGGCGTTGTTCAGCGGGGGTGCGGCTCGTCGAACGGAGCGGCGCCGGGTGCTTCGGCGAGGATCGCGGTTCGGCGTTCCGGCTGCACGGCCGCGGCGAGGAGCAGCACTTGCGGAGGTTCGCCGAGCCGCTGGGCGTCATGCACCGGAACGGCGCCCGGAGTGGCTGTTCAGCGGGTTCGCCGCGGGGCGGTGCGGGTGCTCGGAGGACCGCGCGTCTCAGCGCGGCGCGGGTGCGGGTTCGCCGAAGGACACGGCGCCGCGGCGGTGGCGGGGGCCCAGCTCTTCGGTGAGGATCGCGTCCAGGTCGCGGGCGGCCCGGCGCAACGGCCGCCGCAGCGTCCACAGCACGCCCAGCGTCGCGAACGCGAGGATCACCACGGTGACGCCGAGGGCGGTGTCGGCGAGCAGCAGCACCGTCGCGGCGACGACCAGGACCGGCGAGATGCCGAACGTCGAGCGGCGGGCGTGCCGCGGGCGGTGGGCCCATGCCCGCAAGCCCGCCTGCCGGTGGTGCGTGGTCATCCGTCCTCCACCCTGCGCCTCCGACGGTCGCTACGCTGCGTCTCCGCCATTAGCTCCAAAGTGTCGCAGACGAGGGCGTTCGGATGATCAGTCCGGGACGTGGTGTACCCGAAAGACTGTGCCTGTCGCCCAGTAGGCGGTACATGCTCTGGCTCATTGCGCAATTAGACGACGTGCGTGTCGGGATTTTTCACCGGATCGGGTGATGGTCTACGGATTTCGCTCCGCACGACCGTCACTCTGAACAGGACTGTTTAAAAGCCGCCGTCACCGGCTACCACCCGGTGTGGCCCCCGAACGGAGCAGCGAGTCGGCCGTCCACACCGCGCGCCGGGCGCAGCTGGTGGACGCGGCGATCGGCGTGCTCGCCCGCGACGGGTACGCCGCCGCGTCCACCGTCCGGATCGCGCGGGCGGCCGGCGTCAGCCGCGGCGTGCTCACCTACCACTTCCGGGACCGGGCGGACCTGATCACCGAGGTCGTCCGGACGGTGTACGCGCTCGCCGGTGCCGAGCTGGGGCCTCGGGTCGTCGAAGCCGGGTCGCCGAGGGCGAGCCTGCTCGCCTTCATCGGCGGCAGCGTCGAGTTCTACGCCGCCTACCCGCGGCACCTCGCCGCGCTGAGCGCCGTCTTCTCCGCTCGGGAGCGCGACGGCACAGCGCACCACCGCACCGAGATGGACGACGTCGGCGCGCTGCTGCGCGCCGGCGTCGAAGCCGGCGAGTTCCGGGACTTCGACGTCGAGATCATGGCCGGCACGATCCGCGCCGCGCTCGACGCCGCCCTGGCCCGGGTCACCGCCGACCGCACGCCCGCCACCGCCGCGCGGGTACGGGACGAACTGGTCCGCACGTTCGACGCGGCCACCCGAAAGGAGACCGGATGACCGCCCTGACCCGGATCGCCGGCGCCCTGGCCGTGCTGCTGGTCGTGACGGCGTGCTCGAGCCCGGCACCGCAGGAGCCGTCGCTGACCGTCGGCACCACCGGCGGCCGGGTGCACGGCCTGGCCACCGCCTCGGCGCGGGAGTTCCTCGGCGTCCGGTACGCGCTCGCGCCGACGGGGGAGCGGCGCTGGAGCGCCCCGCAGCCCGCGACGGCCCAGGACGGCGTCGCCGACGCGACCCACCCGGGCGCCCGGTGCTCCCAGGGGACGCAGACCGCCGGGACGTCCGAGGACTGCCTGTTCCTCACCGTGACGACCCCGCGCGACCAGCGGCCGGGCGAGCGCCTGCCGGTCATGGTGTGGTGGCACGGCGGCGGGTACACCAGCGGTTCCGGTGCCGACTACGACGCCCAGCGCCTGGCCTCCCGCGGCCGTGTCGTCGTGGTGACCGTCAACTACCGCCTCGGCGTCTTCGGCTACCTCGGGCTGCCCGGCCTGGCCGGCTCGGGGAACTTCGGCTTCGCCGACCAGCTCGCCGCCACGAAGTGGGCGAAGGACAACGCCGCGGCCTTCGGCGGCGACCCGGGCAACCTCACCGTCTTCGGCGAGTCCGCGGGCGGCATGTCGGCGTGCGCGCTGCTGACGTCGCCGCGCGCCGCCGGGCTCGTCGAGCGCGTCGCGATCTCGTCCGGGTCCTGCTTCCTGAACTGGCCGGCGGGCGGCCTGTTCCCCGGTACTCCGGCGCAGACGCCCTACAAGTCGCTCGCCACCGACCAGGCCGACGGTGTCGCCGCCGCGAATCAGCTCGGCTGCACCGGCGCGGATGCCTTGCCGTGCCTGCGAAAGCTGCCCGTGGACAAGCTGCTGCCGCTGGACGCGGCGTTCTCCGACCACCTGGCCTACGGCACCGAACTGCTGCCGGAAAACCCGCCGGACGCGGTCCGCGCCGGCCGGATCGCCCGCGTCCCGGTGCTCTCGGGCGGCAACCACGACGAAGCCCGGTCGTTCCTGGGCGGCGCGGCGATGGCCGACCCGTCCGCGATCACCGAGGCGACCTACCCGGACCTCGTGCGGACGGCCTTCGGCGACCGGGCCACGGAAGTCCTTCAGCAGTACCCGCTCCAGCGCTATCCGACGGCCGTCGAGGCGTGGTCGACCGTGATCACCGACGCGGCGTGGAGCTGTCCCACCCTGGCGGGCAACCAGGCCCTCGCCCGCTCGACGAAGGTGTTCCCGTACGAGTTCGCCGAGACCCACGCGCCCAACGTCAGCCAGGTCACCGTGCCCGGCATGGCCCAGGGTGCCGCGCACGCCACCGACACGCCCTACCTGTTCGACCTCGGCGGCAAGAACCTGCTCGGCGACGCCGCGGAGGCCGGGCTCGGCGACCGGATGATCGACTACTGGAGCGGCTTCGCCCGTACCGGAACCCCGCCGGGTGGTGTCCCGGGGACCGCCACGTCGACGACGGTCCTGAGCCTGACCGCCGCCGGCAGTGCGCCCGCCGACACCGGATCCGACCACCACTGCGGGTTCTGGCGGCCGAAGCCGTAGGTATTGCGCCGAACGTGCGACCTGCGTAACGACCCGGTCGCTCTGCGGGACTGACTTCTCAGTGCTGCGAGGAGCCGACCGACGGAGGCCGTGGATGCAGATCGACCTGTTCAACGAGATCCAGAACCCCCGGCCGTGGCCCGAAGGCCACGAGCAGCTCAGGTTCCGCCAGGCGATCGACCAGGCCGTCCTCGCCGACGAACTGGGCTACGGGTGCTGGTGGCAGGTCGAGCACCACGGCGCGGGCGAGTTCAGCCTGTCGTCCGCGCCGGAGCTGATGCTGGCGGCCCTTTCCCAGCGCACCAGCCGGATCCGGCTCGGGCACTCCGCGGTGCTCGCGCCGGGCCGGTTCAACCACCCGATCCGCGTCGCCGAGCGCGCGGCGACGCTCGACCACCTCAGCGGCGGCCGCGTCGAGCTCGGGCTGACCCGCTCGACGATCCCGGAATGGCGCCTGTTCGGCATCGAGCCGGACGAGGCCCGCGCCCAGACGCAGGAAGCGTTCGAGATGGTGCCGCGGATGTGGACCTCCGACCGGTTCTCCCACGAGGGTGCCGCCTACCGCGTCGACGACGTCGCGATCGGGCCGAAACCGCTGCAGCGGCCCCATCCGCCGCTGTGGCAGGCCGCCGCGAGCCCGGCCTCGTTCGAGGAGGCCGGGCGCCGCGGCGTCGGGGTGCTGGGCACGACGATGTGGCAGTCGCTGGAACGCGCCGGCCGGCTGATCGAGCTGTACCGGGCGGCGGCCGGGCGGTGCACCGACCCGGTCGGCGCGTTCGTCAACGACCAGGTCGGGTTCTTCACCTTCGTCCACTGCGCGGACACCGACGAGGAGGCGATGCGCAACGGCGCCGCCGCCGCCGCGGCCTGGTACACCGTGACGGCGTTGACGTTCTTCGAGGCGGCGACCGAGTTCGTCCGCCTGAACGCCCGCCAGGAGGAACTCGTGGCCGCCCCGGACGGCGGCGGCCTCACGGGTGACTTCCTGCGCGGCGAGGCGCGGGACGAGCCGACCGAGGCGAACCTGCTGATCGCCCGGATCCTGCAGGGGGAAGCCGTCCCGGACGACGAGGTCTTCACGGTGCTGAGCGCGCAGGACTCGCTGATCGTCGGCAGCCCGGAGACCTGCCGCAAGAAGCTGCGGGCCTACGCCGACCTGGGCATCGACCGGATGATGTGCCTGCAGCAGATCGGCGGCATCCCGCACGACAAGGTGCTGAAGAGCATCCGGCTGATCGGCGAGCTGATCCCCGACCTGGCCTGAGTTTCAGGCGGCGGCGCCGAGGTCGTCGAGCACCGGCGGCAGGCCCTCGGCCAGCATCCGGCGGCGGACCCGCTGCAGAAGTCGGGACATGACCAGCCCGCCGGCACCGCGGAAACCGGTGTGCGAGTAGGTGAAGCGGGTGCCCGTACCGGTGTCCTCGAGGCGGTAGGTGACGAAGCTCGGTTCGTCGGTTTCCTTGTTGCGCCAGGTGAAGCGCAGCAAGGAGGGCGCGTCGGCGGCGAGGACCTCGCACCGGACGACGCCGTCCCACCCCGGGAAAGGCTTGCCGACGAACCGGAACCGCGTGCCGACCTCGGGGACGAACCCCTCGGGCCGGCCGCCCTGCCCGGTGGACGTCCACCGGGGCACCAGGGCCGGGTCGGTCAGCGCCCGCCACACGCGGTCACGGGGGTGCGGGTACTCCTGGACGATCTCGAACTCGCTCACGGTGGCGTCCTCTCGTTGTTTACAGTCACCGTATCACTTCAGTGACTGTAAACAACGAGAGGACGCGTCAGATGTCCGCGTCAGTTCAGCTTGCGGGTGTCGGCGGGCAGGCCGCCGCCGGCGTAGACGTCCTCGGCCAGCTTGGCCAGGGCCGTCAGCGCGACGTTCTGGCTCCACGGGCCGTACGAGACCCGGGAGACGCCGAGCTTCTGGGCGGTGGCCAGCGGGATCGAGCCGGGGATGCCGATCAGGTTGACCTTGCGCTCGCCCAGCGCCTCGACCAGGCGGCCGACCTGGGTCTCGTCGAGCTTGCCCGGGGCGAAGAAGTTGGACGCGCCCGCGTCGAGGTAGGCGCGGCCGCGGGTGATCGCCTCGTTCAGGGCCTCCTCCTGGTCGGCGATCTTGATGAAGGCGTCGGTGCGGGCGTTGAGGACGAAGTCGACGCCCGCCGACTGCGCGGCCGCGACGGCGGCTTCGACCGCCTTGACCGAGTCGGCGAGCGGCTTCATCTGGTCTTCGAGGTTGCAGCCGACCGCGCCGGCCTCGATGGCGCGGGCGACGGTGCCGCCTGGGTCGCCGTAGCCGGCCTCGAGGTCGGCGGTGACCGGCAGGTCGCCCGCGTTCCGCACGATCAGGGCGACCTCGGCGATCATCTCGTCGCGCGGGATCTTTTCGCCGTCCGGGTAGCCGCGGGAGGCGGCGATGCCGTGGCTCGGGGTGGCGAGGGCCTGGGTGCCCGCCGTCTCGGCGACGACCTTCGCGGTGATCGCGTCCCAGACGTTGACGACGAGCAGCAGTTCCGGAGCGGCGTGCAGCTCCTGCAGGCGCTTGGCCTTGTCGGCGGTGGAAGTCATGTCCCCAATCTAGGAGGCCGGGGCGCACCGGGCGAATGCTATCGTCGCGGATGCCTTCGAAAGCCGCCTCGCCGGGCGACCCCGACGAGATCGCCGGACCGCTCACCCGCGCCGCGACCTTCCTGCTCGTGCGGATCGACACCGGCGCCGAGGGCGTCGTCGCGGACTTCCTGCCGGACCTGCCCGGACTGCGGCGGTCCGTCGGGTTCCGGTCGCTCACCGGCGGCCTTTCGTGCCTCGTCGGCATCGGCTCGGCCGCGTGGGACCGGATCTACGGCGGCCCGCGCCCGGCCGAGCTCCACGAGCTGCCCGTGTTCAAGGGCGACCGCCACGAAAGCGTGACGACCGAGGCCGACCTGCTGTTCCACATCCGCGCCGACCGGATGGACCTGTGCTTCGAGCTGGAGACGCTGATCATGGCGCGGCTCGCCGGCGCGGTCACCGTCGTCGACGAGGTGCAGGGCTTCCGCTACTTCGACGCGCGCGACGTGCTGGGCTTCGTCGACGGCACCGAGAACCCGACCGGCAGCGCCGCGCGCGAAGCCGTGTACGTCGACGACGACGGCACGTTCGACGGCGGCAGTTACGTCGTCGTCCAGAAGTACCTGCACGACATGACGGCGTGGAACGCGCTGTCCACCGAGGAGCAGGAACGGGTGATCGGGCGGCGCAAACTGTCCGATGTGGAGCTTCCGGACGCGGAAAAGCCGGCCGACTCCCACATCGCGCTCAACGTCGTCACCGACGACGAGGGCAACGAGCTCGACATCGTGCGGGACAACATGCCCTTCGGCCGCCCGGCGTACGGCGAGTTCGGCACCTACTTCATCGGCTACGCGAAGTCGCCCGTGGTGATCGAGCGGATGCTGGAGAACATGTTCGTCGGGTCACCGCCCGGGAACCACGACCGCATCCTGGACTTCTCGACGCCCCACACCGGCGCGCTGTTCTACGTGCCGACGGCGGACTTCCTGGAGGATCCGCCCGAGGCGGCCCCAGCGGCGGATGAAGAGCCGGCCCCGGCGGAAGCAGTGCCGGAGCAGGCGGCCGAGCCCGACGACTCGCTCGGCATCGGCGACCTGCGGGAGACCGCCGATACCGCCGAGCCGTCAGCGGGTGTCAGCTGGTTTCGAGGGTGAGGCCGTAGCGGTCCAGCACCTCCTGCACGGGCTGGAAGAAGGTGACGCCGCCGCCCTCGCAGTCGCCGGACCCGCCGGACGTCATGCCCTGTGCCTGCACCAGCTTGGTGCCGGAACCGGCGGCGGGCCGGCTGACGAAGGAACCGCCCGAGTCGCCGGGTTCGGCGCAGGCGTCGGTCTGGGTGAGGCCGTACACGAGATTGCCGCCGCCGTAGTTCACGGCCTGGTCGAGCGCGATCACGCGGCCGCACTGCCAGTGGGTGGTGATGCCGGACCGGCAGATCCGGCCGCCGACCGGCACGACGTCCGTGCCGTCGATCCGCACGTCGGTGCCGCCGGAGTAGCGGTCCACCCGCGGCGGGGTCGAGACGGCGTCACTGGTCACCTTGACGGTGCCGTAGTCGTTGTCGGGGAACGAGGACCTCGCGACCTTGCCGATCGGGCCGCCGGCGCCGCTCACCGCGCCGCCGAGGTTCGTGCAGTGCCCCGCGGTGATGACGAAGCGGACGTCGTCGTCGTTGGAGGCGGTGAACCCGATGGAACACGCGCCGCCGCTGAAGTAGAGCCCCTGCCCGCCGACCGCGTCCCACAGCGGCCGCGGCGCGTGGGCGACGCGCTCCACCCGGACCGGGGCGCCGCCCGCGGTGGCCCAGGCGACGCCGGCGGGGTCGCCGCCCATGACGCTCACGACGACCTCGTTGGCCGGCGCGTCGACGTACCAGCCGGCGACCGAGGCGGGTACGCCGGCGGCTCTGCGGTCCAGCGTGGACTGGACGGTTTTCAGCTCGGACGCGCTGTGGCGCACCACTTTCGGCGTCGCGCCGGCGGCCCGGATCTGCGCCGAGCGGGCCGCGTCGGTCGTACCGACGACCAGCCCGCCCGTGGCGGTGTCCAGCCAGGACAGGCCGAAGGTGCTGCCCAGAGAACTGCCAAGCGAGTGCTGCGCGGCGGCCAGCGCGCCCGGGCCGGCGGCTTCGGTCATCGGTGTGGCGGCCGCGGAGGCCGGAGTCGCGAACGCGGTGGCGGCGGCCGCGGCGCCGACGATCGCGGCCACGGTGCGCAGGGGTCGGCGAATCACGAGAACCTCCCGGAGTTCCTGGTGCGAGAGCCGCATCCGTGAATCGACGCTACGGCAGTGATCCGAAGATCCGATAGCTGCCATTTGAGTAGCTCTCGCGATTCCCCTTTCCGGCTCAACGGAACCTGGTGCGGCGTCGCAAATCCTCACTCCTGTGAGTGGTCGACGCTGGTGGTGGCGCCCCGCCTGGTCGCTCGGTGCACGACAATCCGCGACGGTTTCCGCGGCATCCGTGCATGGTTTCTTTTCGGTCGATCGCCGGTTTCTCACCTGATCGGGGCGAAACCTGGGTTCGGTAGCAGCCGGCCCGGGGTTGGCTGGGCACGTCCCAGGGAACGGAGGTGGGTGCGGTGAACACGCAGGCCCGGCACGAACGTCTCGAGCGGTGGCGCGGGCACCCGGGAGTGCTCGGCGCCACCGTGTTCCGGCCGTCCCGGCGTTGGCGGGCAGCACCGTCGGCGGCGGGTGTCGGCTGCCGCCCGCCGTCGGGACCGCGGCCGACCTGGTGGTCCACCCACGACGAGCCGTGGGGTTTCCGGGGGTGGCTGTGTCCGCCGCTGGGTGATCCGCGGCAGCCGCGAAACCGACGTGAGCGGCGCGGAAGTAATGTTCGTTCCGGAACGGCCCGGGGGCGGGAAGCCGATCCCTTCGAGAACCCGGAGTACGTCATGACCAGGCTCGTCCGCGGGTTCCTGACCGGCGCCTTCATCGGGGTGACGCTGAGCGCCTTCGTCGTCGGCATCATCCTCGAGAACGTCCCGCTGATCCTCACCGCGGTGGGACTCCCGCTCGCCTACGGCCTGCTCCTGGTCGTCGCCGGGATGCCGCGGCGGGTGCGGGAAGCGGCGGTCGTGCCGCGCACGGCGCTCGCCAAGATCGAGAGCCTGCGCGCCGGCGGCACGGAGACCGGTGACGTGCCGGTCCGGTTCGACCTCACCGTCGCACCGCACGGCGAGCCGTCGTTCCGCACCGAGGTCCGCCTCGACGTCAACCTGGCCGACCTGCCGAGCTACCGCCCGGGCGACGTCCTGGTCGTCGCGTATCCACCGGACCGGCCGTGGAAGGCCCGGATCGTGACGCCCGACGCGGAGTGGGCGCGGCGGGCGGCCGGGGCCAACCTGGTCTCGGCGCCCGAGTCCACTGTGGTCCGGAAGCCGGTGGCGGGCTCGGGACACGGCTTTCTCGTCTTCCTCGCGATCCTGCTCGGCGCGGCCGCGGTCGTCCTGCTGTTCCGCGCCGAGCTGGTCACCCCGGCGCCGCCCGCGGAAGCCGCCGAGACCCCGGCGGTCACGTCCTCCTCGGGCTCGGCCACGGTCACCGTCGGCCCGGAGCAGTCCCTGGCGGACGCCGGTGAGCTGCGCCGGGCCATCGACGGCCTCGCGCCGCACGCAGACGTCTTCCAGGTGCTCACCCTGGTCGTCGAGGAACACCGCCTCTCGGTGGTGTTCGCGCCGACCGGCGTCCCGGCTCCGGCGTTCGACCTGCGCGCCCTGCCCGTCGACCGCGTCTCCGGCCTGGTGGCGAAGGCCCGGAGCACCACGGACGTCGGCACCCCGCAGACGTGGCAGGTCACCGCGGTCCCGGTCGCGGGCGCGGTGACCCTCCGCGTCGTGGTGACCGGCCCGGACGGCAGCACGTCGCTCGGCGGCTAGAAGCCGACGGCCTCGCGCAGCAACAGGACGGTGACCCGGCCGGGCGCCTCCGCGTTCAGCACGAGCAGGCGGTTGATCGCACTCGGGCGGCCGTAGACCGCTTGGGCGCGGGCACTTTCCAGTGGGAGGGCGTGCTCTTCGAGGCGGCGCAACGCCGTGGCCGTGTCCGGGACCACCTTCTGCGCCCCGACGATCCAGATCGCGCGGCCCGCGCCGCCGCCGTAGGCGGGAATCTGGCTGCCGCTGCCCGAGGCGACCACCACGGAACCGGTCTCGGTGACCGCCGCGACGCTGCCCACGACGAAGTCCGGTGTCGAGATCAGCCGCCGGATGTCGTCGGCCCGGGTGGCGCGGTCCAGCACCAGGATCCGCGGCTTGACGGCCTCGTACCGCCCGCCGTTGAGGTCCTCCTCGATCCCGGACAGCCGGGTCGTCTCGCTGGCCGAGGTGAACACGCTCGCGCCGTCCGGAACGAGCTCGCCGACCCGAGCGCGTGCGGCGGCGACGTCGTCGAGGATCTCGACGCCGAAGCCGTGCTCCTTCAGCGCGGTGGCCGCCCGCTCCAGGCTCGCCGCGGGGGCCGCGCCGGTGAACTCGCTCATGGTTCCTCCTGCCTGTCACACCGGGGCCGGTGCGTTCGTCAGAGGTTCGACCGAACGGCACCGTGGAATGTGAGGCGGCAGCGTGACCCGATCCGACCCGAGCCTGAGCGTGATCACGAGCGAACGGCGTCAGCTGACCAACCTCGCTTACCGGCTGCTGGGCTCCCTGACCGACGCCGAGGACGTCGTCCAGGAGACCTACGCCCGCTGGTACGCCCTGTCCGCGGCGGGGCGGGACGCGATCGAGTCACCCGGGGCCTGGCTGACGACGGTCGCGAGCCGGATCTGCCTCACTCAGCTCGGCTCGGCGCGGGCGCGGCGGGAGTCGTACGTGGGGGAGTGGATCCCGGAGCCGCTGCCCGGGCCTGCCGAGTGCGCCGACCCGGCCGACCGGGTCACCCTGGACGAGTCGGTCGACATGGCCTTCCTCGTGGTGCTCGAGGCGATGACCCCGGCCGAGCGGGTGGCGTTCGTCCTGCACGACGTCTACCGCTACCCGTTCGCCGAAGTGGCCGGGATCGTCGGCCGCACGACGGCGGCCTGCCGTCAGCTGGCCTCCTCGGCGCGCCGCCGGATCCAGGCGTCGCGGGCGCCCGTGGTGACCCCGACGGCCCGGCAGGCGGGCATCGTCCGGGACTTCAAGGCGGCCTGGGAGGCCCAGGACATCGCCGCCCTCGTCGGCCTGCTCGACCCGGCGTCACCGCGGCCGCCGACGGTGGCGGCCTGGTGAACGCCCGTCTCGAGCCGATGCGCGGCGGGGGAGCCGTGGCGCTGGCCTGCGTCCGGATCCTGGGTGCGCTGTCCGGCGCGACCTTGCGCGAGACCACGGTCAACGGCCGGCCCGGTCTGCTCACCCAGCGCGACGGCGTCGTCGAGACGGTGATCGCGTTCCACGTCGAAGGTGAGCGCATCAAGCACCTCTGGGCGGTGCGCAACCCCGAGAAGCTCCGCTCCTGGACGGCCGCCTGAGTCACCGAGCCGGGGGAGCGACCGCCGCGTCCGGCTGGTTCGCCCGGCGCAGCGACTCGGCGACGAAGCCGCTCGCCTTCAGCTCCTCGACGAGGTCGTGCAGGAACGCCACGGTCTCGGGGCGGCGGTCCTTCCCCGTGCCGACGGCCTGCTGGATCTCCATGAAGCGGCCGGGGATGACCCGGACGCCCGCGTGCGCGGCGGCGTAGGCGGCCATCGGCTGCCGGATGCCGGCCGCCGCCTCGAGGCCCTGCGTTTCGAACGCCGTGACGCCTTCGTCCCCGCGCACGACGGTGGCGTGCTTCAGGGTGCGGGAGAGGAACAGGTCGTAGGCGGAGCCCTGCTTGACGCCGATCCGGACGTCCGGCCGGTCGACGTCGTCCGGCGTGGTGAACGACGCGTCGCGCGGCACCACGTACACGCCTTCGATGACGACATACGGGGCGGTGAAAGCGACTTCGGCCGCGCGGGCCGGGTCGATCGCGAGGAAGCAGAGGTCGGCGGCGCCGGACGTCAGGGCCTCGAACGACTTCCGCGCGGCGTCGAAACAGGCGAACTCGACCGGGACGCCCAGCCGCGCGGCGACTTCGCGCGAGAGGTCGACGGTGACGCCGGTCGGCGCGTCCGGCGTGCCCTGCGCCAGGACGGCGTTGCCGAGGTTGATCGAGGCGCGCAGGACGCCGGTCGGGGCGAGGTCTTCGGTGATCGGCGTACCCATGATCACGACCCTAGCGGCGGCCCGAATGAGATCCAGGTCACGTCGACCTCGCTCGGCGCGCCGGCCCGGCGCCCGGCTGCCATCCTGTCCCGGCTGGGTGAAGCGTCGAGGAAAGGCGGAGGCCGTGGGCATCATCGGCTGGATCGTGCTGGGGCTCATCGCCGGCGTGATCGCGAAGATCCTCATGCCGGGCAAGGACCCCGGCGGGTGCATCATCACGATCCTGCTCGGCGTCGCCGGCGCGTTCGTCGGCGGCTGGGTCGGCAAGACGCTCTTCCACACCGAGCTGGGCACGTTCTTCGACCTGCGGACGTGGGGCCTGGCCATCCTCGGCTCGCTGATCCTGCTGGTCGGCTACCGCCTGATCACCGGCGGCCGCCGGGACTGACCGGAGCCGGCCGGAAATCGCGGTCCGGTGTGCGAGAGTGACCCGTGTGGACGAACGAACCGCGGAACGGCGTGAACCGGCCTCGGTGGCCGAGCTCGCGACGATGCGGGCCTGGACGGTCACCGTGGTGCGGAAGCGGTGGAC
The DNA here is from genome assembly GCF_043197175.1 of Amycolatopsis sp. NPDC049252. Classification (NCBI taxonomy): domain Bacteria; kingdom Bacillati; phylum Actinomycetota; class Actinomycetes; order Pseudonocardiales; family Pseudonocardiaceae; genus Amycolatopsis; species Amycolatopsis sp. NPDC049252. The sequence continues at coordinate 28,580 of NZ_JBICSQ010000075.1, forward strand.
CACCGCCGAGCGCACGGTCGAGGCGCACGGACGGCGCTGGGTGGTCGGGCTGACGCCGACCGCCGGCGGCGCGACCGCGCTGATGCTCTGGCACGACGACGTCGTGGTGGCCCACCGGCGTGGCCCGGAAGCCGCGCTCTGCCGTCTCGCGGTGCGCTGGGTGACGAACCTGCTCGCGGGCCGGCCCTGGGACGGCTAGAACGCCTCTTGGGCGAGCAGGCGGAACATCAGCCCGGCGACGAGGAGCACGAGGCCGAGCAGGAAGAGCACGCCGATCCCGAAGACCAGTCCGCCCGCGCCGAGGGTGATGCCGAGAACGACCACGAACCGCTCCTTCTCCGGGGGACGCGTCCCGCGTCCGGCCGAGGCGTGGCTACCCGGCCCCCGGCCCGGCAAAACGAAAGTCCCCCGACCGGGTGAAGACCATCGGCGGCAGGCGCATCTTTCCCCGTGAAAGTGACGTCCACGGGCCCCCGAGGCGGAGCTTTCCCCAGGAAAGATGCGTCACCCGGTCAGCGAGCCGGGGCGCATGCGATGAGGACCTGGCCCATCGGGGTCGTGTGGACGGCGGCCACGGTCAGCCCGGCTTCGGCCGCGAGGGCGGTGTAGTCGTCGAGGCCGCGCTCGCGGCCGCCGCACAGCACGAGCATCCGCAGGTCCATCTCCGCCCGGTCGGCGCCTTCGGTGCCGTGCTCCTGGGTGAGCAGCACCCGGCCGTCGCGCCCGGCCGCTTCGGCGCACCGGCGCAGGATCTTGGTCGCGTCCCGGTCGGCCCAGTCGTGCAGCACGCTGCTGAGCACGTAGACGTCGCCGCCGGACGGCAGCGGGTCGAAGAAGCTCTGGCCCGCGACGTCGCAGCGGTCGCCGAGGCCGCGGGCGGCCAGGTGGTCCCGGCCGCGTCGCACCGTTTCGGGGAGGTCGACGAGCGTGCCGCGTAGCCCGGGGTGCGCCGCCAGCACGGCGGCCAGCAGCTCGCCGGTACCGCCGCCGACGTCGACGACGTGCCGGGCGCCGGACCAGTCGTACCCGCCGGCCAGGTCGGCCGCGTAGTCCGTGCCGGCGGCCATGGTCGCGTCGAACGAGGCGCCCATCGCCGGGTTCGCGGCGAGGTACTCCCAGAACGGCGAGCCGAAGACCGTCTCCCAGGCGGGCCCGCCGGTGCGCAGCGTGTGCAGCAGGCCGGTGAACGCCAGGTCCATCCGCCCGCCGAAGCCCGCGAGGTCCAGGCCGGTCCGCATCCTGGCCGGGTGGTCGGAGCGCAGCAGCGACGCGAGCTCGTTCGTGCCGAACGTGCCGGGAGCCGGCTCGGTGAACACGCCGTGGCAGACGAGGTGCCGCAGCAGCCGGTCGAGGGCGTCGGGATCGGCTTCGCACCGGCGGGCCAGCTCGGCCACGGGGACCGGGCCGTCCGCGAGGTGGTCGGCCACGCCGAGACTGGCCGCCGCCCGGACGGCCAGCGGGGTGACCAGGTCGATCACCGGCGCCAGGCGCTGCCAGGCGGACGGGGTGCCGGTCATGCGCCCTCCTTCTGTCGTCGTCGGTGCCCACCTTTCCGGCCGGGGCCGCCGAAGGAAAGCCGGGCCTCGCTAGGCTCCCCGCCATGCCGAAGCTGGGGCGTCTGCGGAACCGGTGGGCGGGCGTCACCCTCGAGGTCCGGGACGGCGGGCTCGCCCTGGCCGTCACGGCCGCCGCGTTCGTGCCGGCGCTCGCGATGCTGGGGGCCCAGTTCGGCGACCTGCCGAGGCACGACGGTGGTTTCCCCGCGGTGCTGCTGGTGCTCGGGCAGACGCTCCCGCTGGCGGTACGCACCCGGTGGCCCGCGGCGGCGCTCGCGGTCAGCGGAATCTGTTTCGCAGCCCACGAAGTGCTCGCGTATCCGCCGTCGATCGGCAGTCTCGCCGTGTATTTCGCGCTCTATTCGGCTGGAGCGCACGAAGAACGGTGGCGCCGGGCGTTGCCCGCGTCGGCGTCGATCGGGTACGTCGTTTTCGCGGTTCTGCTGGCGTTGCGCGGATCCCCGTCGGACGTGCCGGTCTACGTCGTCTATTACGGGGTGCTGGTCCTGTTCTGGCTGCTGGGCTCCATGGTGCGGCAACGGCGGCGCCAGGAGGCCGAGCGGCGGCGGCTCACCGCCCGGGCCGCGGCGGCCGACGAGCGGGCCCGGCTCGCCCGCGAGCTGCACGACGTCGTGACCCACCACGTGACGGCCATGGTGGTGCAGGCCGACGCCGCCCGGTACCTGCCGGCCGAGCGGGTTCCCGAGGTGCTCAAGACCATCACCGGCTCGGGCCGCGACGCCCTCACCGAACTGCGGTTCCTGCTCGGGGTCCTCGAAGCCACCGGCGCGCGCAGGCCGGGCCTGGCCGCGCTGCGCGGCCTCGTCGAGCAGCCGGGCCGGGTGATCGACCTCGTCGAAGAGGGCGACCGCCCGGCGCTGCCGGCGGAAACCGAGCTCACCGCGTACCGGATCGTGCAGGAGGCGCTGACCAACGCGGCCAAGTACGCCGCCGGGCGTCCCGCGGCGGTGCGGGTCGGCTACCGCGGCGACCTCCTCGAAATCGAGGTGACCACCGAGGGCCCGGCGACCGAGGCCGGCGCGCTCGGCTCCGGGGGCCGCGGGCTGGGCGGGCTGCGCGACCGGGTCGACGCGCTCGGCGGCCGGTTCACCGCGGGCCCGTCGGGCGACCGGTTCCTCGTCAGAGCCGAAATTCCCCTGCAGTGATTCTCCTGAGGAGCGAAGGATGACCGACGACCCGATCCGGGTCCTGATCTGCGAGGACCAGGAGCTCATCCGCGCGGGGTACGTGACGGTGCTGGGCGCCCAGCCGGACCTCGAGGTGGTGGGCCAGGCCGGGAACGGCCACGAGGCGCTCGCCGAGGTCGGGCGGCTGCGCCCGGACGTCGTCGTGATGGACATCCAGATGCCGCTGCTGGACGGGATCGAGGTGACCCGCCGCGTCGCCGGCCCCGGCGCCGAGAACCCGGCGAAGGTCCTGGTCGTCACCACGTTCAACGTCGACCAGTACGTCTACGACGCGCTGCGGGCCGGGGCGAGCGGGTTCCTGCTCAAGGACGCGCCCCTGGACGAGCTGGTCGAGGGCGTCCGCACGATCGCGCGCGGCGAGTCGCTGCTCGCGCCGGCGGTGACCCGGACGCTGATCGGCCGGTACGCCGACCGGATCCGCCCGGCTGCTCCCGCCGACGGTCCCTTGGAAGGGCTCGCGCGACGGGAGCTGGAGGTGCTGAAGCTGATCGCCGGCGGCCTGTCGAACGCGGAGATCGCGGCCGAGCTGGTGCTCAGCGTGGAGACGGTGAAGACGTACGTCTCCCGGATCCTGACCAAGCTCGACCTGCGGGACCGGGTGCAGGCCGTGGTGCTGGCCTACCGGAGCGGGCTGGTCAGCGCCGGGAGATGAGCTTGGCGCGGCGGAGCAGCAGCGCCGTCACCGCCAGGCAGCACAGGAGCGCGAACAGGCCGGCCTCCGGGCCGAAGGAGCCGCCGGTGAGCGCGTCCGGTCCGGAAAGGACGGTGCGCAGCAGGCCGGGTTCGCTCTCGGCGCCGGAGACCGCGGTCCCGAACACGCCGCCCTGCAGCCAGTTCCAGGCGAAGTGCAGGCCGATCGGCACCCACAGCGACCGCGTGGCGGTGTAGGCGACGGCCAGCATCGTGCCGCCCTCGACGGCGATGGCCAGGGTGCCCCAGAGCGTGGCGTTGCCGTTGATCAGGTGCGTCAGGCCGAACAGCAGCGACGAGACGACGATGGCGATGACGCTGCCGACGCGCTGTTCGAGGATGCGGTGGAGCACGCCGCGGAACAGCAGTTCCTCGGTCACCGCAACGGAAGCCATCGAACCGGCGACACCCAGGCAGGCCCAGAACGAGCCGCCGCTGATGTCGGCGTGGGTGAACACGATCGAGAGCAGCATGGTCGCGACGAACGCGGCGCCGCCGATGAGCGCACCGCGGCCGAGGCCGCCCCAGCGTCCGGTAGTGGCCAGTTCCGTGATGTCGTCCCGGTTTTCGACCCGCCGGGTCACCCACTTGTAGGCGACGATCGCCCCGGCGGCCGCCCCGACCCCGACCAGCAGGCGCAGGATCGGCACGCCCGACACGAGCGCGTCCAGCCCGCGGGCCGCGACCAGCAGCACGGCGGTGGCGACGAGCAGGACGGGGAACCGGAAGCGCTGCAGCCGGGGCTTCCGCTCGGTGGGGGTGGTCATCGGGGTTCCTCTCGCCGGGCTTCCTTGTGGAGTACGGCGAGATTACGAGCGCGGCGGGCGGTGCCACATCACTCCGTGACGGACAGCCGGTGTAGCTCCTCAGGGGGACAGGACGGCTGTGACCTGCGATTTCACGCCGCGCTCCGGTCGTCGAGGGCGCCGGCGTGCGCGCGCTGGAGGATGTCGAGCAGCAGCTCCCCGCTCGGCTCGACCGGCGCGATCGCCAGCAGCCGCGCCGATTTCAGGGCCAGCTCGGCGATCTGCGGCAGCTGGTCGCGCCCGATGCCGATCTCGGCGAGCGTCGCCGGCACGCCGATCGTCCGGTTGATCCCGGCGACGCGGGCGACCGTCCGCCCGGCCGAGGCGTCGCGCTCCGGGATCCCTTCCACCGCGGCGCCGAGCCGCGCGATCCGGTGGGCTACGTCGGGTTCGGTGCGGAGGACGTCGAGCACGTACGGGAGCAGCAGCCCGGTGCCGAGCCCGTGCGGGGTCTTGGTCAGCGCGCCGATCGGGTACTGGATCGCGTGGCACAGGTGCGTCCCCGTCGAGCCGAACGCGATCCCGGCCAGCAGCGCGCCCAGCGCGACCTCACGCCGGGCGTCCCGATCGGCCGGTGACCGGACGGCCGCGGGCAGCCACGGCCCCAGCTTTTCCGCTGCTTGCAAGGCGATCGGCTCGGTGAGGGCGTTGCGCCCGGTGAACACCGGGAGCGGCGCGGACCAGCCGGGCGGCAGCGGCCGGGCGGTGTACGACTCGGCCGCGTGCACGAGCGCGTCGATGCCGGAGAACGCCGTGACGCTCGCCGGCGCGCCCAGGGTCAGCTCCGGGTCGACGACCGCGGCGGCCGGCACGAGGAACGGGCTGGAGATGCCGACCTTGAGCTCGCGGTCCGGGTCGGACACCACGGCCACCGGCGTCACCTCCGACCCGGTGCCCGCCGTCGTCGGCACTGCGACGACGGGGACCACCGGGCCCGGCACGAGGTTCTCGCCGTAGAACCGGGCGAGCGGGCCGTCGTGCACGGTGAGCAGCGCGATCAGCTTGGCCGCGTCGAGCGCGCTGCCGCCGCCGATCGCGAGGACGACCTCGGTCCCGTGGTCCCGCGCGACGGCGGCGCCCGCGGTCAGCGTGCCGACGGGCAGCTCCGGGGTGATGGCGGAGTACGTCCGCACCTCGAGCCCGGCCGTGGTCAGGGCGCCGAGGATGGCGGCGAAGTGCGGGGTGGTTTCGAGGAACGGGTCGACGACGGCGAGCACCCGCGTGCCGTGCCCGGCCACGACCTCGGGCAGCTGGGCGCGGGCGCCGTACCCGAAGTGCACCCGCGCCGGCAGCCGCAGGGTTCCGGGCAAGTCAGGCAAGTCAGGCAGGTCAGGCAAGGAACCCGCCGTCCACCGGGAGGACGACACCGCTGAGGTGGCTCGCCCGGTCGCTGAGCAGGAACGACGCCGTGGCGCCGGCCTCGGCCCCGGTGCCCGCCTTGCGCAACGGCGTCGCGGCGATCCGGGCCTCCACCCCGCCGGGGATGGTGCGGCGCAGCTCGTCCAGCATCGGAGACTCGGTCGGGCCCGGGGCGATCACGTTCACGCGGATCCCGAGCGGGCCGAAGTCGTGCGCCGCGGTGCGGGTCAAGCCGATGACCGCGTGCTTGCTGGCCTGGTAGGCGCCCATGCCCGAGCTGCCGCGCAGGCCGCCGATGCTGCTCACGTTGACGATCGCGCCGAAGCCCTGCGCCTCCATCACCCGCACCTCTTCGCGCAGGCACAGCCAGGTGCCCTTGACGTTCACCGCCATGATCCGGTCGAAGTCCGCTTCGGTCACCGTGTCGAGCCGGCCGCCCTGGCCCATCGCGGCGTTGTTGTAAGCCCCGTCGAGGCGGCCGAACTTGGCGACCGTCGCGTCGACGAAGGCGGCGACGCTCGCCGCGTCCGCGACATCACCGGTCGTGTACGCGACGTCGTGGCCGGCCGCGTCGAGGGTTTTCGCCAGCGCCGCAAGCGGTTCTTCGGTGCGGGCGACGAGCATCACCGACGCGCCGTCTTCGGCGAAGACGCGCGCGGCCTCGGCGCCGATGCCCGAGCTGGCGCCGACGACGAGGACGACCTTGCCCGCGAGCAGGGGGGTGTTCATGAATTCTCCTTGGTGGTGGCGCCGCGGAGCGCGAGCATCGCCCGCGCCTCGTCCGGGGTGGCGATCTGCTTGCCCATGTCCTCGACGACGGCGCGGATCTTCCGCACCTGCTGGGCGTTGCTCTCCGCGAGCTCGCCCTTGCCGATCCAGAGGCTGTCCTCGAGACCGACCCGCACGTGCCCGCCGAGCCACGCGCTGTGCGTGCCGAACGCCAGCTGGTCACGCCCGGCCGCGAACGCCGAGAACTGGTAGTCGTCGCCGAAGAGCTTGTCGGCGATCCGCACCATGTGCTCCAGGTTCGCGTGGTCGGCGCCGATCCCGCCGAGGACGCCGAACACACCCTGGATCAGCAGGGGCGGCTTCGCCAGGCCCTTCTCGGCGAAGTGGGCGAGCGAGTACAGGTGCCCGATGTCGTAACACTCGTACTCGAACCGGGTGCCGGCCGCGCCGAGCGTGCGCAGGGTGTGCTCGATCTTGTCAAAGGTGTTCACGAACGGGTGGGAGTAGGTGTTGAGGACGTACGGCTTCTCCCAGTCGTGCTTCCACTCGGTGACCTTGTCGGCGATGCCCGAGTAGACGAAGTTCATCGACCCCATGTTCAGCGACGCGAGCTCCGGCCGCACGTGGTGGGCCGCCGCGAGCCGCTGGTCCATGGACATCGACGAAGCGCCGCCGGTGGTGATGTTGATGACGGCGTCGGTCTCCGCCGTGATCGGCTCGAGGATCTCGTCGAAGACCTCCGGCTCGAACGCGGGCCGCCCGTCGGGGTGCCGGGCGTGCAGGTGCACGACGGCGGACCCGGCGGCGATCGCCTCGAGCGCCGCCTTGCTGACCTCGGCGGCGGACAACGGCAGGTAGGGGCTCTGGGACGGGATGTTCACCGATCCCGTGATCGCGGTGGTGATGATGACTTTTTCCGCTGCCCGCATCAGTTCTCCTCTTCGGCGAGTGCTCGGTAAGCGTCGAGCTTGGCGTCGTCCAGCGGGCCGACCAGGCTGACGGCGACCTGGGTCGCGCCCGCGTCGTACTGCTGCCGCAGCGACTCGCGCACCTGGTCCGGGGTGCCGTGGGCGACAAGCGCGTCGAGCAGCCGGTTGGACCCCGGTGGCGTGAGGTCGGCGTCGGTGAACCCGAGCCGCGTCAGCTTGGCGAGCTGGTGCGGCAGGGTCAGGTAGTAGGCGAGCCGCTCGCGGGCGACGTCCCGGGCCGCCGCCCGGGACCGGCCCACGACCGCCCACTGGACGACCGACAGGAACAGGTCCGGCCCGATCGTCTCGCGCGCCCAGCGGGTGTGCTCGGGCGTGACGAGGAACGTGAGCAGGCCGTCGGCCCGTTCGGCGGCCAGGCGGGTGATGCCTTCCGAGTACGCGCCGAGCACCCGCGGCACCCGGGCGTCGCCGAGTGTCTTGTCGACCCCGTCGAGGTAGCCGCGGAGGAACGGCAGCGGTCCGACCCCGCGTTCGCGGACCGCCCCGCTCACCCCGAGCCCCAGCACGTACCGGCCGGGATAACCGCCGGCGAGGTCCCGCGCCGCCGACGCCGCCGACTTCGGCACGCGTTCGAGCGCGCGGGCGACCCCGTTGCCGACGATCAGCCGTTCCGTGGACTGCAGCACCAGGGCCGCGGTCGTGAACGCCTCACGCCCGGCGACCTCGGGGATCCAGACCATCCGGTGCCCGGCTTCTTCGAGCCCGCGCACGAACCGGACCACGCCGTCGTGGTCGAGATCGTCGAGTTCCGCGATCGACAACGCGTTGCGCGGCAACAAGAGCGTCATCCGTCGGCTTCCCGGAACGCCTTCACCAGATTCCGCGCGGCGTCCGCCAGCATCGTCGTGTCGTTGCTGAGCAGGACGAAGTCGCAGCCGTCGCGCACCGCCTGCGCGGCCCGCTCGGGCACCCCGCCGAACGCGAGCCCGCAGCGCTTGCCCGCCGCGTGCGCGGCCTCGATCGCCGAGCGGATCAGGTCGAGCACGTCGGGGGAGGCCGGGGTGGACCCCATCGACATCGACAGGTCCGCGGCGCCGACGAACACCGCGTCCACGGTGTCCAGGGCCAGGATCTCCGGCGCGGCCTTGATCGCTTCGACGCTTTCCAGCTGCGGGATGCAGAGGACGTCGTCGTTGCCGGTGGCGAGGTACTCGGCGGTCGGCCGCAGGCCCCACGCCCCGGCGCGGCTGGTGCCGCCGGCACCGCGGACGCCGTGGGGCGGGAACCGGCACGCGCGCCCGACGGCGGCCGCCTGCTCCACCGTGTCGACGTGCGGCACGAGGATGCCCATGGCGCCCGCGTCGAGGATCTTCTGGATGGTCGACGCCGTCGTGTCCGGCACCCGCACGATCGGCACCACGCCCAGCGCGGCGGCCGAGCTGATCAGCCGGTACGCGGTCTGCAGGTCGAGTGGCGCGTGCTCCAGGTCGATCACGACGAAGTCGAACCCGGCGTACGCCATGATCTCGACTGGCTCGCCCGAGGCGATCTTCAGCCAGGTGCCCAGGGGAGTGGCCGGGCGGTCGAACAGCCCGGCCCCGGTGCGCCCGCTCACGGCATCGGGTAGTCGTCGGCGTTCAGGACCCACCCCGGTTTCTCCGAGAAGTCCACCCGCGGCGGGCTGAAGATGTCGATCAGCTGGTTGACACCCGGGTCGCTCGCCTCGGAGGTGTGCACGGTGGGCGGCGGGATGACGGTGACGGACGGGCTGCCGATCCGCACGTGCTCGTCTTCGCGCCAGGTGGTGCGGTCGTTGAGCCAGGGCGTGCGGATGTGGTGGACGTACTCTCCCTGCACGGCAAGGGAAAGCTGCTCGAAGTCGTCGTGGTGGTGCGGCGAGAGCTTGTGCGGGTCGCGCGGGCCGTCCTGCTCGGGCAGGAAGTTCACCATGAACGCCCGGGTGCGGAAGATGCGCCCGAACCGCTTCGGGTCCTGCGGGATCTCCGACAACGGGTAGAACCGGACGCGGTGGCCGCCGGCCGGTTCCGGCCACCGCCGCAGGAGCGTGACCCGCGGGTGGTTTTCGGCGTAGGCGGCGGCGTTGGCCGGCCGGTCACGCCAGTCGCGTTCGGTCGCCTCGACCAGACGGACGAGCGGCCCGTCACCCTCGACGCTGATCCGGGACGCGCCGGGCGGGGCGACGACGAGCCCGGGTTCGGCGATCCGGGTGGCGCCGTCGTCGGTGAAGAGGGTGAACGCGGGGGAGGCGCCGGTCACGACGATCGCGAGCTCGCCCTCCAGGTACCCGTTGTCGAGGTCGTCACCGGAGTGCGCCTCGGTGTGGATCAGGATGACGTTATGCGCGCGCACGACCTCGTTTTCGTGCAGGTCGAGGTACTGCGCGGCGGTGATCGCGGCGCCGTTGTCCGGTCGCGCCGCGGTCGCCAGTGCGGACCGGGGATCGTCCTTTTCGTACACGGGGAGTCCTTTCGCTCAGGCGTCGAGGTCGAGCAGGTAGGCCGGGTTGTCGCGGACCATGCGCCGCAGGTCCTTCTCCGGCAGGCCGAGGTCGAGCAGCGCCTCGCCGACGCGCATCCACGCGTCCACCGGCTTGGGGTTGGCCTTCTGGCCGAAGTCCGAAGCCAGCACGATGTGCTCCGGTCCGAGCGTCTCGACCCAGGTCAGCAACTGCTTCGGGTCCCATTTCTGGGTGCCCTCGGGGTCGTACATGCCGACCTCGTGCTCGACGAACGCGCCGAGCTCGATCAGCTCTCGGCACAGCTCCGGGTCGGCGCCGATCACGAAGTCGGGGTGGCTGACCACCATCCGCTTCATCCCGCGTTCCTTCGCCGCGGTGAAGAGCGTCTTGATGTACTCGGGGTACATGTGCCCGCCGTTGAGCACGGCGCCCTGGTCCTTGATCTCGTCGAGGATCTCGATCGTCGCGGGCTTGAGCTCGCCGCTCTCGTCGACGATGTCGATGCGCTCCAGCGTCAACGGCACGGTCGTGGTCGGGAAGGCGCCGTCCTCGGGGTGGCAGTCGATGTGCCGTCCGGAGGAGATCGTCGGGAACCAGACGACCTTGCCGCCCATGCGCAGGCACATGCGCACGGCGTGCACGTTGAGCCCGCCGACGGTGCTGTTGAGCGCGATGCCGCCGTAGACCTGGGCGGCGACGCCTTCGAGGCGCCCCTTCATCGCGAGGACGTCCATCTGGGTGTTGTGGTGGTGGGACTTCGCGACCATCGCGCGCATCCCGATCCGGGCCCCGTCCTGCGCGGCCTCGACGTGGTCGAACCGGCGGGGGAACGGACTGGGCCCGGAGTGGACGTGCATGTCGACCAGGCCGTCCAGGACGGAGGTGATGGCGGGACGCTGGCTCATGAGGTCGCCCTTCGTTCGCATTGTGAATTCGAAGTTCACTATAAGACCGCGTGTCAACCCTGGGGGCGCTCGGCCTCGGCGCCCTCCTGAGGCCCTCTTCCCGGGGTGGGCGAGGTCGGTTCGGCGAGCGCCGGGAAGGTTCGCAGGTCGACGGCCGGACGCGGCGGTCGTCGGAGCCATGGGCTCGCAGGTCATACGGGGCTGGTGAGTCACCCGGAACGAGCGTGCCGCGCTCGTCGCGGGGCGTCCGCGGGCGACCGGGCTTCGTGACCGGAGCGCAGCCGAGAGGGCTGGGTCGCAGAACGTTTCCAGGCCGCTCTTGTGCATCGCGGGACACATGCTTACGGTGTCATACGTTCACTTCGTGAACACGCAGTTCGGATTGTACGGGTCGTCGCGATGCGTGAGCTGCGGATAGCCAGAGCCCTCGGAGGACGACGATGTCCACACCGCCCCCCGCCGTGGAGCCGCAGACGCCGGCTCGTCCCCGCGTCCCGCACGGCCCGGACAGCGCCAAGGTGCGCGCCGCCGTCCGCGGCGGAACCCTCGCCTACTTCGTCGACCAGTTCGACATCTACCTGCCGATCGTGGTGCTCGCGCCGGCGACGGCGTACTTCCAGGCGGCCAACCTCAGCGCGAGCACGACGGCGCTGCTGGCGTCGCTCGTGTTCGCGTCCACGCTCATCGGCCGCCCGCTCGGTGCGATCATCTTCGGGCACTTCGCCGACACCGTCGGCCGCAAGCGCACCACCCTGGTCGCGGTCGGCGGCTTCGGTGTCATCACGCTGCTGACCGCGTGCCTGCCCGGTCACGAGACGATCGGGGTGTGGTCGGTCGGCCTGCTCATCGGCCTGCGGTTCGTCGACGGGATCTTCCTCGGCGGCGAG
>NZ_JBICSQ010000076.1:0-39605 GCF_043197175.1 Amycolatopsis sp. NPDC049252
GCGCCGGGCGTCGGTTGGGGTAGGCCGCCCGGTGGGACGTGCGGTGAAGGTCGCGCCTGGGGCTCGGGGGCGCGGCGGAGCTTTCCGCGTTCGGAGTAGGTGGCGGTGATGGTTGACCGCGGTGGTGCGGTGTCAAGGCCGCCTGGCGGGAGGTGCGGTGAAGGTCGCGCCTGGGGCTCGGGGGCGCGGCGGAGCTTTCCGCGTTCGGAGTAGGTCGCGGTGACGGCTGACCGCGGTGGTGCGGTGCCGAGCCCGCCTGGCGGGAGGTGCGGTGAAGGTCGCGGCTGGAGCCGGGGGCGCGGCGGCCGCATCGAGGCGCCGCAGAGCTTCGGAGCGCGGCCTGTGGTGGCAGGTGGCCGTCGCGGTGTGCCGCGGCTCTGGTGCCGAGGCCGCGAGCCGGGTGCGAGTGGGTCTGTTCGCGACGAGCGGACCGCCCGTTGGCACCGTGCCGGACGTGCCGGGCTTAAGGTTCACCGAAGGTTCTTTCGCGCGCTCATCCTGGCCCGAGCGCGTTAGCACGGAACAGCAACCCGAATCAACCTTAAGTTCAGGTCAAGAACCGGGAGTTTTGGTGCTATCTTGGCAAGGGAAACGCGCTGTACGGCCCGGGTAAACGGGCAACGCGGTTGCCCGAACCCCCTCCGGGCCGTTCGCGAATTGTTCGCCGGTGCGCGGTGCGGAATTCGCCCCGCGGGGGCGGGGTACGGCCCCGCCGGTGCCGGGATCGGGTCGCTGAACAGGGGATTTGCCTGCGGGGTCCGGCATACCGAACCTTCGGTGCGGTCCGTCCCGCAAGGCGGGTTCGGTGGCCACGAACTTCTCTTCCACCCACCCGGAATTCGTTGACCGTGCTGATAACCCCTTCGTAGTGTCTGCCGTGTCCTCATCAGGGGACGAGCATTGGTGGACACGCAAAGCTCAGGAAGAAGGGGGCTTTCCATGGCCGGCATCCGAACCATTTCCCCGATCGGCCCGCGCACACTGGACGCGGCCCGTGACGCACGAACCGGAATCATCGGCGACTTCGTGGAAAGCGCGGACATGCCGCTGGCCGCGCTCGGCGCCGGGCTGCGGCTCGGCGGGGGCAACGCCGCTTTCTTCCGCTGGCTCGGCCGCCGCCCGGCCGAGGTGCTCGGCGAGTCGTTCCCCGAGCTCGTCGCCACCGGGCCGGACTACCTGCGCGAGCGGCTGAACCGGGTCGCCGAAGGGCGCGAGCAGCGCTTTCGCGGCAGCATCAGCGGTCTGGTGCCGGCCGGCGCCGACCGGGTGACCATCGTGGCCGGCCGGATGCGGGCGCCCGGTGCGGCGATCCTGCTGACCGTGCTGCCGGAGACGGCGCCGGCCGGGCTCGCCGGGGCCCGCGCGGAGCTCGCCGGCTCGGTCACCGGCATCGAAGCCAAGATCCTGCAGGGCATCGCGAGCGGCATGTCCAGCCTGGAGATGGCCGACAAGTTCTACCTGAGCCGCCAGGGGATCGACTACCACGTCGCCCGCCTGCAGCGGAAGTTCAAGTCGCGCAACCGCGTCGAGCTGATTTCGCGGGCCTTCGCCTCCGGGCTGCTCGACTCCACGGCGTGGCCGCCGCGGGTGCCGGAGTGCCGCCGCGCGAGCTGACGCCGCCGATCATGAAGCGGAAGTGGCCGTGCGGTGAAGCGCCCGCGTGGTCACGGTGCGGTCTTCGTAACCGGTTCCGGGCCGCCGGGCCGGCACCGTGGTCCTCCCGGGTGGTTACGCAACGACGTTGTGTCGCCCCAAGTGCACATCTGAGCGGACGACCTGTCCAGAGTTTGTGGCCTTTGGGGCAAAACCGCTGGTAAAAGCCCCTTTCATGCACGCCTTCGCATCTCGCTCGGCACCCACCGTACTGCTCAGATGAGCACGGTGATCCCGGTAGTGAGGGATAACCCCTGCCGGGTGTGGTCGCTCTGTTCGGTAAGACGATCACGCGATGAGATGGGAACACGTGAAGGACTGTTCGCTCTGTGTGACGGGAACGGGTCCGATGGGAGGACGGGGAAACGCGATGGTGGACCGGGACGCCGGGACAGCCGGGCGGCCGCTGGCCGGGCGCGACGCCGAGCTGCGCCGGCTCGCCGCGCGGCTGAGCGCCGGCGCCCCCCGGGAAAGCTCCGTCGTCGTCCTGCGCGGCCGGGCCGGCATCGGCAAGACCAGCCTGCTCGACGCCGCACTGGCCGCCCGCGCGGACACCGTCGTCTGCCGGAGCGCCGGCGTGGCCGGTGACGGCGCCGCGGCGTCCCGGGGACTGCTCGCCGCCCTGCGCGAAGCCGGTGCTCCGGTCGCGGACCCGGAACCCGAACCGGACGCGTTCGCCGCGTGGTACGCGGACTTCGCCGCCTGGGCCGCCGGGAAACCCGGGATCGTGTTCGCCGTCGACGACGTCCAGTGGTGCGACGAGCCGACCGTGCGGTGGCTCAGCCTGCTCGCCCGGCGTGCCACCCGGCTGCCGCTGCGGATGATCCTGGTCCGCTCGGCCGCCGACGGCCCGGCCGGCGCGGCCGAGCGGCTCTCCGACCTCGAATCCTGGTACGGCACCGAAGTCCTCGACCTCGGCCCGCTGCCCGCCTCGGCGGTCGCCGCGCTGGCGCGCGAGGCCGTCGGCTCGGAGCCGGGGGAGCGGTTCGTGCGGCACTGCGTCGAGCAGTCCGGCGGGAACCCGTTGCTGCTGCGGGAGATGCTCGACGAGCTGCGCAAGGTCGCGGCCGGCGTGGCGCCGGTGGCCGGGTCCGCGGCCGGGGCGGCGCTGATCCGCTCGTTGTTCGCCGGCGTCCCCGGGTACGCCCGGACCGTCGCGACGGCCGTCGCGGTGCTCGGCGGCCAGGACCTCTCGATGGTCGCACGGCTGGCCGAGGTGCCGGTGCGCACCGCCGCCACCGCCGTGGAAGTACTGCGCAGCCAGCACATCCTGGCGACCGACGGGCTCGCCTTCCGGCACGACCCGGTCCGCGACGGCCTGCTCGGCGCCGTCGAGCCCGCCGAGCTGAACCGCCTGCGCCGCACCGCCGCGACCCTGCTCAGCGACGCGGCCGGGTCGCCGGAGGAGGTCGCCGAGCAGCTGCTCGAACTGGACGCGCTGGAACCGTGGATGGCCGACCTGCTGCGCGACGCCGCGCGCAGCGCCTGCGACCGGGGCGCGCCCTGGGACGCGGTGCGCTACCTGCGGCCCGCGGCCGCCGCCCGGCCGTCCGACGCCGGCCTGGCCGTCCAGCTCGCCGAGACCGTCGCGCTGCTCGAGCCGGCCGGCGGGTTCGACCTGCTGCTACGGGCCCTGGACCTGCAGCGGGACCCGGCCGAGCGGGCCCGCACCGCGGTGAAGCTGGGCCGGCTGGCGCTCGTCGCCCGGCGGTGCGGCGCGGCCGTGACCGTCCTGGAAAGCGCTCTCTCCGAGCTCGGCGCGGACGCCGATCCCCAGCTGCGGGTGTCGCTCGAGGCGCTGCTGTGCCTGGTGGGCATCGAAGACCGCGACAGCCTGCCGAAACTCGGCGCCCGGCTGCGCCCCGGGGACGACGTCGTCGACGCCGGGCACCTGGCGGTCTGCGCCGTCGTCGCCGCGCTCGACGGCGCCCGCTCGCGGCAGTCGGCCGAGTGGGCGATCCGGGCGATCCGCGGGTACGACCCGATCGCCGACGATTCGGCGGTCAGCGCGACCGTCCTGGCGTTGCTGCTGGCCGACGAGGTCGACGTGGCGCGCGACGAGCTGAGCCGCGTGATCGAGCTGGTCCCGGCGCAGCGCAGCGAGTACCTGGCCTTCCGCGGGCTGCTCGGGCACTGGTGCGGCGACCTCATCGCGGCGGCCGCGGACGCCGGGCAGGCCTACGCGCTCGGCCGCCGCGCCGACGGCCGCACCGGCGGTGTCGTGCCGCGGATCGCGCTCGCGACGGTCGTCGCGCAGCAGGGCGACACCGCGAAGGCGGCGGAGCTGCTGCGGGAAGCGGACTCGCCGCAGCTGTGGGAGCACACGGTGATGCGGCCGTGGTTCCAGCTCGTCGACGCGCGGGTCCGGTGGGCGTCCGGGGAGGTCGACGCGGCGCTGGCGTTGTTCCGCCGGTGCGGGGCAAGCCTCGCCGAGGTCGGCATCGGGAATCCGCTGCTGGCGCCGTGGTGGTTCGAGGCCGCGTGCCTGCTGGCCGACGAAGGGCGCTACGACGCGGCGGCCGACCTGGCCGCCGAGGGCACCGGCCCGGCGCTGCGGTGGGGCACCCCGCGCGCGGTCGGCATGGCCCGCCTCGCGACGGCGGTCGCCACCCCCGGCGACGACCGGATCGGCCTGCTGGAGGAGGCGGCCGCCATCCTGGCCGGCTCGCCCGCGCGCCTGGAGGAAGCCCTGGCGGAGTTCCAGCTCGGCCGCACGCTGGTCGAGGCGGGCGACACGGCGGCGGCCCGCGCCCGGCTGCGGCGCGCGGCGGAACTGAGCCTCCGCAGCGGCGACCGGCGCCTGCTCCACCGCGCCCAGCAGACGGCGGCCGAGGCGGGCATCCCGAGCCAGGTGACCCCGGTGTCGACGCTGAGCCCGGCCGAGCGGCTCACGGCGGGCCTCGCCGGGCGCGGGGTCAGCAACCGGGTCATCGCGGAGCGGCTGTTCGTGACGGTCCGGACGGTGGAGACGCACCTGACGAGCGTGTACCGCAAGCTGCGCATCACGGGCCGAGCCGAGCTGGCCGCGGCACTGGACCAGACGGACGACGGCCGCCCGGGTGTGCTCGGCGGTGTCCGGTGAGTCCGGGGTGGCGGCTCGCGGCCGGGGTTGAGGGGCCTCGGGTGAGCACGGCACGGCGATTCGCGGGTTCCATCGGGGCGGCTCGCGGCCGGCGGCATGGGTCGGTTCGTCCTGTGGGGGAACGGGTTTCCTGTGGTGAGTCTGCCCTCGGTGAGATTCCGGTGGGCGTGGCGCCCGGTGGGATGGCTTGCGTTCGGCAGCGTGGGGCGGTTTGCGTTGAGGGGGAGCGGGGTTCCTTCGGTGAGTTCGCTCTCGGTAGAGGCGCGGCGCTCGGTGGGGCGGCTGGCGGCTGCGGCCGGCCCGCTCTCGGCGAATGGCGCCGCCGGTGGTTCGCGGCCGGAACGACGGCTCAGATTGTCCCGTGGCAGCAAGCGTTCCCGCCGATGCCCCGCCTTCCCGGCGGTGCAAGGTGAGCGCCGTGCGGCGGATCGAAGCCGAGGGTGGTGACCAGCTCGTCGAACGCGAGGCCGAGCTGCGGCTCCTCACCGGCCTCCTCGGGGAGCTCGAACGCGGCCGCGCCGGGTCGGCGCTCGTGCTCGGTCCCGCCGGGAGCGGGCGCACCGCGCTGCTCGGCGAAATCGCCGCGCGGGCCGCCGAACGGGGGCTGCAGGTGTTCGCCGCCCGGGGCTCGGCCACCGAGGCCGGTCTGCCCTACGGCCTGCTCTCCCAGCTGCTCACCCCCGTGCCGGAACTCGCGGACCTCCCGTGGCTGCGCGCCGCGCTCGAAGGCGGGCCTGATGTGCCCGTCCTGCACGAACTGCTCTGCCAGCGGCTCCTGGAATCGGCGCGGCGGCGGCCGGTGCTGCTCGTCGTCGACGATCTCACCCTCGCCGACGAGGAGTCCGCCGCCTGGCTGGCCGCGCTGCAACGGCGCCGGGGACACGATCCCGTGCTGCTGCTCGCCGCCCACTCCGGGCCGGCCGGGTCCGACGGCGAGGAGCCGGTGGGTGGCCTGCCCTGGGAGAACCGGCACGTCGTGCGGCTGCGCCCGCTGAGCGAGGCCGCCGTCCGCCGCGTGGTGCACGCCGGGCCGGCGCCGCGCCCGCCCGTCACCGAGGTGTACGAGGCCACCCGCGGCAACCCCGCGCTGCTGACCGAGGTGCTCGCCCGCGCGGCCGCCGGTCCCGGGCCGGAGATCGACGCGATCACCGCGGACGTCCGGCGTGACGTCGTGCTCGACCTGCTCGCCCGGCTGCCGGCCGACCTCGCCGCGCTCGTGCGGACGATCGCCGCGGTCGGCACCCTCGACGAGGCCTACCTGCGGCCGCTCGCCGGCCCGCTCGGCATGCCGCTGAGCCGGGCGTTGCGGGTGCTGGCCGACTCCGGCCTGGTCGGCACCGACCCCGCCGAGCCGATGAACCCCCAGGTGGCCACCTGGGTGCTGGCCGCGACCGGTCCGGCCGAGCGGGCCGCGA
This sequence comes from Amycolatopsis sp. NPDC049252, assembly GCF_043197175.1. Taxonomy (NCBI): domain Bacteria; kingdom Bacillati; phylum Actinomycetota; class Actinomycetes; order Pseudonocardiales; family Pseudonocardiaceae; genus Amycolatopsis; species Amycolatopsis sp. NPDC049252. The sequence continues at coordinate 6,151 of NZ_JBICSQ010000076.1, forward strand.
CGCGGCGCCGCGCGGCCGAACTCGGGCACCGCCGGGCCGCTCCGGAGGAGGACGTCGCCGGGTTGCTGCTCGGCTCGGAGCCGGTCGGGGAGGCCTGGGCGCTGGAGACGTTGCGCGCGGCCGCGTTGCGCCGCCGCGAAGCCGGCGACCACGCCGGCGCGGCGCGCTACTACCGCCGGGCGCTGGCCGAGCCGGTGCCGGCCGGGACGTCGGCGCGGCTGCGCCTGGAGCTCGAAACGGTCGAGGCGTCGTCGTGCCACTTCACCGGGGACCTGCGGCTGGCCCGCGCGACCCGGGTGTCGGCCGACGGCGAGTCCGTCCGAACGCGACTGTCCGCAGTGGACCTGATGATGCAGCGGGGCGCCAAGGACGACGCGCTGCGCGAGCTGGCCGGGCTGAGCGGCGCGAGGCTCGGCGACCGCGACCGCGCGGATCTCGCGGCGCTGCACTGGCTGGCCGAAGGGACCGGCAGCGGCGCGGCCGCTCTCGGCATTCCCGCCGCCGCGGACGTCGATCCGGCCGCCATGAGCCCGGCGCAGGCGGCCGCCGCGTCGTGGCTGAGGACGATGGCCTGCCGCGACGCCAAGGCGGCCCGGCGCCTGGCCCGCCGGGCCTGCGAGTCGCCGCACGAGCGGATTTCCCTGTACTCGCCGAGGCTGGCGCTGGCCGCCACCCTCGGCCAGACCGACGACGTGCTGGAGGCCCTTTCCGTCTACGACGGGGTGCTGGCCGACGCGAGCGCCGCCGGGGCCCGGGTTCCCGTCGCGCTGGCCCTGACCGGCCGCGCGTGGATCCACCTGCAGCGCGGCCGTGTCCAGGACGCCGAAGAGGCGCTGGCCGAGGCCACCGCGGCCGGTCCGCCGGGTGGCTGGCCGCCGACCGTGGCCGGGTCGCTCGGCACCGTCTCGATCGCCACCGCGCTCACCCGCGGGGATCTCGCGGCCGCCCAGCGCGCCGTCGACGCGGCGGCCGGCGACGGCGGGATGCAGTTCTCCTCGCCGTACCTGCTGTTCATGCGCGGGCTCCTGGAGCTCGACCTGAAACGCCACCACCGGGCGCTGGGCCTGTTCCAGGAGTGCGGCCGGCGGATGAACGCCGTCGGCTGGACGAACCCCGGCCTGGTGCCGTGGCGCTCGCACGTCGCGATCGCGGCCCAGGCCCTCGGCGACGAGCACACCGCCGCCGCGATGATCAGCGAGGAATGGCAGCTGGCGCAGGCCTGGGGCACCCGTACCGCGATCGGGCGGACCCACCTGGGCGCCGGGGTCGCGGTCCGGTCCGAGGACGCGGTGTTCCGGCTGACCCAGGCGGTCAACGCGCTCCAGCAGTCCCCGGCCCGTGTCCTCTACGTCGAGGCACAGCTGCTGCTCGCCGCCGCGCAGCTCAACCGCGGCCAGACCGGCGGCGTCGCGCGCCTGCTGCGCGAGGCCGAGCGGCTGGCCACGGCCTACCAGCTCGGCTGGGCGACCGCCCGCCTCGCCGACCTCGGCAAACGCCTTTCCGAACGGCCGAAGCCGCTGACGTCGCACCGCACGGTGTCCCGGCGCTGGCGGGCGCTCTCCCCGAAGGCGGCCGACCTCGTGCGCCGCGTGCTGGCCGACGCGTCCAACGCCGAGCTGGCGGCCGAGCTCGGGATCAGCAAGCGCGCCGTCGAGCTGCGGCTGACCGCGATCTACCGGCAGCTCGAGGTGACCGGGCGGACCGAGCTGCGCGAGCTGTTCGCCGCGCTGGACAAGGAGCTCTGATCCGTCGTCATGATGATCGAGCGCGCGGAACAGCTGGCCGCGCTCGCCGCCGCGGTCGCCCGGGTGCGCGGCGGGGCGGGGGAGTTCGTCGTCGTCCGCGGCGGGCTCGGCACCGGCCGTTCCGCCCTGCTGCACGCGGCCGGCGAAGAGGCCGCGGCGCGCGGCCTGCGTGTCGTGCGGGCCGTGGCGACGCCGCTGGAGCGCCAGGTCGCCCACGGCGTCGTCTGGCTGCTGCTGGAACCGCTGCTGGAGGCCGGACGCCGGCGGGAGCTGCCCGCCGAAGTGCGGCCGGACCTCGACCACCCGCCCGCGCCGCCCGACCCGCGGCGCGCGCACCTCGTGCTGCACGAGCTGCTGGAGCTGTTCACCGAGGTCGTCCACGACACCGGCCCGGTGGCGCTGCTCGTCGACGACCTGCAGTGGGCGGACGCGGCGTCGCTGCGGTGGCTCGCCTACCTGGCCAACCGGATGGGCGGGCTGCGGGTCCTCGTCGTGGCGACGCTGCTGGAAGGTGACGACGCCGCGGACGACGTGGTCGTCAAGGACATCGCCCACACCGCGGCACGCACGGTGCACGCCACCCCGCTCTCGGCCGGCGGCGTGTGGGCCTACCTGACCGCCCGCTGCGGGGTCCCGCCCGAGGACGAGTTCGCCGACGCCTGCCACACCCGCACCGGCGGTTCGCCGATGCTGCTGGACGCCCTGGTCAACACGATGCTCGGGCACGGCCTGCACCCGATCGCCGCGGCCGCCGCCGATCTCGCAGCCCTGCGGCCCTCACCCGCCGCGGCCCGGCTGACCCGGTGCCTGCGCGCGCAGCCGGCCGCCGTCGGCGCGGTGGCGAACGCGATGGCCGCGCTCGGCGAGGCGACCGAGGCCGACGTCGTCGCCGAGGTGGCCGGCCTCGACCTGCCGGACTTCGACGCGGTGGCGCGGGCGTTGCGGCGCCTCGGGCTCGTCGAGGACCCGGCGGGCGGGCTGCTGCGGTTCGCCGGCGCCATGGTCGGCGACCTCGTCGCCGACCAGCTGACCGCGGGGGAGCAGGACCGGCTGCACCTGCGCGCGGCGAACGTCTTCTACCGGTACGGCCGTCCCGTCGAGCAGATCGGGCGGCAGCTGCTGGCGACCGTCGCCGAACCCGAGCCCTGGGCCGCGGAGGTGCTGCGGACCGCGGCCGGTGCCGCGCTGACGAACGCCGAGCCGCGCACCGCCGCGCAGTACCTGCGCCACGCGCTGGCCCACCCGGGTGCCGACCGCGCGGAGCTGCTCGTCGACCTCGCCGCCGTCGAACGCGGGTACGACCTGGCCGCCGCGCACCGGCACCTGCACCAGGCGCTGGGCCTGCTGCGGGACCCGGCGGACCGCGCGTTCGCGCTCGGCCTGCTGCCGGTGGTGACCGGCGCCCGGTTCGCCCCCGACATCCGCCAGGTCCGGCAGGTGCTCGCCCAGCTGCGGAGCGAACCGGGGCCGGATGCGGCCGAAGCGGCGTTGCGGCTGGAGGCCCGGCTGCGGTACCTCGAGCGGGGCGTGCCGGGGTCGGGGACCGACGCGGCGAAGCGGCTGGCCGGGCTGGGCGACGCGCCGGCGCACGGGTCGCCGGCCCAGCGGGAGCTGGTGGCGGTCCTGCTGTACCTGGCCACCGTCGCCGACGCGGCGCCGCGGGAGTCCATTGTGGACATAGCGCGGCAGGTGCTGGAGCGGGAACCCGGCTCACCGAACCAGATGTACACCACCCTGCCGCTGACGGTGCTCGTGCTGGTGGCCGCCGACGCGCTCGAAGGCGTCGAGTCGTGGCTCGCCGCGGCCTGCGGCCCGGCCGCCGACCCGGACCTGCCGACGCTGGTCGCCTGGACGGGACAGGCCGTGGTGGCCGCCGCGTCGGGGCAGCTCGCCGTGGCTCGCGAGCGGGCGCAGGCGGTGCTGGCCTCGGCCGGGCCCAGCCGGATCGGCATCACCTCGACGGCGATGCGCGTGCTGGCCGAAATCGCCGTGGAGCAACGGGATCCGGCGCTGGCGCGAGTGGTCGTCGACCACCTGGAGCCGGAGCACGAGCCGTGGCTGCGGTCGCTGGCCCACGGCGCGCTGGCGCTGACCGAGGCCAACCACACGGCGGCCACCGAGTACTTCCTCGACTGCGCGCACCAGCTGGAACGCTCCGGTCGCGTGAACGGCGTCCTGCGGCCTCTGCGCGGCCGGATAGCGTTGCTGCTGGCGGCGACCGACGATCCCGTGCGGGCCGAGGCGGTCGCGCAGGACGAAGCATCGCGGGCCCGGGCGTGGGGCGCGCCGGCCGCCGTGGGACGCGCCCTGCGCGTGCGCGCGACCCTGCTCGACCGCGACGAGGACGCGGTGCCGCTGCTGCGCGAGGCCGCGGAAGCGCTGTCCCGCTCGGGCGACCGGCTCGAACTGGCCCGCACGCTGATCCTGCTCGGCGAACGCGACACCGGCCCGGACGCGCCGGAGAACCTCGAGGAAGGCCGTCGCCTGGCCGCGGCGTGCGGCGCGCACTGGCTGTCCGGATCGGCTCCGGAACCGGCCGACCCCTCCGACGGTGGCCCGCTGACGGCGACCGAGCAGCGGGTGGTGGAGCTGGCGGTGTCGGGGCGCCGCAACCGGGACATCGCGGAGCTGCTGGAGGTCACGGTGCGGGCGGTGGAGAAGCACCTGACCAGCTCGTACCGCAAGCTGGGCATCTCGGGCCGGGCCCAGCTGGCCGCGGCGATGCGAGGCCACCGCGCGGGCTGAGCCGGGGCCTGCAGGTCAGCCAGAGGCCGACGCGCTCAGTCATGTCCACGGCGATCGAATGGTTGTATCGGCCTTCCCCAGGTGTCATGCGCAGCCCGCTCTTCGCCATGCCCAGCGACGACTCGACGGACGCTTGAGTACGCGCCGAAGGTCAGGAAGGGAATACTTCGCGGATTCACTACACAGCCGTCGGAAATTACCCTCACCCCACTTGCCGAGAGCGTCCGAACTGTCCTGTACATTGGCGGTCGACTGAACAATCAGCCGGCCGGTCCCGTCACTACACGGGACCGGCCGGTCGGTTTTAATTGAACGAAGAAGTGACGCTTCGTTCTCCTGTGAAAGTTGAGGAGGTTACTTGTGGTAACGCACGGTGCTGGCGGCGAAGGTAACGGCGGAAGCACCGGAAATAACTAGGCGGGACCCGTATCTCGTCTAGTCGGAGGGCGGGCCATGTTGATTCGCCTCCTCATGGCCTTGCTCTTGATCGACGATAGCACTTCCTCGGCTCACGTCAATGCTTTCCTGCTGTCAGGACGACGGCCAGCGGAATCCAAGCCCGTAGTTCTCCCGTGGGTGGCAGGGCTCACGAAAAGTGTGTTGCACGAAGCCGTCTTCGACCGGAAGCAGATGACGGTCTCCTGAGGGTGGGCGGCGCATCCGTTCGTCGTCCGTTTGTTCTGCGTACCACCAGGCAGATTCTGGTAGAGATAGGTCATCGAAGGTGATTCGGATGGTCAGGCCCGCGCTGGGATCTCCGTCGGCGTCGAGGAAGCCGGGTGCGATCCCGTGGTGGTCGACGTGCACGTCGACCCAGTAGTGCTCTTCGTCGGAGCGCTCCTCGAATGCCTTCGAAGTGAAAGTGAGTCGTTGATCCCGCTTCAACGGCTTGGTGAAGCGCAACTTAGCCAACACTGGATCGCCTGGGTGTTCCCCTTGTAAGGCTTCGAGCCGGCAGGCCCACAGTGCCTTGATTGGAACCGCGGCGAGCCGGTCGGTCCAGCCGATCAACGCGCGTGCGACATAACCGTCGACACCGTCGTCGCATGCAACGACCTTTCGCTCGGTGAACCTGCGGAAGACGGCTCTTCGGTGCATCTCCACCATCACTACCATGCGCTCCATGAACACAGGCTGTGCACCCTGGGAAGGAGTTCTGAAGCCTGCAATTCCGTCGGGGAGAACCTGCCGGTGTGCCGGTGGAGAAGTGCTATTTGTGGCCCGTCCGATTTCGACGTATGGTCGCCACATTTCTCCGTCACCGCTGAGTTGTTCGAATTTCCGGAGCAGTCGGGGAACCAGTTGCTCCACGAGTGCACGTTTCCACGCCCGGTGCATCGGCGTCGTCGTGCTTGGTGGCGGGTCACCGAATGCGCCGCACCTCTTCAACTGTTCGAACCGATCGTCGAGCGTTGCTTTCCAGGGTGTGCCGACCCCTTGCCCTGGCGGAAGCCGGAACGCGGCCAGTAAAGTATTGCGGCGGCGGGAATCGCTGGCGGAGCCGATGCCGCCGACAATGTCGGTTATCAGGCCCCAGATGGCGAACGCTCGTACTGCGGGCGCGACCTCGGGCAGGGAAGCCGTCGGCTTGATCAGGGCGCCGAGTGCGGCGGCCGACTCGCTGGTCGGGTCTTCCAGCGCGTACCGCAGGAACCTGAGCGGTTCGCCGTTCCGGTGGGTCGCGAGCCAGCGCAGACCGGCTTCGACCGCGGCGGGCTCGTCCGCCGCGTGCTGACCCATTTCGATGCTCACGGGCATTCCTCCACGTCGACCACCTCGACGATGATCGGCAATTCCCGGCAAGATCGAACAATGCCCGGATTTCCGGAGCTGGCCGGCGGCGGCCAGAAACATCGCCTGGCCGCGAGAGATCAGCTCCAGTCATCGAATTGCCTGGTCATGTCTATTTATTGTGTACTAGTACACCTACCGGAGGACGGTTCAATGGGCAAGAGTGAGCGCACATCGCTCCCGTCGCGGAATGAAGATCCACGGGGGATGGAAAAGATGATCAAAGGCTGCCTGACCGGAGTCGGCGCGCTTTACGTGATCACCGGCTCCCTCACCGTGACCGTGATCGGAACCGTCGCCGCGCTCGTTCTGGCCGTGGTGAATCACCTGTGCCGCTGACCGGGGTCAGACCGCCGCCGCGGTGCCCAGGCGGCCCTGCAGCCAGGCCGCCGCCAGCTCCACCCGGGACTGGCAGCCCGTGCGCTCGAACAACGACGTCAGCCGCGCCTCGACGCGTTTCTCGCTCACCCGCAGGGCCGCCGCGATCTGGCGGTTCGTGCGGCCGCTCGCGACCAGTCCGGCGATGTGGCGCTCCAGCGGGTCGAGCCCGGCGCGGTCCGCGCGGTCCGGCGGGACCGTGATCCGGCGGCGGTCCAGCAGGTCCTCCACCGACGCCAGCGTCGCGACGGCCTCCAGCCGTTTCAGTGTCCGGTGCGCTTCCAGCAGCCACGGCCCGGGTACCGGGCTCAGCTCGCCGAACGCCGCGCACGCCTCGGCGCCCCGGAACGCGTCACCGGACTGGCGGGCCAGCTCGACACCCGCCCGCGCCGACTCCAGGTCGCCGCGCACGAGACCGCCGTACACCAGGGAGGCTTCCCGTACCGACGCCGTCGGGCGGCGGACGGCGAGGCCCTCCAGCTCGGCCAGCAGCCGGTCCACGGCCGGCGCGTCAGCCTGCTCCCGCGCGGCCCGCAACAACCGGGCCAGCAAGCGTTCCAGGCCCGCGCGCACCCCGCGCTCGCGGCAGGCCACGTAGTCCTGCCAACCACGTTCCACGGCTTCGGCGTGCCGGCCCGCGGACAGGCGCAACCGGCAGCGAACCCAGGCGACGTAGGCGGCCGCCGATGTCTGGAAAGGCAGGCGCCGCAACCAGTCCGCGGCCCGGTCCGGCTCGTCGCGCTGGGCGCAGATCTCGGCGGCGAACACACTCGCGAACCGGTGCCGCCGCGGTGGTTCCCACCACAGGCGCTCGCCTTCGAGCCGCCGCGCCAGCGACAGGGCCGTGTCCCACTCGCCGTCGCGGTAGGCCTGCCGGACGGCGTGCCAGCCGGCCGTGAACCCGGTCGACGGCGGCCGGTAGCGCCCGGGGAGCACGACCTGGAGCACGCTCACCGAGTCGAGGACGTCGGCGGCTTCCGAGACGTCCTCGCGCGGCGGCACCCCGGCCAGCGCCGGCCACGCCGAGTCCAGCCGGGAGCCGTCGCCGGGCAGCGCGCCCAGCAGGATCCCGGCGCCGAGGGAGAGCAGGTCGTCGTCCTCGGCACCGCAGGCGCGCGCGAACCCCGCCACCGCCGACGCGGCCGTCGTCCGGTCACCCTGGCGGACGGCGTCGAGCAGCGGTCCCGCGTCAGCGACGACGGTGGCCAGCGGCCGCACGACGTCGAGTTCGACCAGGCGCTGTTCGTGTGCGAGGGCGGCCAGCCAGCACACCAGCGTGGTCGCGGACAGGCGCTCGGTCAGCCGGGCTTCGCCGAGCCGCGGCAGGACGACGGTGGCGAGGTCGTCGGCGAGCACGCCGTACCCGCCGGCCGCGAGGCTGGCCGCGAGCAGGGCTCGCAGTACGTCGGGGAATCGCTCGTCCGCCGGTGAGAGAAGCCGCAGCGCCGTCACCCGGTAGCGGCAGGCCGTCGGGAGATCGGTTTCCTCCCGCGCCGCCTCGGCGAGCAGCACCCCGGCCGCCTCGGGGTTCGCCGGTGACGGCGGCAGCTCGGCCAGGTGCCGGGCGATCTCCGCCGTGCCGACGGCGCTCCGCCGGGTGATCCCGCGGTGCAGCACCTGGCGCCAGCGCGCGCCGTGCTCCAGCCGCAGCCGGTCGGCCAGTGCCGGTACGGCGAATTCCACCGCGCCTTCGCGGCCGACGCCCAGGACTCCGGCCCGCACCAGCTCGTCCAGGCCGTGCCCGGCCGCCGGCAGCGCCAGCCCGGCCGACGCCGCGAGCCCGGGCAGCGCGTCGATCGAGGGGGTGTCCCGCTCGCCCAGCACCGCGAGGACGGCGGCCAGCCGCCGCGCGGCCGGCCCGAGCCGTCCCAGCCGCAGGGACAGCGGGTGACTGGCGGGCAGCACGATCGGCAGCCCGGTGCCGGCCAGGCAGACGTGCTCGTCGACGACCGCCAGGCGGCCGCGGGCCCGCAGGTCGGCGACGGTGGCGCGGACCGTGCCCGGGTTGCCGAACAACGGGCCGAGCGCGGTGCGCAACGCCGTGACGAGCCCGGGGTCGCTCGCCGTCCGCCCGTCGGGCGTCGTCCAGGACGGCAGCAGCCCGGTCGTCTCGGCGTCGGTCAGCGGCCGGAGCTCGACGGTGCCGTCGGCGATGGCGAGCAGCTTGCGGACGGGCGCGCCCGCCGTGTCCGGGCCGTGCGCGGTCGCTACGGTGACCGTCCCGGCCGCGCGGGCGCCTTCGGCGACCAGGGTGAGCACCGCGGCGACGTCCGGCGGCACGAGGTCGAAGTCGTCGAACTGCAGCACGATCCGGCTGCGCGGGGCGAGCGTGGCGAAGACGGTGACCAGGTCGTGGGCCACCGTCAGCGGGCTGCCGCCGGTACCGGAGTCCAGCCGGGTACGCAGCCACGCGACGGCGCTGAGCATGCTGACCAGTTCCATCCGGTCCAGCGCGGTGATCAGCTCGGCCAGCTGGGTCGCCAGCCGGAGCAGGACGGCGCCCGGTTCGGTGCCGGCGGGCACGGGCAGCACGGCGGCGCCGGAACGGCGGCCGCGCTGGGCCATGGCGGCCAGCGCCGTGCTGCGGCCGCTGCCGGCCGGACCCTGCACGACCCAGACCGCGCCGGGGCCGGCAAGGAGCCGGTCGAGGGCCGCGTGGACGTCGTCGGGTCCGGCGTTCGAGACGGCCGTCGCTGCCATTTCCCTCCTCGCACCGGCACGGGCGTCAGCGGCGCGGCGCGGACGGGCGGTGAGTTCATCCCCTGACCCCGAGCGTGGCAACGGGTGTCCGCTTCGTCCAGCGGGCCCCCGGCGGCCGGTCACCTTCAGGCATCGTTGTTGCCCCGGCACACCCGGTCGAGCGATCGGGAGAAACAGCGGGTGTGCGAGAGCTGGTCCACTGGTGCCATGGGCGCTGGGAGCGGGCTGCGGGCGGACGCCCGCGCCGAGGAGGTCGGGGTCCTGCGGGACGACGCGTGGCTCGGCACCGCACCGCTGACGGTGGTCGCGGGCGAGCCCGGCAGCGGGCGCAGCACGGTGCTCGACCGGCTGGCCGGGGAGCTGGCCGGGTCGGCGACCGTGCTCGTCCTGCGGCTGGCCGAACTCGACCGCGAACTGCCCTACGGCGCGGTGTTCCGGCTGCTCAACCAGCTCGAGCCGGGCCGGGGGGACGACCCGGCGGGGCAGCCGCTGCGGGCGCTGATCGGCCGGCTCGGCACGGCCCCGTCGCGGAGCCCGGAGACCGCGGCGAGGGTCGCCAAGGCCGTTTTCCCGCTGCTGCGCGCCCGGAGCCCGCTGGTGCTGCTGGTCGACGACGCGCAGTGGATCGACGAAGAAACCGCTTTCCTGCTGGGTGCCCTGGTGCACCACTGCTCGGGGGACATGCGGACCAGTGTCGTGGCCACCCTGCGGATCGGCGCCGGTGACGATGTGCCCGGCGGCGCCGCGCTGCGCGCGACGTTCAGCCGCCTGCAGGCCGAAGGCCGGGCCCGGCTGCGGCTGCTGCGGCCGCTTTCCCTGGCCCAGTCCCGGTCCTTGCTGGCCGGGCTGGTCTCGGCCCGGCCGAACGCCGAGCTGACCGGCGAGCTGCACACCGCGGCCCGGGGCAACCCGGCCGCGCTGACCGCGCTCGTCCGCGGCTACCGCGCGGCCGGGGCGATGCGGATCGTGGACCGCACGGCCTACCGCGCGGGCTGGGTCGAGCCGCCGGTCGCCACCGCGGACCACCCGCTGCTGCGGGCGGTGACCGAGGCCGGCGACGGCGTCCGCGAGGTGGCCGAGGCGATGGCGGTGCTCGCCCCGCTCGGTGCCGACGCGGCCGCGCTGACAGCGTCCGCCCTCGGCCGGGACGAGGCCGTGGTCGCCTCGGCCCTCGACCGGCTCGTCGCGCGGCGCGCCCTGGTGCGGCGGTGCGACGGCGGGGTCCGGTTCCGCGTCCCGGCCGTCCGCGACGCCCTGCTGTCCCGGCTCGGGCCCTACGCCTGGCGCAGCCTGGCCGCGCGGGCGGTCAACGCCGTGTGGGACGGCGAAGTCACCGCGCCCGACGACGACTTCGTGCTCGACCGCGTCGCGCAGGCCGGGGCGCTGGTCGACGCCCGGCGCGCGGCGAAGGAGCTGCTGGAGCACGGCCGCCGCGTGCTGCTCACCGACGGCGCGAAGGCCGAACGCTGGCTCAGCGCGGCGGTGTCCCGCGTGACGACGCCGGAGGAACGCGCCGGCGCGCTGCTGCTGCTCAGCGGGGCCCGGGCGCTGCACCTGCGGCAGGCCGAGGCGGGGGAGTGCGCCCGGCAGGTGCTGCGCGACCACGTCGCGCACCTCTCGCCCGCCCAGGCGCAGGAGCTGTCGATCGTGTTCATCACCGGGCTCACCGCCCGCGGGGAGCTCGGCGAGCTGGCCGAGATCGCCGCCGGGGTGTCCCCGGTGCTGCCGGCCGACCCGGCGCTGGCGGTGATCAACCGCGCGTTCGCGCTGATGATGAGCGGGCACTGGCCCGAGGCACGCGAGCTGCTGGAGAGCGGGCGCGAGGTCTGGAGCGGCGGCAACACCGTGACCGCGGACTTCGGCACGATGTTCCTGGCCGGCTGCGGGGTCGTGCTCGGCGACTCGTCGCAGCTGTTCGCACTGGTGGCGCACCCGGAGCTGTGGCGGTCGGGGCACCTGCCCAACCACCGGTTCGAGCAGCGCCGGTTCGAGGTGGACATGCTGCTGCAGCTGGGGGAGCTGCAGCACACGCACCGGCGGATGCTCGACGCCGGCGTCACCGTCGAGCAGCTGAGCGGCCCGGACCGGTTCGCGCTGAGCTACCTCGGCGGCGACTGGCCGGAGGCGATGGAACTGGCCCGCCGGACGCTGCTGGAGGGCACCGACCCGGCCCGGCCGATGCACAACATGATGATGCACGGCGCGATCCGGATCCTCGGCGCGCAGGGCTGGCTGGCGCGGGCCCGGTCGCTGGCCGCCGAGGGGCGTGACCTGCCGATGTCCCACGTCGTCGACCACGCCGAGTTCACCGTGCTGCGCAAGCTCGGCGACGACGAGGGCGCCGACGGGCTGCTGTTTTCGGCCGCGCGCAGCGCCGACCGCGGCGGGTACCTCCTGGGCACCGAAGACCTGTGGGCCGACCTGGCGCGTTCGGCGTTGCTGCGGAAGAACCGGCGCGAGGCCGAGCACTGGGTGAACCGCTCGGCGCGCACGGCGATGCGGCTCGACACGGCCCGCGCGCACCTGAACCACCACCTGGCCCGCGCGGCGGTCTACCGCGACCCGGCGGCCGCCCGCCGCGCGGTGGCGATCGCCCGCGAGCGCCGCGACGTCCCGTACGAGACGGCGATGGCGTTCCTGTGGGCCGGCCTCGCCGGGCACGAGCCGGAGCGGTCGTGGACCGAGGCGTACGAGCTGTACGGCGAGGTGGGCGCGTGGTTCTGGCGGGCCCGGCTGCGGAAGCTGTTGCGGGACAACGGCTTCCCGGGCCCGGGGCGCGCGGAGACGACGTCGGAGAACGAGCGGCTGCTGGCGATCCTGGTCGCGGAAGGGCTGACCAACCGGCAGCTGGCGGTGGTGCTGGACGCGAGCGAGAAGAGCGTGGAAGGCCGCCTGACGCGCATGTTCTCGCGGATCGGCTACGGCTCCCGCGTCGAACTGGCGGCCGCGATCCTGACCGGGGAGTACCTGTCGTAGGTTGCCGGACATGACCGAACCCGGCTGGCCACCCGCCCCGATCCAGACCGAGCGGCTGGTGCTGCGCGAATCGGCGGCCCGCGACCGCGCGGGGTTCGTCGAGTTGTTCGCCTCACCGGAGGTGGGCACCTACATCGGCGGCCCGCAGCCGCGTGAAGAGCTGGAACGCACGGTCGCCGAGCTACCCGGCCGCCGGTTCGGCCTGTTCGTGGTGGAGCGGGACGGGTCGTTCATCGGCATGATCACCCTCGACCGGCCCGAGGACGTGCGTCAACTCGGTTACCTGTTCCTGCCGACGGCCTGGGGACACGGCTACGCCACCGAAGCGTGCACGGCGGTCCTCGACTGGTTCGCCACCGCACGCCCCGGCGAGCCCTTGACCGTCGTGACCCAGACGGCCAACAAGGCGTCGATGCGCCTGCTGGCGAAGCTGGGCTTCACCGAAGTGGAGCGCTTCGAGGCCTACGGCGCCGAGCAATGGTCCGGCCGCTGGTCCCGTCCCAAGCCGTGAATGGCCCATTGAGGGACTCTAAGTCCCTCAATGGGCCATTCACGGACTTCAGGTGCGGGCCTCCGCGGCCGGGTCGGGGTCGGGGGCCGGGACGTCCGTCTCGATCACCTTCGGCACTCCGCGCAGGCTGCGCAACGCGACCACCGCCAGGATGGTCATCACCGCCGCGCTGCCCAGCATGCTCGTGCGGATGCCGCCGACGAAGGACTCCTCCGCCGCCAGCCGGACCGCGCTCGCGACCGGTTCCGGGAGGCCCGCCGCGACCGCCGCCGTGGCGCTGAACGATTCGTGGACCTGGGCCGCCAGCGCCGGGGGCACGCCGGGCGGCAGCGCCAGCTCGGCGTGGTAGACCGCCGACAGCACGCTGCCCACCACCGCGATGCCCAGGGAACCACCCAGTTCGTACGCCGTCGCGGAGATCGCCGCCGCTGCGCCGGCCCGGTCGCGGGGGACCGTGCCCAGGATCGTGTCGCCGGTGACCGTCAGGGTGAGCCCGGCACCCGCGCCGAACGCCACCTGCGCGGCCAGCACCAGCACGTACGGCGAATCCGTGTCGACCCCGCCGAACAGCCCGAACCCCACCGCGGCCAGGGCGAGCCCGCCCGACACCGTCGGCGCGCGGCCGAACCGGCGGACCGCCTTGGCCGCCAGGATCCCGCCCGCGACGAGCGCGGCGACCGCGCCCGGCACGAACGCCAGCCCGGAGCGCAGCGGGCTCCACCCCAGCACGAGCTGGAAGTACTGGCTGCTGATCAGCGCGAACGCCGACATCGTGAACACCGACACCAGGTTCGACCCGACCGACGCCGAGAACCCGCGGCGCCGGAACAGGTCCAGGTCGATCAGCGGCTGCGCCAGCCGGCGCTGGCGGCGGGCGAACAGGAACAGCGAGACGCCGCCGACGGCGAACGCGCCGAGCACGTCGGCGTACCAGAGCCCGGCGTAGAACGCGCCCTTCAGCGCGTACACCACCGCGACCAGCCCGACGATCGACAGCGCCACGCTGAGCGCGTCGAGCCGCAACCGGCCGCCGGAGCGGGATTCCGGCACCAGCCGGGCGGCCACCAGGATCAGCACGGCCACCGGGATGTTGACCAGGAACACCGAACCCCACCAGAAGTGGTCCAGCAGCACGCCGCCGACGATCGGGCCGATCGCGAACCCGGCCGCCGACACCCCGGCTCCCGCCCCGACGGCCGCGGTCCGCGCCCGTTGCGTCGTGAACACCGCGCGCAGCAACGAAGTCGTCGACGGGAGCACGGCCGCGCCCGCGATGCCGAGCAGCGCGCGGGCGCCGATGAGCAGTTCGGCGGTCGGGGCGTAGGCGGCGAGCAGCGACCCGACGGCGAACGCCGTGACGCCGACGACGAGCACCCGCCGCCGGCCGAACCGGTCGCCGAGGTTGCCCATGGTCACCAGGAGCCCGCCCATGGCGAACCCGTAGACGTCGGCGATCCACAGCAGTTCCTCGGCCGAAGCGCCGAGCTGGGTGGTCAGCGCCGGCACGGCCAGGTGCAGCACGGTCATGTCGATCGCGACCATCAGCTGCGCCAGGCAGGACACCATGATCGTGGCGAGGTCGCGGGCCTTCACGCGGCCACCGCCCGGGCCCGGCGCCGCGGTTTCAGCACGTCCTTGACGTCGGCGCGCACCAGGGTGAACGCCGCATTCAGCCCCGGCAGCCGGTGCAGCAGGTGGTCCGGACCGGCGACGAGTACCCGGCCGACGCCGAGCCGGGCGAACCGGTGGACCAGCTCGGGCAGCCGCACCGCGTCGACCGTCGACTCCAGCAGGAGCGACGCCGCTTCGTCGCCGGTCCGGACCGGCTCTCCGTCCTGATCGGACACGATGGGCAGCACCGGGTCGGAGAACCCGAACCTGCCGAAGACTTCTTGTGCGAGCCGGTCGCGCAGCCCGCCGAGCGCCCGGGCGTGCGCCGCGGGCCGCATGGTCGTGAGCGCGTACCCGCCCGCCGCGCGGACCCGCCGGACGAAATCGTCCAAAGCAGACTCCCGCAGCGTCACCAGGTGGACCTCGTCGTCGAACCGGCCGGAACGCTCGTGGCCGATCCCGTCGAGGAGCCCGTCGAGCGCCGGTTCCGGGGTGCGGTAGACGAACTGGCTCACCAGATCCTGGTGCGCCGTCGTGAAATACGCGCGTTCGACGCGGGCGACGGCGTCGACGAGCCGGACCAGCTCGTCCAGGGCCAGCGCGCCGCCGCGGCCGACGGCGGCGCGCTGCCCGAAGCTCGCGCCGCCGACGGCGACCGGGGTCAGGCCGTGCTCGGCCTCGGCCCGCTCGGCCAGCGCCAGCGACGCGAGCACGAAGGCGATCTGGGTGTGCTCGGTGTACTCCTCACCTTCGCGGGCGAGCGGGTCCAGCAGGGATCGGCCGAGCGCCCGCTCGGCCACACCGAGCAGGCGCCGCGCCCGGGGGTCGACGACGAGGAACCGGCCCAGTTCCGCGGCCCGGGCCGGGCCCATGCCGGGGAACAGGACGGCGTCCGCAGGATTGTCCACAATGCACACCCAGCTCAGAGTTGCTCGGCGGCGGCGAACTTCTCCAGCCGCTGCCGGTCCGGTTTCCCGTTGCGGTTCAACGGGAACTGGTCGGTGACGAGCACCCGGTTCGGCTGCTCGGCCGGGGGCAGCACCCCGCAGATCCGGTCGCGCCAGTAGCGCGGGTCCCGCTGGGCGTCGTCCTGGACGACGAACACGAGGCTCGACCCGCGCCGCTGGTCGGGCAGCGCGACGATCTTCGCCGAGCAGCCTTCCTCGGCCAGCCGGTGCTCGATCACCTCCGGGTGCAGCGTGTGCCCGTTGCGGTGCACCGCCCGCTTGCGCCCGACCAGGAACAGGTTCCCGGACGCGTCGAGGCGGCCGAGGTCGCCGGTGGCGTACCAGCCGCGGTCGACGGGCACGACCCGCCCGGCGCCGTCGAGGTAGCCCTCCATCAGGTCCGGGTCGAGCACGTGCAGCTCGCCGACCTCGCCGGCGGGCAGCACGGTGCCGTCGTCGGCCCGGACCTCCAGGGCCAGTCCGTCGACGATTTGTCCGCAGCCGTAAGGGTTTTCGATGTTGGCGAAGGCGACGTTGCCCATCTCGGTGCTGCCGTAGCTGTCGAGCAGCGGCATCCCGAACAGCTCCTCGGCCTGCGCCACCAGCGCGGGCTCGAGCGGCGCCGCGCCGCTGCACAGCATCCGGACGCGGGAGAACTCGTCCTTCAGCGCCGGGCGCTTCCCGACGATGTTGAACAGGCTGCGGTAGGTCGACGGCGTCGCGTCGACGACCGTCGTCCCGGCCCGCCCGGCCAGGCGCAGGGCCCGGTCGGGGCGCCGGTAGGGCGCGATCACCAGCGAGCAGTCGCGCAGCCACGCGATCAGCACCATCGACAGGCCGTACTGGTGGTTGAACGGCAGCAGCGGCAGCAGGACGTCGCCGGCGACGTGGCCGACGAGGTCGGCGTTGCGCTCCAGGTTCTTCAGGAACCGCGCGCCGTTCTTCGCGACGCCCTTGGGGACGCCGGTCGAGCCGGACGACCACATCACCAGGCTGTCGGGCAGCTTCTCCCAGACGTCGAAGCGCAGGTGGTCGTCGGCCGGGGTCCGGTCGGCGGCGGCGACCATGATCTCGTAGGTGAACGCCGAAGGCGCGTCCGGCGGCAGCGGCGCGTCGTCGTCGACGACCGCCAGCACGACCCCGGAGGCCGCGATCGTCTCGGCGGTGCGGTCGGCGTGCTCCATGTGGTCGACGAGCACCACCGACGCGCCGGCGTGCATCAGCGCGACGAGGATCGTCAGGTAGGCCAAGGTGTTGTCGGCCTTGAGCAGCACCCGGTCGCCGGAGCCGACACCGCGGTCGCGCAGCACCTCGGCCACGCGCAGGGCGTGCTGTTCGAAGGCTTCACCCCCGGTGACCGCGTCGGGGGAATAGATCTTCGCGAACATGGGAAGTCCTTTCCGCTGGTCAGTCGAGGCTCACCGGGGCGATCTCGTCGAACACGTCGCCGGGCCCGGGGTTGTCCGGGTGGGTGCCGCCGCCGAGGTGCTCGACCACGCCCCACACGGCGTTCAGCGCGGTCGTGACCGCGCTCTCGGAGAACCCGGCGATCCACGCGACGTCGTCACCGGCCAGGAAGAACCCGCGGTGGCGCTCGGCGGCGTCCCGCTGCATGAACTGGGTGAACAGCCGGCGCTGGTAGCGGTAGCTGCCGGGCAGGCAGGACTTGAAGGCGCCCTTGAAGTGCGGCTGGGTCTCCCAGGTGATCGCGATCGGCGGGCCGATCATGTGCGAGCGGATGTCGACGCCCGGGTAGATCTTGCCCAGCGCGGACAGCATCACGTCGAGCCGCTCGTCCGGGGTCAGCGAAGCGACCTTCAGCGAGTCGTCGTTCCACGTGTAGGACAGCAGCATCGTGCCGGGCTCGTCGGGGCCGTTGTCGATGAGGTAGACCCCGCGCGGCATGCGGTCGGTGAGCGTCGTGCTCATCACGTCCCGCCCGGTCGCCGGGTCCTGGTCGAGCCAGAACGGCCGGTCGGTGATGACGAACAGCTTGGACGCGCCCATGTAGTGCGTGCGCTCCAGCGCGGTCCACACCGGCTGGGGCAGCAGCGAGTCGTCCGCCTTCATGCCCGAGAGCAGGTTCCAGTTCTGCGCGGCGAAGATCGCGGCCGGGTAGGTGCGCACGTCGCGGCCGGCGTCCTCGATGGTGAACCCGCGGCCGGTCCGGTCGATCCGGACGACCGCCGGGTGCGGCTGCCCGCCGTGCAGCGACTCCAGCGACGTCCCGGCCGGCCAGTACTCGAGCTCGTCGGGCTCGTCGGACCACAGGCCGAGCGGCAGCTGCTGGCAGCCGCCGAGGATCCGGTGGTGCTCGTCGCTGGTGTCGGTGCAGATCACCCGCAGGATCTCGAGCGCGGAGTTGGGGAAGTCGGTGTCCCAGCCGCCGCAGCCGAAGCCGACCTGGCCGAAGATCTCGCGGTGCTCGAAGGAGGAGAACAGCGGCGAGGACGTCAGGAAGCCGTAGAACGACACGTTGTCGAACTTGGTGACCAGGTGGTTCCACAGCGCCTTGATGGTGCCGACGTCGCGGCGCCGGATGGCGTCCTCCATCAGCGACAGGTCGGCCTGCTCCTGCAGCGTCTTCGTCCAGGCGTCGTTGACCTCGCGGTAGACCGGCGGTAGATCGGCGGACGTGCGGGCCCAGTGGCTCTCGCCGTGCAGGTTGATCACCGTGCTCGGCGACGCGGGCGAGAGCGGGTTCGGGAACGGCGTCGTTTCCAGCCCCAGCTTGTCGATGTAGTGGAACAGCGCGCCGGCGGACGGCGGGAAGCGCATCGCGCCCAGCTCCGCGACGGCGTCCGGGTACCCGGGCAGGCTCACCGAGCGCATCCGCCCGCCGAGCTGCTCGGCCTCGTAGATCACCGGCTTCAGGCCGAGTTTCATCAGCTCGTAGGCGGCCACCATCCCGGACAGCCCGCCGCCGATCACCGCGACCTCGG
The DNA here is from genome assembly GCF_043197175.1 of Amycolatopsis sp. NPDC049252. NCBI lineage: Bacteria > Bacillati > Actinomycetota > Actinomycetes > Pseudonocardiales > Pseudonocardiaceae > Amycolatopsis > Amycolatopsis sp. NPDC049252. Next base: position 24,497 of record NZ_JBICSQ010000076.1, read on the forward strand.
TGCCGTGCGCGTGCCGGGGCACGCGGCCCAGGCCGGCCGGGTGCCGGATCCAGTCGTCGTAGGCGAACGGGAAGTCGGGACACAGCATGCTCGCCGAACCGGCCTCGGCCGGGAGGCCGGGCAGCGGGCGTTCTTCGACGGGAGACATGGTCATCGGCGTTACCTCCGGCACTAGTTCTGGCGTCGCGCAGGCGGCCCCCGGCCGGCACGGCGGACGCCCGGGAGGAGCGCCCTTACGCTGTCGCCGGTGCGTCCCGGCAGTCGTGCGGCCACGGGTCTCGGCGCTGAAATCCGGTTCGCCGAGAGCCACGTTAACGATTCCGTCGCGGTCCACCGGATACCTTTTCCACCGCCCGTCCACAGAGCGGAAACCGGGCTCCGGGGCGCACGATTACCCGCCGGTGGAACAGTTCCGCCCCGGGCGCACCCGCCTCTGTGGCTAGCTGGAGCAGCGAATTCCCTGTGCCGGGCGACCCGAGGTGGCGAGTGCGCGCATGACCGAGCTGGATTCCCTGCGACGGCTGGAAGGCCGGCCGCGCCCCGAGCGACGCCGGACGCTGCTGACCCTGGTGCGCCGGGCCGTGGCGGCGGTGCTGGACGGCCCGCCGCCGTCCGGCCGCACGTTCGCCGACCTCGGCTTCGACTCGCTGCTCGCCGTGCGGCTGCACGCGTGGCTGACCGCCGAGACCGGCCTCGACCTGCCGGTGACCCTGGCCTACGACCACCCGGGCCCCGACGCGCTGGCGGACTTCCTGGACGAGTGCCTGTTCGGCGCGGTTTCTCTGGCCGGCGAGGCTGTCACCACGATCGACAGCGAGCCGGTCGTGATCGTCGGCGTCGGCTGCCGCTTCCCCGGCGACGCCCACTCGCCCGCCGCACTCTGGTCCATTGTGGACGAAGGGCGCGATGTCGTCACGGAGTTCCCGCGTGACCGCGGCTGGGACGTCGACGGCCTGTACGACCCGCGCCCGGGCACGCCGGGACGCACCTACGTGCGCCACGGCGGGTTCCTGCACGACGCCCCCGAGTTCGACGCGGGTTTCTTCGGCATCTCACCGCGCGAAGCCCTGGCCATGGACCCGCAGCAGCGCCTGGTCCTGGAGACGGCGTGGGAGGCACTGGAACGCGCCGGGATCGACGCCGGCACGCTGACCGGCAGCCCGACCGGCGTGTTCGTCGGCGCCGAGCCGCAGGAGTACGGCACCCGCCTGGCCGACGCCCCCGAGGGTCTCGACGGGCACCTGCTCACCGGCAGCGCGCCCAGCGTCGTCTCCGGTCGCATCGCCTACACCCTCGGCTTGCAGGGCCCCGCGCTCACCGTCGACACCGCGTGTTCGGGATCGCTCGTCGCGCTGCACCTGGCGGTCCGCGCGCTGCGGGCGGGGGAGTGCACCCTCGCCCTGGCCGGCGGCGTCGCGGTGCTGGGCACCCCCGGCCCGTTCGTCGCCTTCTCGAACCAGCGCGGCCTGGCCCCGGACGGCCGGTGCAAGCCGTTCTCGGCGGCCGCCGACGGCACGGCGTGGGCCGAGGGCGCCGGGATGTTCGTCCTGGAACGGCTTTCCGACGCCGAGCGCCACGGCCACCCGGTGCTGGCGGTGGTCCGCGGCAGCGCGGTCAACTCCGACGGCGCGTCCAACGGCCTGACCGCCCCGAACGGCCCCTCGCAGCAACGGGTGATCCGCGCCGCGCTGGCCGACGCCGGCGTCGAGGCGTCCACTGTGGACGTCGTGGAGGCGCACGGCACCGGCACCACCCTGGGTGATCCGATCGAGGCGCAGGCGCTGCTCGCCACCTACGGCCGCGACCGCGCGGAACCGCTGTGGCTGGGGTCGATCAAGGCCAACATCGGGCACGCGCAGGCGGCCGCGGGCGCGGCGGGCGTGCTCAAGATGATCATGGCCCTGCACCACGACCGGCTGCCGCGCACGCTGCACGGCGCCGATCCGAGCGACGCCGTCGACTGGTCCACCGGGGCCGTCTCGCTGCTCGCCGAGCCGGTGCCCTGGCCGCGTGGTTCGGAGCCGCGCCGGGCCGCGGTGTCGTCGTTCGGCATCTCCGGCACCAACGCCCACGTCATCCTCGAAGAGCCCCCGGCCACCCCGGAACGGCCCGAGCCGGAACCGCTGTCGCCGATCGCGCTCGGCTTCTCGGCCGCCGATCCGGACGCGTTGCGCGCCCAAGCCACCCAGCTCGCCGCGGTGGGCGCGAACCCGGCAGACCTGGCCTTCTCCCTGGCGACGACCCGCGCCACGCTCCCCGAACGCGCCTTCGTCGTGGCCCCCGACTCCGCCGCCCTGGCGGACGCCCTGACCGCGTTCGACGACCGGGTTCTCCGCGGCAACCAGCAGACGGAACTGGCGTACCTGTTCACCGGCCAGGGCGCCCAGCGGATCGCGATGGGCCGCGGTCTCTACGACGCCTACGACGTCTACGCGGACGCCTTCGACGAGGTCTGCGCGCACGTGGACGTCCAGCTCGACACCCCGCTGCGGGACGTCGTGTTCGGCTCGGACCTGCTGAATCGCACCGATTACGCCCAGCCTGCCTTGTTCGCCGTCGAGGTCGCCCTGTTCCGGCTGCTGGAGTCGTGGGGTGTGACCCCGGCGTACCTGTGCGGGCACTCGGTGGGCGAGTTCGCGGCCGCGCACGTGGCCGGGGTGCTCTCGCTGTCCGACGCGGCGATGTTGGTCACCGCCCGCGGCCGCCTCATGCGCGAGCTGCCCGAGGGCGGCGCGATGGTTTCCCTGCGCGCGTCGGAGGAAACGGCGCTGGCGCTGCTCAAGGGACACGAGCGGTACGCGGGGCTCGCCGCGGTCAACAGCGCGGACGCCGTCGTGCTGTCCGGCTCGGGTGCCGTCCTGGAGACGGCGATCGCCGGGTTCGACGGCAAGACCAAGTGGCTCAACGTCAGTCACGCTTTCCACTCGCCGCTCATGCGGGACATGCTCGACGACTTCGCGCGGATCTGCCGCCTCGCCGACTACCACCCGGCGCGCCTCCCGATCGTCTCGACGGTCACCGGCGAGGTCGGCGGCCACGACTCACCGGAGTACTGGACCCGGCACGTCGAGGCGACCGTCCGGTTCGCCGACGCCCTGGACGTGCTGCGTGACGCGGGCTGCGGCACCTACCTGGAGCTGGGCCCGGACGGCGTCCTGTCCGCGCTGGTCGACGACGGTGTCGCCCGGCCGCTCCTGCGCCGCGACCGCCCGGAAGTCCCTGAACTCCTGAACGCCCTCGGCACCGCCTACGTGCGCGGCGTGGACGTCGACTTCGCGGCGCTCGCCCCCGGCGGCCGCCGGATCGACCTGCCCACCTACCCGTTCCAGCGGTCGCGCTACTGGCTCACGCCCGGCGCGGGCACCAGCGGCGCGCGCGGCCTCGGCCTGCGCGGCGCCGAGCACCCGCTGCTCGGCGCGGTCGTCCCGGTCCCTGGCGGCGACACGGTGTTCACCGCCCGGCTCTCGGTGACCGACCAGCCCTGGCTGGCCGGCCACGTCGTCGGCGACGACGTCCTGTTCCCCGGCACCGGCTTCCTCGAGCTGGCGCTGCACGCCGGCGCCGAGACCGGCTGCCCGGCCGTCGAGGAGCTGACCCTGGGCGCGCCGCTCGTGCTCTCGGCCCCGGCCGAGGTCCAGGTCGTGGTGGCACCCCCGGACGACGACGGCCGCCGCGCGGTGACCATCCACTCCCGCCCGGAACACGGCGACGACTGGACCCGCCACGCGACCGGCACCCTGACGGCACTTTCCCGGGAAAGTGCCGCGCTGGGGGCGTGGCCGCCGCCGGGCGAGGCCCAGTCTCTCGAGGGCTTTTACGACGACCTGGCCGGCTTCACCTACGACGGTGTCTTCCGCGGCCTGCAAGCGGCGTGGGTCGACGGTGACGACGTCCACGCCGAAGTCGCCCTGCCCGAAGACGCCGGCGGCGGCTTCGGGATCCACCCGGCGCTGCTCGACGCCGGGTTGCACGCCCTGTTCCTGCGCGAGTCGGCCGAATCCACCGGGGGACTGCCGTTCTCCTGGTCGGGTGTCCGGCTGCACGCGACCGGCGCGACCAGCCTGCGGCTGCGGATCTCGTTCCGCGCGGCCGACACGGTGTCGCTGGTCGCCGTCGACCCGGCGGGCGCCGAGGTGCTCAGCGTCGAGTCCCTCGTCGTCCGCCGCCCCGCCGCCCGCGGCCGCGAGGTCCCGTCCGGGCTGTTCACGCTCGACTGGACGCCGATCGCGACCGCCGAACCGGTGACCTGCACGACCTACCCCGAGGTCGTCCCGGGACGACCGGCCGTGCTGTCGGTGACGTCCGACGGCGACCCGGTCATCTCGACCCACCAGCTGGCGGCCCGGGTCCTGGAAGTGTTGCAGGACTGGGTGACCCGTGACGAGTCCACTTTGGTCGTCCACACGCGACACGCGGCCGGTCCCGGCGCCGCCGACCCGGCGGCCGCGGCGGTCTGGGGCCTGGTGCGCAGCGCCCAGGCCGAGCACCAGGGCCGGTTCGTCCTCGTCGACGGCGACCTCGAGGACGTCCCCCTGGCCGTCGGCACCGGCGAACCGCAGGTCGCGGTGCGCGACGGCGTCCCGCTGGTCCCGCGGATCGCCGAAGCCGGCGGGCTCCTCCCGCCGCCCGGTTCGTGGCGCCTGGACAAGAACGGCGAGGGCACGGTCGACCACCTCACCCTGGCTCCGGCCGACGAGCCCGACCTCGGCCCTCTCGACGTCCGCATCGCCGTGCGGGCGGCGGGGCTGAACTTCCGGGACGTGCTCAACGTCCTGGGCATGTACCCGGGGGAGGCCGGGCCGCTCGGCTGCGAGGTGGCCGGGACGGTCCTCGCCACCGGCACCGCCGTCACCGACCTGGCCCCCGGCGACCGCGTGATGGGCATGGTGCACGGCGGCATCGGCCCGGTCGCCGTCGGCGAGCGGCCGTTCCTGGCCCGCGTCCCCGCCGGCTGGACCGACGAGCAGGCCGCGACCGTGCCGCTGGTCTTCCTGACCGCGTACTACGCCCTGGTCGACCTGGCCGGGCTGCGGCCAGGCGAGTCGATCCTGGTCCACTCGGCCGCGGGCGGCGTGGGCATGGCCGCGACGCAGCTGGCGCACCACCTCGGCGCCGAGGTCTTCGGCACCGCGAGCGAGGGTAAACAGCACGTGCTGCGCGCGGCCGGCCTGCCCGGCGACCACATCGCGTCGTCGCGCACCCTCGACTTCGCGCAGCGGTTCAGCGGCATCGACGTCGTGCTGAACGCGCTTTCCGGGGACTTCGTCGACGCGTCCCTGCGCACCATGGCGCCGGGCGGCCGGTTCCTGGAGATGGGCAAGACCGACATCCGCGAGCCGGAAGGGGTGCACTATCAGGCGTTCGACCTGATCGACGCGGGCCCGTCGCGGACGGCGGAGATCTGGGACGCGCTGGCCGAGCTGTTCACGTCCGGCGCTTTGACGCCGCTGCCCGTGCGCACCTGGGACGTCCGGGAAGCCCCCGAGGCGTTCCGGTTCCTCAGTCAGGCCAAGCACATCGGCAAGGTCGCCCTCACGCTGCCGCGCGCGCTCGACCCGGAGAAACCGGTGCTCATCACCGGCGGCACCGGCGGGCTGGGTGCCCTGATCGCCCGGCACCTCGTGGCCGAGCACGGCGTCCGGAAGCTGATCCTGACCAGCCGTCGTGGCCTGGACGCGCCGGGCGCGCGGGAGCTGGCCGCCGAGCTGAACGCCGAGGTTGTCGCCTGCGACGTCACGGACCGCTCCGCGCTGGCCGCGTTGCTGGACGGCGTCGAGCTGACCGGCGTCGTGCACACCGCGGGAGTCCTCGACGACGGCGTCCTGACCGGGTTGACGCCTGCGCGGCTCGACAAGGTGCTGCGCCCCAAGGTGGACGCGGCCTGGCACCTGCACGAGCTGACCCGCGGCCACGACCTCGCGCTGTTCGCGCTGTACTCGTCGGTGTCCGGGATCGTCGGCTCCGCCGGCCAGGCGTCCTACGCGGCCGCGAACACGTTCCTCGACGGCCTGGCCGCCCACCGCCGCGCGCAAGGGCTGCCCGCGGTCTCGCTCGCGTGGGGGCTGTGGCGTGAAGGCATGGGCAGCGGGCTGGCCGGCACCGACGTCGACCGCATGGCCCGCGAAGGCCTGCCGCCGCTGACCGCGGAGACCGGGCTCGCGCTGTTCGACGCGGCCCTCGACGGCGGGTTCACCACCGTCCTGCCGATCGAGCTGGACCGCGCCGCCCTGCGCGCCCACGCCCGGACCACCGAGGTGGCGCCGGTCCTGCGCGGCCTCGCGAAGGTCACCACGCGCCGCGCGGCCGGGCCCGCGACGGCCGGACCCGCCCTGGGCGACCGGCTCACGGCGTTGCCCGACGAGGAACGCTCGACCCTGCTGATCGACCTGGTGCGGCACAACGCCGCCGCGGTCCTCGGCCACGAGGCCGGCGGCGCGATCGACCCGGCCCGCGCGTTCAAGGACCTCGGGTTCGACTCCCTGACGTCGGTGGAGCTGCGCAACCGGATCAACACCGTCACCGGCCTGCGGCTGTCGGCCACCGCGGTGTTCGACCACCCGACCGTCGCGTCGCTGGCTGGGCACCTCCTCGCCGAGCTGGCGCCGCCGTCGGTGAGCCCGGCCGACGCGCTCTTGGCCGAGCTGGACCGCTTCGATACCCGGCTGTCCACAGTGGACGACGACGGCCGGATCGCGGCGCGGCTCCGTGCGTTGCTGGACGGCGTCGCCGCGCCCGGGGTCGGCTCCCGGCTGGAGGACGCGACCGCGGACGAGGTCGTCGACTTCCTGGCCACCGAGCTGGGGATCTCCTGATGCCGGACAAGAAGGCCGTCAAGCGGGTGCTCGGCGAGATCGAGGAGCTGAGCGAAAGCCTGCGCGAGCTCGACAAGGAAGACCGCAAGAAGGTCGCCAAGCCGCTGAAGAAGCTGCTGCTGGCCTACGCGGCCGGGGACGGCGACGAGAAAGTCGACGACCTGCTCTTCGACGCCGCGGTCGACAAGGTCTTCGACTTCCTCACCGACGAGATCTTCTGACTACAGCGAGGGAATGATGGCCGACCAAGACAAGCTCCTCGACCTGCTGAAGCGCGTCACGGGAGACCTGCAGCGGACCCGCGAACGGCTGCGCGACGCCGAGGACGGCCGGCACGAGCCGGTCGCCATCGTCGGCATGGCCTGCCGGTTCCCCGGCGGCGCCGACACCCCCGCCGCGCTGTGGGACCTGGTGGACAACGGCCGGGAGGGCATCGGCGAGTTCCCCGCCGACCGCGGCTGGGACACCTCCGGCCTGTTCGACGACGATCCGGACCACCGCGGCACGACGTACGTGCGCACCGGCGGGTTCCTGCCCGGCGCCGCCGGGTTCGACGCCGAGTTCTTCGGGATCTCGCCGCGCGAGGCGCTCGCGATGGAGCCGCAGCAGCGGCTTCTCCTGGAGGTCGGCTGGGAGGCCGTCGAACGCTCGGGCCTCGACCCGGCCGCGCTGCGCGGCAGCCAGACCGGCGTCTACATCGGAGTATCGGCGCAGGAGTACGGGCCGCGCCTGCACCACCCGGGCGACGCGGTCGACGGCTACCTGCTCACCGGCACCACCTGCAGTGTCCACTCCGGACGGATCGCCTACCAGCTCGGCCTGGAGGGCCCGGCCGTGTCGATCGACACGGCCTGCTCGTCGTCCCTGGTCGCGGTGCACGCGGCGGTCCGCGGCCTGCGCGCGGGGGAGTGCACGCTGGCGCTGGCCGGCGGTGTCAACCTGATGGCGTCCCCGGGCATCTTCGTCGACTTCGCGCGCCAGCGCGGCCTGGCCCCGGACGGGCGGTGCAAGTCGTTCTCCGACGACGCGGACGGCACCGCCTGGGCCGAGGGGGTCGGCGTGCTCGTGCTGGAGAAGCTGTCCGACGCGCAGCGCAACGGGCACCGGATCCTCGCCGTCGTCAAGGGGTCCGCGGTGAACTCCGACGGTGCGTCCAACGGCCTGACCGCCCCGAACGGCCCGTCACAGCAACGGGTGATCCGCGCCGCGCTGGCCGACGCCCGACTGTCCACAGCGGACGTCGACGCGATCGAGGCCCACGGCACCGGCACCCGCCTCGGCGACCCGATCGAGGCCGAGGCCCTGCTGGCCACCTACGGCCGCGACCGCTCACGCCCGCTGTTCCTGGGGTCGATCAAGTCGAACTTCGGGCACGCCCAGGCCGCGGCCGGGGTGGCCGGCATCATCAAGATGGTCGAGGCGATGCGCCACGGCGTCCTGCCGCCGACCCTGAACGTCGGCACGCCCAGCACGGAGGTCGACTGGGCCGGCGGGCCCGTCTCGCTGCTGACCGAGCGCACCGGCTGGCCCGAGGGCCCGCGGCGGTGCGCCGTGTCGTCGTTCGGGATCAGCGGGACCAACGCACACGTGGTGCTGGAGCAGGCGCCCGCGGCGGTGGCCGAAGAGCGGCCCGCGCCGCCCGCGGTCGTCCCGCTGCTGCTGTCCGCGGCCACGGAACCCGCGCTGGCCGACCAGCTGGCCCGGCTGGCTTCGGTCACCGCGGAGCCGGTCGACGTGGGGTACACCCTGGCGACGACCCGCGCCGCGCTGCCGTACCGCGCGGTCGTCGTCGGCTCGGACCGGGTGACGGGCCGCGTCACCGAAGGCGGGCTGGCGTTCCTGTTCACCGGCCAGGGTTCGCAGCGGCCCGGCATGGGGGCCGCGCTGTACGAGGCGTTCCCGGTGTTCGCGGCGGCCTACGACGAGGTTTCGGCGCTGCTGCCGGACATCGGGGACCTGTCCCGGTCGGAGTTCGCGCAGCCCGCCATCTTCGCCCTGGAAGTCGCCTTGTTCCGGCTGGTCGAGTCGTGGGGCGTCCGCCCGGACTTCCTGGCCGGACATTCGATCGGCGAGATCGCCGCGGCGCACGTCGCGGGTGTGTTGTCGCTGGAAGACGCGGCGAAGCTGGTGTCCGCGCGCGGCCGGTTGATGCAGGCGCTGCCCGAAGGCGGCGCGATGGTCGCGGTGCAGGCGTCGGCGGACGAGGTCCGTGAAGTGCTCTCGGACCAGGTGTCGCTGGCCGCGGTGAACGGGCCGGCGTCCGTGGTGCTCTCCGGCGTTGCGGAAGCCACCCTCGAGGCCGCCGCCCGGTTCGCCGACCGCAAGACCAAGCGTCTCGACGTTTCACACGCGTTCCACTCGGTGCTGATGGAACCGATGCTGGCCGACTTCGCTTCGGTGGTGCGGGAATTGACCTTCGCGGCGCCGCGGATCCCGATCGTGTCGACGGTCCGCGAAGGCGCGGATCTGACCGATCCCGAGTACTGGGTGGCGCACGTCCGGGAGACGGTGCTCTTCTCCGACGCGGTCGGCCGTTTGCGCGGCAAGGGCGTCACGAAGTTCCTCGAACTCGGGCCGGACGCCGTGCTGAGCGCTCTGGTCGACGCGGACGTCGCCGTGCCCGCGCTGCGGCGTGACCACGACGAGCCGCGGCAGCTGGTCACCTCGCTCGGCGCGCTCCACGCGCACGGCGTCCCCGTCGACTGGGCCGCGTACTTCGGCGGCAGCGGCCGGTTCGTCGAGCTGCCCACGTACGCCTTCCAGCACCAGCACTTCTGGCTCGGCCAGGAGAGCGACGCCGACGTCACCTCGGCCGGGCTCGCCGCCGCCGACCACCCGCTGCTCGGCGCCGCGGTGTCCGTGGCCGCCGACGACGGCGTCCTGCTCACCGGCCGGCTCTCCCTCGACCGGCACCCGTGGCTGGCCGACCACGTCGTCGCGGGCCGGGTGCTGGTGCCGGGCACCGCGTTCGCCGAACTGGCCATCCGCGCCGGCGACGAAGCCGGGTGCACCGGGATCGAAGAGCTGATCCTGCAGGAGCCCTTGGTCCTCGAACCCGGCGTGGCGCCCGAGGTCCAGGTCGTCGCCGGCGCGGCCGACGAGCACGGCCGGCGTCCGGTGTCGATCCACTCGCGCCGGCCGGAGCACCCGTGGACCACCCACGCCACCGGCTTCCTCGGCACACCGCCGTCGTCCACTGTGGACATCCCGTGGCCGCCGGACGCCGAGGAGGTCGCTCTCGACGACGCCTACGACCGCCTCACCGCGGCCGGCCTCGCGTACGGCCCGATGTTCCAAGGTTTGCGCAAGGTCTGGCGCCGGGGCGACGAGATCTTCGCCGAAGTGGCCCTGCCGGAGAACGCGGCCGGCGGCTTCGGCCTCCACCCGGCCCTGCTGGACGCGGCGCTCCAGGCCACGGCCGTGCCCGGCGAGGACCAGGGCTCGGTCCCGTTCGTGTGGCGCGACGTCGTGCTCCACGCCCGCGGCGCGACCGAGTTGCGGGTGCACGCCCGCCCGGGCGCAGACGGCCTGTCTCTAGACCTCGCTGACGGAACGGGCACCCCGGTGGCGTCGATCGGCGGGCTGAGCGTCCGCGCGGTGACCACCACGCGGTCACTCGAGGGCCTCTACCGCGTCGACGAGGTTCCGCTCCCGGCCGTTACTGCTGCCACCCCGGCCGCGATCGTGGCGGCCGACTCCCTCGACGCCACCCTCGCGGCGCTGCAGGAGTTCTTGGCGTCGGACGAGCCGGACCCCCTGGTCGTGCTGACCGGCCCGGCCGACGGCGCCGTCGAAGGCCTGGTCCGGGCGGCGCAGGCGGAGAACCCGGACCGCCTCGTCCTGCTCCGCGGCGCCCATTCTGACGTCGAAGCCGCGCTCGCCACGGGCGAACCGGAGGTCCACGCGCACGACGGTGCCCTCTTCGCCCCGCGATTGGCGCGCGTGGCTGCGCCTGCGCAATCGTCCACACTGGACACACCTGGCACCGTGCTGATCACCGGGGGTACCGGTGGTCTTGGCGCCCGGCTCGCCCGGCACCTGGTCACCACCCACGGCGTCCGGCACCTGCTGCTGGTCAGCCGCCGCGGCGAGGCCGCGCCCGGCGCTACCGACCTGGCCGCCGAGCTGAAAAACCTCGGTGCCACCGTCCGCGTCCAGGCTTGCGACGCCGCCGACCGCGACCAGGTCCGCGACCTCCTCGGCCGGGCCGAGCCGCAGGTCACCGGCGTTGTCCACGCGGCCGGTGTGCTCGACGACGGCGTCCTCACCTCGCTCACCCCCGCACGGCTCGACGGAGTCTTCCGGGCCAAGGCGACCGCCGCTCGCGTGCTGCACGACCTCACCGGTGACCTCGACTTCTTCGTCCTGTTCTCGTCGATCGCGGGCGTTTTCGGTTCCCCGGGCCAGGCGGCCTACTCCGCCGCCAACGCCGACCTCGACGCCCTCGCCCGCCAGCGTCGCGCGGAAGGAAAACCCGCCCAGTCGCTCGCCTGGGGCCTGTGGCAGGACGGCATGGGCGCCGGCCTGACCGGCACCGACCGCGACCGCATCGGCCGCGACGGCTTCGGCGCCCTCACGCCGGAAGACGGCCTCGCGCTGTTCGACGCCGCCGTCGCCGACGGCGGCGAAGTCCTGGTGCCCGTGCACCTCGACCTCGCGGCCGTCCGGAAGGCCGGGGTCCCGCCGTTGCTGCGCGGGCTGGTCCGCGTCAAGACTCGTCGTGAGGCCCGGCGCGCCGAAACCGGCCTGGCCGGACGGCTGGCCGGGCTGTCCGAAGCCGACCGGGAAGCCCTGCTCGTCGACCTGGTCCGCGCCCGCGTCGCGGCCGTGCTCGGCCGGGCGGGCGCGGACACCGTGGAGGCGTCCCGGCCGTTCACCGAACTGGGCTTCGACTCGCTGACTGCCGTCGAGCTGCGCAACGAACTGGGCGCCGAGACCGGCCTCCGGCTGCCCGCGACGCTCGTCTTCGACCACCCGAGCCCGGCGGCCGTCGCCACCTTCCTCGGCACCGAACTGCTGGGCGCGCCTCAGGAGACCCGCCCCGCCGTGACCCGGCGCAAGCAGGTCGACGAGCCGATCGCCATCGTCGCGATGAGCTGCCGTTACCCCGGCGGTGTCCGGTCGCCGGAGGACCTGTGGAACCTGGTCGACGCCGGGACCGACGCCATCTCGCCGTTCCCCGACGGGCGCGGCTGGGACGTCGACGGCATCTACGACCCCGAACCCGGCCGGCCCGGCAAGACCTACACCCGGCACGGCGGCTTCCTGCACGACGCGGGCGAGTTCGACCCCGAGTTCTTCGGCATCTCCCCGCGCGAAGCCCTCGCGATGGACCCGCAGCAGCGGCTGCTCCTCGAGATCAGCTGGGAGGCCCTGGAACGCGCGCGGCTCGACCCGGCGTCGCTCAAGGGCAGCGCCACCGGCGTGTTCGCCGGGATCATGTACTACGACTACGCGGCGAAATTGGCGAGCGTGCCCGACAGCGTCGCCGGCTTCCTCGGCACCGGCACCTCCGCCAGCGTGCTGTCCGGCCGCGTCGCCTACACGCTCGGCTTGGAGGGCCCGGCCGTGTCGGTGGACACTGCGTGCTCGTCTTCGCTGGTCGCGCTGCACCTGGCCGCCCGCTCGCTGCGGGCGGGGGAGTGCACGATGGCCCTCGCGGGCGGCGTCACCGTGATGGCGACGCCGGAGACGTTCCTCGACTTCTCCCGCCAGCGCGGCCTGTCCCCGGACGGCCGGTGCAAGTCGTTCTCGAACGACGCCGACGGCACCGGCTGGTCCGAAGGCGCCGGTGTGCTCGTGCTCGAACGGCTCTCCGACGCCCGCCGCAACGGGCATCCGGTCTTGGCGGTGGTCCGCGGCTCCGCCGTGAACCAGGACGGCGCGTCCAACGGCCTCACCGCGCCGAACGGCCCGTCGCAGCAACGGGTGATCCGCGCCGCGCTGGCCGACGCCGGTCTGTCCACCTCGGACATCGACGCGGTCGAGGCGCACGGCACCGGCACCCGCCTCGGCGACCCGATCGAAGCGCAAGCGCTCATCGCGACCTACGGCGACGAGCGCGACGAACCGTTGTGGTTCGGTTCGGTCAAGTCGAACCTCGGCCACACCCAGGCCGCCGCGGGGGTCGCCGGGATCATCAAGATGGTCGAGGCGATGCGCCGCGGGGTGCTGCCCCGCAGCCTGCACGCGGCGGAGCTGTCGGCCGAGGTCGACTGGGACGCGGGCGCGGTCGCGCTGCTGACCGAGCCGCGGCCGTGGCCCGGCGCCGGCCGTCCCCGCCGCGCGGGCGTGTCGTCGTTCGGGATCAGCGGGACCAACGCGCACGTCGTCCTGGAACAGGTCCCGGAGCCTGCCCCGGCCGAACCGTCCAAGGCCGGGGTCGTGCCGTGGGTGCTCTCGGCGAAGACCGACCAGGCCCTGGCCGACCGCGCTCGCGCGCTCCTGGACCTGGACGCCGACCCGCGTGACGTCGCCTTCTCCCTGGCCACGACCCGCACGGTGCACGAGCGCCGGGCCGCGGTCGTCGGCGCGAACGCGTCCGAGCTGCGAGCCGGACTGGAAGCGGTCGCCGAGGGGCAGGGGATCGTCGGACGGGCCCAGCCGGGCAAGCTGGCGTTCCTGTTCACCGGCCAGGGTTCCCAGCGACCCGGCATGGGAATCTCGTTGTACGAGACGTTCCCGGTGTTCGCCGCGGCCTACGACGAGGTGGCCGCGGTGCTGCCGGAGAGCGGCGACCTCGCGCGCACGCAGTTCGCCCAGCCCGCGATCTTCGCCCTGGAGGTCGCGCTGTTCCGGCTGGTCGAGTCGTGGGGTGTCCGGCCCGATTTCCTGGCGGGCCATTCGATCGGCGAGATCGCCGCCGCGCACGTCGCCGGCGTGCTCTCGTTGCCGGACGCGGCGAAGCTCGTCGAGGCGCGGGGCCGGTTGATGCAGGCGCTGCCCGAGGGCGGCATCATGGTCGCGGTGCAGGCGTCCGAAGCCGAGGTCGCCGGGTACCTGTCCGATGAGGTCTCGCTGGCCGCGGTCAACGACGAGAATTCCGTGGTGCTCTCCGGTGTCGAAGGCCCGACGCTCGCGGTCGCGGACCGGTTCCCCGGACGGAAGACCAAGCGCCTCGACGTGTCGCACGCGTTCCACTCGGTCCTGATGGAGCTGATGCTCGACGACTTCACGGCGGTGGTGCGGGAATTGACCTTCGCCGAGCCGCGGATCCCGATCGTGTCGACGGTGAGCGAGACCGCGGACTTCACCGACCCGGAGTACTGGGTGACGCACGTGCGGGAGACCGTCCGGTTCGCCGCGGCGGTGGAGACGTTGCGCGGCAACGGTGTCACGAAGTTCCTCGAACTCGGCCCTGACGCGGTGCTGTCCGCGCTCACCGAGGGCGTTCCGTTGCTGCGCAAGGGACGTGACGAAGCGACAACGGCGATGACCGCCCTGGCCACCCTGCACGTCCAGGGGGTCCCGATCGACTGGGACGGCGTCCTGCCGGGCGCGCGGCGGCTCGACCTGCCCACGTATCCGTTCCAGCGCAAGCACTTCTGGCTCGAACCCGCGTCCACCGGCGACCTCACCTCGGCCGGGCTGGAGACCTCGGACCACCCGCTGCTCGCCGCCGGGCTTTCGCTGGCCGAGGGCGACGGCACCGTGCTCACCGGACGGCTTTCGCTGGCCAGTCACCCGTGGCTGGCCGGGCACACGGTGCACGACACCGTCCTGCTGCCCGGCGCGGCCCTCGCCGAGCTGGCCGTCCGGGCCGGGGACGAGGCCGGGCGGCCGCGGCTGGTCGAGCTGACCCTGCACGCGCCCGTCGTCATCCCCGAATCCGGGCCGGTCGAGCTGCAGGTCGCGGTCAGCGCCGCCGCGGCCGTCACCGTGCACTCGCGGATCCCCGGTGCGGAGTGGGAGCTCAACGCGTCCGGCCTGCTGGCCGAGGCCGGCCCGCCGGTCGCCGGGTTCGCCTGGCCGGACGGGCTCGAGCCGATCGACCTCGGCTCGTTCTACGACGACCTCGCTGACCGCGGGTTCGCCTACGGCCCGCTGTTCCAGGGCCTGCGCGCGGCCTGGCGGCACGGCGAAGACCGCTACGCCGAGATCGCGCTGCCGGAGGAGGCCCACGACGACGCGGCCCGCTTCGGCCTGCACCCCGCGCTGTTCGACGCCGCGCTGCACGGCATGTTCCTCGGCGGCGGCGAGGAAGCGGGCGCGCTGCCGTTCAGCTGGAGCGACGTCAGCCTGCACGCGAGCGGCGCCACGGCGGTCCGCGCCCGGCTGCGGTTCACCGGGCCCGGTGA
>NZ_JBICSQ010000077.1:0-29921 GCF_043197175.1 Amycolatopsis sp. NPDC049252
GATCAGGCCCTCCCAGTACGGCAGGTGGGCGCGCAGCAGCAGGTGCCCGCCGTCGCCCGGGGACAGCTCCAGCACCCCCGGTGCGCCTTCGACGGTGATCGTGCGCCGGTAGACCGGGCCGTCGACCACCTCGACGCCGGGCACCGCGCGGGCGGCGAGCAGGCCGCGGACGGCGTCCCAGTCGTAGCCGGGCACCACGGGCAGGCGCAGCGGCAAGCCGCCGTCGGCGACCAGGCGGTCCGCGCGGCGGCGGCGGTCGCGCAGGTCCGAGGGCGCCGCGCGGAACACCTCCCGCATGGTCCGGTTGAACTGCCGCAGGCTGCCGAACCCGGACGCGAACGCGACGTCGAGCACCGTGAGGTCGGTGTCGTCGAGCAGCCGGCGGGCGAAGTGCGCGCGCCGCGACCGGGCCAGCTGGTCGGGGCTCGCCCCGAGGTGCTGCAGGAACAACCGGCGCAGGTGCCGCGGCGACAGCCCGACCCGGTCCGCGAGCGCCGCCTCCGTGCCGTCGTCGAGCGCGCCGCCGATGACCAGCTGCACCGCCCGGCACACCAGTTCGGGCGCGTCCGAGGCGACCGGCCCGGCCACCCGGTAGGGCCGGCAGCGCAGGCACGCCCGGAACCCCGCGGCCTCCGCGGCGGCGGCGTGCTCGAACGTCAGGACGTTCTTCGCGAGCGGCTTCGCACCACAGCCGGGCCGGCAGTAGATCCCGGTCGTGACGACGGCGGAATACGTGGTCATGACCCAGGTATAGCCGGGGCGCGACCGCGGCGCCGGACATATCCGGACATCGGCGCCCGGAGCGTGTCCGGATGTGGCCGGACCCGGCACGCGGGCCGTTCCAAGATGGTCGTCGTCAGTCGTCGAGAACGAGGAGTTTCCGTTGCTCACCAAGGTTTTCCCCATCCAGCTGAAGGACGGCAAACAGGCCGAGGCCGAGGCGCTCGTCGAGGAGTTCGCGCCGCAGGGACCCGGCGCCGAGGACGGCACGCTGTCCTTCCGCGTCTACCGGGACCCGGCCCGCGCGGACTACCTCCTGTTCGTCGAGCACTTCGCGGACCAGGCCGCCTACGACGCGCACACCGGATCGGCGGCCTACCGGGAGCTGATCGCCGGGCGGTTCGCCGGCCTGGTCGTCGAGTTCGTGGAGCTCGACCACGAACTGCTCGTCGCGCTGTGAACGAGGGGCAGCTCGCGCGGGCGAAGACGTTCGCCGCGAGCCACCGGCGCGGGGACCCATTGCTGCTGCCCAACGCCTGGGACGTCGCCTCGGCGGTCGCCGTCGCGGGCGCCGGGGCGGCGGCGATCGCGACGACCAGCGCGGGTGTCGCGTGGTCCCTCGGTGTGCCGGACGGCGCCGGCCTCGGCGCGGACCGGGCCGCGGCCGTCGTGGCCCGGCTCTGCGCGGCGGTCGACGTCCCGGTGTCGGCCGACATCGAGGGCGGGTACGACGACGTCGCCGAGACGACCACCGCGGTCGTCCGGGCCGGGGCCGTCGGGATCAACCTCGAGGACCGGTTGGGCACCGGGTTGTACACCGAGGCGGCGCAGGCCGAGCGCCTGGCCGCGGCCCGCGCGGCGGCCGAGGCGCTCGGGATTCCCGTGTGGCTCAACGCCCGGACCGACGTCTACCTGACCGGGGCCGGCGGTCTCGAGGAGGCCCAGCGCCGGTCGGAGGTCTACGCGGCCGCCGGCGCGGACAGCCTGTTCGTACCGGGACTGACCGATCCGGGCGCCATCGCCGAGCTGGCGGCGGGCCCGCTGCCGGTCGCGGTGATGGTCTGGGCGGGCGCGCCGCCGGTGGCCGACCTGGCCGCCGCGGGCGCCGTCCGGATCAGCCTCGGGTCGGCGATCGCCCAGGCCGCGTACGCGGTCGCGGCCCGCGCGACGGCGGAGCTGCTCGGCGCGGGCACCTACGACGTCACCGCGGACGGCATTCCCTACGGCGACCTGAACGCCGCCCTCACCCGGTGACAACTGCCTTCACGGCACGCTGCTTCGCCGGGGCGGGCGTTCGACGGTTCTGGTCACGTTCCTTCTTGTCCGCGGCGTTCGTCCGCGTTCCCGATTTCCCGGCCGGGTGAGACGCATCCCACATTCCGGCCCGTCCGGGCGAACACGGCCGGGGCGCCCGGACAACAGCCGGTATGCACCGAGGAAACGTCATGCTGCTGGCCGGGCTGTGCGCGGGGGCCGTCGTGGCGATGCTGATCGCGGCGGCGACCCTGCGTTCCCCCGACCCGGTGGCCGCGTCCGCGCCGCTGCTCGGGACGGCGCCGCCGGTGACCACGAGCGTCGCGACGACGGCGTCCTCGGCGCCGCCGGACACCACGGTGGCCAAGCCGTCGCCGAAGCCGGACCAGGACCAGGACCAGGAGCAGGGCCGGCTGCCGTCGGGGGCGGAGCTGGCGAAGCTGGTGCCGGGCAAGGTCAGCGTGCTCGTCCACGACCGGAAGAGCGGCGAGGACGTCGTCTCTTACCGGCCCGAGACGACCTACACCTCGGCGTCGCTGGTCAAGCTGCTGATCGCGTTCGAGGCGCTCCGGCAGGGGACGGAGCCCGACGTCGTGGCGGAGATGCTCTCGCGCAGTGACGACAACGTCGCGAGCCGGCTGTGGGCGAACCTCGGCGGGCCCGCGATCGTCTCGGGCTGGGCCGCGCGGATCGGCATGAGGTCGACGCGCCCGCCGGCGGATCCCGCGCACTGGGGCAGCACGATCGTCACCGCCGCCGACCTGGTGAAGCTCTACGAGTACCTGATGGACAAGGCGCCGGAAGGCACGCGGCAGGTCGTGCTCCGGGCGCTGGACGCCGCCACCCAGCACGGCGCCGACGGCTTCGACCAGTTCTTCGGCATCCCGGGCGCGGTCACGGCCGCCGACTGGGCCGTCAAGCAGGGCTGGTCGTGCTGCGACCCGGGCCGCAACCTGCACACCAGCGGGCTCGTCGGGGGACGCCGTTACATCGTCGTCGTCCTCAGCGCCCAGTCCGCCGACACCGGCTGGCCGACGGCGTCGGACCGCGTGACGGCCGTCGTGAAAGCGCTCTCCGGTCCGCTCGGCTGGGCGAAGTGACTCAGCCGGAGTCGGCGTCGAACCGCAGCTTCGAGGTGATCCGGTAGCGGTCGCCGCGGTAGACCGACCGGGTCAGCTCGACGATCCGGCCGCCGGAGTCCCGGGTGACCCGCTCGACCTGCAGGATCGGTGCGTACACCGGGACGTCCAGCAGTTCGGCCTGCTCGGGGTTGGTCACCGCCGGCTCCATCGTCTGCTCGGCCTCGGCCACCGTGATGCCGAACCGCTCCCGCAGCAGCCGGTAGAAGTTCCCGGCCTCCATGTCGGCCGGGGCCAGGCCGGGGACGAGCTCGGCGGGCAGGTCCAGGCGTTCGATGGCGATCGGCTCGTCGTCGACGTAGCGGACCCGCGTGACCCGCAGGACCGGCGCGCCGGGCGCGATCTCCAGCCGCGCCGCGCGGGGCGGGCTCGCGGGCGCCGTCGTGAACCCGACGACGCCGCTGGTCCAGTGCCCCTCGGCCGGGGGCACCCCCAGGCCCGCGGCGGTGCCGGCGAGCTCCTGGGTGACCTTGTGCGGGCTGGTGAACGTGCCGCGGCCGCGCTGGCGGACCAGCAGCCCGGTGCGGGTCAGCTCGTCGATGGCCGCGCGGACGGTCGGGCGGGACACGCCGAGCTCCTGGGCCAGGTCGCGTTCCGAGGCCAGCCCGGTGCCCGGCCCGGCCTTCTCGATCACGTTCAGCAGGTGGCGGCGGACCCGGTCCCGTTTCGCGGTGGGCGGCCGGTCGGGTCCGAGCGCGTCTGCGGTCAAGTTCTCGGCTTTCGGGGTGCGGGGACCGCGCCCGGGAACCGGACGCGCTCCTTCGGCAGGGCGTTCAGCGCGCGCAGCAGATCCAGGTGACCGGCCAAGCGGGCTCGGAAGTCAGCATAGTCGCGCGGCCCGGGGGACCAGGCCGACTCCGCGAGCGCGCACAGCCGCGGGAAGGCCAGCTGCCGCACGTGGTCGGGGGTCGGCGCGTGCTCGGTCCACAGCTGCGCCTGCGTGCCGATGACCCCCGGCCGCCCGCCGTTGTCGGGGTCGGCGGCGGGCAGGTTCCCGGCCAGGGGGTCGTAGGCGTGGACGTCGGCCAGGGTCGTCACGAGCTCGCGCGGTGGCTCGCCCGGCCCGTCGGTCTGCGGGTAGTCGAAGTAGGTGGACGTGTGCGGCGCCATGATCACCTGGTGGCCGCGGGCGACGGCCTGTGCGCCGTGACCGGCGTCCCGCCAGCTGGCCACGGTCATCTCCGGAGGCAGCGTGCCCGGCGAGTGGCCCGTCTCGTCCCAGCAGACGGCCTGCCGGCCGAGCTCGCCGAGGAACCCGTGCAGCTCACCGAGGAACCAGCTGTGCAGCCCGGCGGTGCCGTCCAGCCCGAGCGCCCTCGCGCGGTCCCGGGCGGCGGGCGCCGTCTCCCACTGCGTCGTCGGGCATTCGTCCCCGCCGACGTGGAGGTGCCGCGAGGGGAAGATCCCGGCGGTCTGGGCCAGGACGTCGCGGCAGAAGTCCAGGGCCTGGTCGTGCATGCCCAGGATGTCGGGGCTGATGCCCCACTCCGTCCACACCGGCAGCGGGCGGTCCGGGTGGTTGCCCAGCTCCGGGTAGGCGGCCAGGGCCGCCCGGACGTGGCCGGGCAGGTCGATCTCCGGCACGACCCGCACGCCGCGGGCGGCGGCGTGGGCGACCAGGCCGCGCAGTTCGGCGCGGGTGTAGAAGCCGCCGTGCGGGACGCCGTCGAAGTGCGTGCTGCCGGCCGCGCCGACCATCGACTCGCTGCGCCACGCGCCGACCTCCGTCAGCTTCGGCCGGCCCTCGATCTCCAGCCGCCAGCCCTGGTCGTCGGTGAGGTGCAGGTGCAGCACGTTGTACTTGTGCAGCGCGATGAGGTCGGTGAACTCGTAGAGGAACTCCAGCGGCATGAAGTGCCGGGCGACGTCGAGCAGCACCCCGCGCCAGGCCAGCTTCGGCCGGTCCCGGATCCGCAGGCAGGGCCAGCGGTTGGGGCCGAGCTGCCGCAGGGTCTGGACCCCGTGGAACAGCCCGGCTTCCCGCGTCGCGACGAGTGTGACGCGGTCCTCGGCGACGTCGAGTTCGTACTCCTCGGGCCCGAACCCGGCGCGCAGGTTCAGCCGGACCTCGGGGCCGTGGCCGGAGCCGACGACGCTGGTCAGGAGGTCCGCCGCGCGCCCGGCACCCGGGCCGGCCACGACGCGCACCCCGGCGTTGAGCGCGAAGAATCCGCTGCGGCGCACCAGTTCGGCGGGCCGGGGGATGAGGGGGAGCACTAGCCCTTCACCGCGCCCGCGGTCATGCCCTCGACGAGGTGCCGCTGGACGAGCGCGAAGAACACGACCACGGGCAGCGCGAACAGCGTGGACGCCGCGATCAGGCCGCCGTAGTCGGTCCCGGTGCTGGTGCTGAACGAGACCAGCCACACTGGCAGCGTGTAGCCGGACTGGTCCTTCATGATCACGTACGCGAACAGGAAGTCGTTCCACGCGGTGATGAACGCGAACACGCTGGTCGCGATCAGCCCGGGCAGCACGAGCGGCAGCAGCACCGAGCGCATGATCCGGGCCCGCGACGCGCCGTCCACCATGGCCGCCTCCTCCAGTTCCACCGGGATCCCGTGCAGGAACCCGCGCAGGGTCCAGATGGTGAACGGCAGCACGAGCGCGACGTAGGTGAGCGTGAGCCCGAGCAGGTTGTTCAGCAGGTGCGCGCTCTTCAGGCCGAGGAACAACGGGATGACCAGTGCGGGCACCGGCACCATCTGCAGGATCAGCACGCCGATGAGGAAGCTGCGACGGCCGAAGAACCGGAAGCGGGTCAACGCCGTCGCCGCCAGGAACGCCACCACGATCGACAGCAGCACCACCGTCACGGTCACCATGACGCTGTTCAGCAGATCCCGGGTGAAGCCGGGTTTGGCGAGCGCGTCGGCGAAGTTGTCCAAGGTGAAGTTCAGCGGGAGGAACTGCGGGGTCGGGCTCAGGATGTCCCCGCGCGGCTTGAACGCCGTGTTCACCATCCAGTAGACCGGGAACACCCACACCAGGCAGAAGAGCGCTGCCGTCACGTTGGTGCCGATCCGCCGTGCCCGCATCAGAAATCCTCTCCCGCCCGCACCAGGCGGCGCACGTACACGATGGTCATGGCCAGCAGCAGCAGGACCGAGACGACGGCGATCGCCGCGCCCTGCCCGAAGGAGTTGGTGCTGAAGGCCCGGGTGAACGTCCAGATCCCGAGCGTCGTCGTGCCCTGGCTGGGCCCGCCCTGGGTGAGGATCCAGATCTGGTTGAACACGGTGAAGTCCCAGATCACCGAGAGGATCGTGACCAGGCCGAGGATCGGCTGCAGGAACGGCCAGGTGATGGTCAGGTGCACCCGCCACGGCCCGGCACCGTCCAAAGTGGCCGCTTCGTAGTACGAGCGGGGGATCTGGGACAGCCCGGCGTGCAGCGTGAGCGCCACGAACGGCACCGACTGCCACACCACCAGCAGCCAGACGAGCGTGAACGCCGACGCCGGGGTCGTCGTCCAGTCGCGCTGGGTGAAGTCGCCGAGGCCCAGCTGCGACAGCAGCCAGTTGACGACGCCGTAGCCCGGCTGGAAGAGCCACTGCCAGACCAAAGTGGACGCCACGTTCGGCAGCGCCCACGCCGCGATCAGGCTCATCGTGACGGCGACCCGCATCCCGCGGCCGAGCCGCCGCAGCATCAGCGCGACAGCCATGCCGATCACGAGCGTGCCGGTCACCAGCGCCGCGCAGAACCCGACGCTGCGCAGCAGCACGGGCACCAGCTGGCCGTCGCCGAGCACGGCGGCGTAGTTGTCTCCGCCCGCCCAGGTCGCCGTGCCGGTGAACAGCGCCCGCAGCCCGTAGTCCTGCAGCGAGATCAGCACCAGCCGGACCAGGGGATAACCCAGCACCAGCCCGAGGACGACGACCGCGGGCATCAGCAGGCCGTAGGGCAGCAGGGTGCGGCGGCGTTTCCGGGCGGGCACGGGTGGTGGCGGTGCGACCGGCGCGGGCCGCTTCAGGACCTTCACGGCGTTCCTCCATCGGGGTGGGCGGGACGCCCGCGGTCAGGGGACGGCAGTCCACCGCGGACGTCCCGCCCGGTCACTGGCCGGCGTTGAGCGCCTGCGTCAGGTGCGCGTCGAAGTCCTTGGCCGCGTCCGCCACGGACTTGCGGCCGGTGGCGATGTCGGCGAAGAACGTGTTGACCGACTTGTCGCTCTCGATGGTCGCCCAGCCCGCCGTGGCCGGGGTGGCGTCGCTCGACTTCGCGGCGGCGTAGAACGCGGCCCGCACGGGCGGCAGCGTCGGCGTCACCTGGTCGATGATCTGCGGCGACACCGGCGTCCAGCCGTCGATGCCGACGATCGCGTCCCGCTGCACGGCCGGGCTCGCCGCGGCCTTCAGGTAGGCGAGCGCGAGGTCCTGGTTCTTGCTCTTCGCCGCGATCCCGAGGTCGGACCCGCCGAGGAACACCGGCTGGCTCTTGCCCGGCGTCGCGCTGGGGAAGGGGAACGTGCCGAGCCGGTCCTTCAGCTCGGGCTTGTTCTTCAGCACGGTGTTCACGCTGGTGTCCAGGATGGCCCCGGCGCCGCCGGAGGCGAACATCGCGGCCTGGTCGGGTGCCTTGGTGTCGACGTTGCGCGACGCGGGGGTCGAGTAGGCCGCCTGGAAGTCCTTCCAGGCCTGCAGTCCCCGCTGCGCGGCCGGCGACTCGAGCGCCCCGGCCCACTTGCCGCCGGACTCGGTGGCCAGCTCGCCACCGGCGTCCCAGACGAACTGCAGCGCGCCGTACCAGTACTGGCCGGGGAAGTGGAAGGCGGAGAAGCCCGGGTCCGGGTGCTTGGCCTTGATCTTGTCCAAGTCCGCGGTGAGTTCGGCGAACGTCGCAGGCGGCGCGGTGACCCCGGCGTCGGCCCAGAGCTGCTTGTCGTAGATCACCGCGCGGTTGCCGGCGAACAGCGGCGCGGCGTAGATCTTGCCGTCCACTGTGGCCGGTCCGGCGAGACCGGGCAGCCAGGTCTGGCCCGCGGCCAGGTCGTCACGGTGCCCGGAAAGGTCGGCCAGCGCGCCGTTCGCGGCGAACAGCGGGACGTCGGTGTTGCCGATCTCGATCACGTCCGGCGTGTCGTCCTGCGCGAGCGCCGTGCTGATCTTGGTGTTGATGTTGTCCCACTCTTGGATCTGCACGGTCACCTTCGCGCCGGTGGCCTTTTCGAACGCGGCGTTGACGGCGGTGGTGGCCTGGTCGCTCAGGTCGCCGTTCATCAGCCACACGGTCAGCTGCCCACCGCCCGGCGCCGCGGCCGGGCCGGCGGAGGTGCCGCAGGCGGTGAGGGTGAGGGCGAGCGTGCCGACCACGGCGGCAAGGGAG
Source organism: Amycolatopsis sp. NPDC049252 (assembly GCF_043197175.1). Classification (NCBI taxonomy): domain Bacteria; kingdom Bacillati; phylum Actinomycetota; class Actinomycetes; order Pseudonocardiales; family Pseudonocardiaceae; genus Amycolatopsis; species Amycolatopsis sp. NPDC049252. The sequence continues at coordinate 8,442 of NZ_JBICSQ010000077.1, forward strand.
CGTCTGTTCACGGGCAACCTCCTCGGGTGGTGAGGAGCTTGCAGGTGACCATTGGTAAAGTCAACGAAGTTAGGTCGTTTGGTCTAGACCTTGTTGACAGCCTACGTGCAGGCCATGTGGATACGTGGGGTGGTGACCATTGGTCACTTCTGGTCGGGCAGGCAGGCGCACGACAGCGGGCGCGGGTGGTTCACCCGCGCCCGCTCCGGCGGTTCCGTCCGTGTCAGACCGCCGGCACACCCTTGGCCGCGGCCCGCGCGGCGGCGGCGTCACGGCGCTCTTCGAAGCGCGACGCCTGGGCGTTCAGCGTCTTGAGGAAGTCCGCCAGCTCCTGCCGTGCGGTCTCGCCGACCTCGCCGAGGCCGGTCAGCTCGAAGACCTTCCAGTAGCGCAGCAGCGGCATCACGACGTCGTCGTGGTGGATGCGCAGGTCGTAGATGCCCGCCTTGGCGATCAGCGCCGCCTTGCGGACGAAGCTGGGGATGACCGCGCCGGGCATCGCGAAGTCGAGGACCTCGTCGGTGATCGCGCGCACCATGGCGTCGGGGGAGATCTCCAGCGCGGCCTTGACCAGGTTGCGATAGAAGACCATGTGCAGGTTCTCGTCGGTGGACACCCGGGCGAGGAGCTTCTCGGCCAGGGGATCCTGCGTGTAACGGCCGGTGTTGCGGTGCGAGAGCCGCGTGGCCAGCTCCTGGAACGAGACGTACGCGCAGACGTGCAGCAGCGGCTTGTCGCCGGTCTCGTACCCGGCCTGCATCGTCTCCATGCGCATCCGCTCGAGCTCGACCGGGTCGACCGCCCGCGTCACGAGCAGGTAGTCGCGGATGGCGATGCCGTGGCGGCCCTCTTCGGCGGTCCAGCGGTGGACCCAGGTGCCCCAGGCGCCGTCGCGGCCGAAGGCGCGCTCGATCTCGCGGTGGTAGCTGGGCAGGTTGTCCTCGGTGAGGAGGTTGACCTCCAGCGCCGTCCGCGCGATCGGCGTGACTCGGGACTGCTCCGGGTCCCAGGCCTCGCCGCCCAGGTCGGCGAAGTCGCGGCCCTGGCTCCAGGGGACGTACTCGTGCGGCATCCACTCCTGGGCGGCCGTGAGGTGCCGGTTGAGGTTCTCTTCGACCGTGCCCTCCAGCTCGTACATCAGGCGCGTGCTTTCGGGGACCGGCATGGCGGGGTTCCTTCCGTCACCTACGCGACCGTAACTTACGGTGCCGTAGGTACTGGCAACGAACGCGGGCCCCGGACGGTTCCCGGGACTGGCTATCGTGAACCCGGCGGGGGTACGAGCGGAGGGGGCCAGGTGGCGGAGCGGACACGGCCGGGGGAGCGCCAGCCGAGCCTGGCCGATGTCGCGGGACTGGCCGGCGTCTCGCACATGACCGTCTCGCGGGTGGTCAACGAGAGCGGGCCGGTGCACCCGGAGACCCGCGCCCGGGTGCAGGCGGCGGTGCAGAAGCTCGGCTACCGGCCCAACTCGGCGGCGCGGACGTTGGTCACGGGCCGGTCGGGCACGCTCGGCGTCGTCGCGCTGGAGTCCAACCTCTACGGGCCCGCGAGCACCCTCTACGGCATCGAGAACGCCGCCCGTGAAGCCGGCTACGGCGTCGCGATCTGCAGCGTCGGCCGGCCCGGGCGGTCGTCGATCGGCGACGCGGTGGAGAGCCTGCGGCGCCAGGCCGTGGAGGGCATCATCGTGATCGCCCCGCACGTCACGGCGGGGCGCGCCCTCGCGGCGGCCCCCGCGGACATCGCGGTCGTCGCGGTCGGCGGCGGCGAAGGGGCCCCGGTCCCGGTCATCTCCGTCGACCAGTACGACGGCGCCCGCCGCGCCACCGAGCACCTGCTGGCGCTGGGGCACAAGACCGTCTGGCACGTCGCCGGGCCGGAGGACTGGCTGGAGGCACGCGACCGCGAGCGCGGCTGGCGCGAGACCCTCGAACGCCACGGCCTGCGGGTCCCGGACGTCATCCGCAGCGACTGGAGCCCCCGTTCGGGCTACGAGGCCGGCCGGACGCTCGCCGGCGTGCGCGGGCTCGGCGCCGTCTTTTCGGCCAACGACCAGATGGCGCTGGGCCTGCTGCGCGCGTTCACCGAGGCCGGCCTGCGCGTCCCGGGCGACGTCCACGTAGCGGGTTTCGACGACGTCCCCGAGGCAGCGTACTTCTCCCCGCCCCTCACGACGGTCCGCCAGGACTTCATCGAGGTCGGCCGCCGCACGTTCGGGCTGCTGGAGGCCCGCATGGCGGGCGGCGACGTCGGCGCGCGGCACCTGGTGCCCGCCGAGCTGATCGTCCGGGAGAGCACCGGCCCGCGCTGACCGCGACCTGCGTGGGTGTCCAGGTGCAGCGGGATGAGCCCAATTCTCTCGATTTCACCTCCGGAGTCGCGCCACTGCGGCGCTCGTCGGGTGCATCACGCCTCGCAGGAAGGTCCGCGCGGGGCGGTGCGACTTCCGTCCGTTCGTACCACCTACCGACCTCCGGCTTGATCCATCCTGGTGTCGTATCTTGACCAGTTCTGTTGAGGTTCTCTAGCGTTCGTGTTCGATTCTGCGTGAATCCCGACATTCTGGTTCACCGCCGATCCAGGAGGACCTCGCCATGCGCACCGCCCGGACGCTGTTCGCCGCCCTGCTTTCGGTCGTCTTCGCGCTTGCCGGGGTCGTGGTCCCGCAGCAGGCGTCCGCGGCGCCGCCACCGCCCAAGGCGAGCCACACCGTCACCTACGACGGTTACTCCTTCCTGGTCGACGGGAACCGCACCTACCTGTGGTCCGGCGAGTTCCACTCCTACCGGCTGCCCAGCCCCGACCTGTGGCTCGACATCTTCCAGAAGATGAAGGCGGCCGGCTTCAACGCGACGTCGCTCTACTTCGACTGGGGCTACCACTCGCCGCGCCAGGGCGTCTACGACTTCACCGGTGTCCGCGACCTGGACAAGCTCCTCGACATGGCCCAGCAGGCCGGCCTCTACGTCATCGCCCGGCCCGGCCCGTACATCAACGCCGAGGTCGACGGCGGCGGCTTCCCGACCTGGCTGTCCACCACCCCCGGGCACACCCGCAGCGCCGACCCCGTCTACCTGAAGTACTCCGACGAGTGGCAGACGCAGATCGACCGCATCCTCGCGCGCCACCAGCTGACCAACGGCACCGGCAGCGTGCTGGCCTACCAGGTCGAAAACGAGTACTACAACGGTGACGCCGACGGCCGCGCCTACATGAAGCACCTCGAGGACAAGGCCCACGCCGACGGCATCACGGTTCCCCTGGTGGGCAACAACAACGGCACCTTCAACGCCGGTGACGCCGCCCTCGACGTCGACGCCGCCGACTCCTACCCGCAGGGCTTCGACTGCTCCAACCCCGACAAGTGGAACGGCGTCCCGGACATCAGCTACGACCACGTCCCCGGGAAACCGCTGATCACCGCCGAGTTCCAGGGCGGCGCGTTCGACCCGTGGGGCGGCCCCGGGTACGCGAAGTGCGCCCAGCTGATCAACGACAAGTTCGCGAACGTCTTCTACAAGCAGAACATCGCGGTCGGCGCCACCGGCCAGAGCTTCTACATGCTGCACGGCGGCACGTCCTGGGGCTGGAGCGCGATCCCGCAGAACTACACGTCCTACGACTACGGCGCGGCGATCACCGAAGCCCGCCAGTACGACCCGAAGTACAGCGAAGACAAGCTGATCGGCTACTTCACCCAGTCCGTCGCACCGCTGACGAAGACCGAGGGCCTCGCCGCCGCGCCGCTGACCGACCCGGCGCTCACCGACACCGCGCGGATCAACCCGGACACCCGCACCCAGTTCCACACCCTGCGCCACACCGATTCGACGTCGAACGCGAAGAACACCACGAGCCTGTCCCTCGACCTCGCGGCGCACGCCGGCTACAGCTACGACGACCGCGCGACCGAGGTCGGTTACACCGGCACCTGGACCCACGCCGGGCCCGAGGTCGACTACACCGGCGGCGACTACCAGCACACGGAGTCGTTCTCCGAGGTCACCGGCGACAGCGTGAGCATCCCGTTCACCGGCACCGGGATCCGCTGGGTCACCTCGAGGGACCCGAGCCACGGCGTCGCCGACGTCTACCTGGACGACGCCAAGGTCAGCACCGTCGACCTCTACGCGGCGAGCAAGCAGAACCAGGTCACCGGCTACGAGACGCGGGGCCTGCCCGCCGGGGCGCACGCGCTCAAGATCGTCGTCACCGGCCAGAAGAACGCGCAGGCGACCGGGCCGTTCGTCGTCGTGGACGCCGTCGACCTGGTCTCGGCGAGCACCGACTACTACCCGGTCGTGCCGCAGCAGCCGGGCACCGGCCTCACCCTCGACGGGCGCCAGTCCAAGATCGTCGTCGCCGGGTACGACCTCGGGCAGACGCGGCTGCAGTACTCGACGTCGGAGATCATGACGTCGGCGACGATCGGCGGCCGTGACACCGCGGTGCTCTACGGCGACCACGGCGGGCCGGGCGAGACCGTCCTGCGGTTCGCCCAGCAGCCGAAGGTCCAGGTCCTCGACGGCGCCGCCACCAGCACCTGGGACGCCGCCCGCGGTGACCTGCGGCTGAACTACACCCACGACGGCCTGGCCCGCGTGCTCGTCACCGCCCCCGGCAAGCGGCCGCTGCTCCTGCTGCTCGCGGACAAGGCGACGGCCGGGACGTTCTGGCGGCAGGACACCGCGGCCGGGCCGGTGCTCGTCCGCGGCACCGACCTGCTGCGCACGGCGACGGCCCGCCCCGGCGGCCTCGACCTGACCGGGGACACCGGCGCCGACGGCGCGTTCGAGGTGTTCGGGGGCGGAAACGTCACCTGGAACGGGCAGCCGGTGGCGACGCGGCCGACGTCCAGCGGCAGCCGCACAGGCACCCTGCCGACGGCGAAACCGGTGACCCTACCCGCCCTGACCGGCTGGAAGCACCAGCAGGAGTCGCCGGAGAGCGTACCCGGGTTCGACGACTCGGCGTGGCCGGTGGCGGACAAGACGACCAGCAACAGCAGCACCGCCGTCGGCACCAAACCGGTGCTGTTCGCCGACGACTACGGCTTCCACACCGGCAACACCTGGTACCGGGGCCGCTTCACCGGCGACGGGAAGCAGACCGGCATCACCCTGTCGAGCCAGAGCGGGGGACCGGCGGGCGCGTTCTCGGCGTGGCTCAACGGCGTCTTCCTCGGCAGTTCGACGACCCAGCAGCACACCTTCACGTTCCCGGCCGGTGCCCTGAAACCGGGGGACAACGAGATCTCCGTGCTCACCGTGAACATGGGCCACGAAGAGGACTACGGCGCCAGCAACGGCAACAAGGCCGCGCGCGGCCTGACGTCGGCGCGGCTGACCGGGTCCCCGCTGACGTCGGTCACCTGGCGGCTGCAGGGTGTCCGCGGCGGCGAGCAGGGCCTCGACACCGTGCGCGGCCCGCTCAACACCGGCGGCCTCTACGGCGAGCGCGCGGGCTGGTCGCTGCCCGGGTTCCCCGACGCGGCGTGGAAACCGGCCACTCTGCCCGCGAAGGACACGACGCCGGGTGTCTCCTGGTACCGGACCACCGCGAACCTCGACCTGCCGCGCGGCCAGGACACGTCCCTCGGCTTGACGATCACCGACGATCCGGGGCGGCAGTACCGGGCGCTGCTGTTCGTCAACGGCTGGCAGCTCGGCCAGTACGTCAACTACCTCGGGCCGCAGCACAGCTTCCCGATCCCGAACGGCGTGCTGAACCCGAACGGCCACAACACGATCGCCATCGCTGTGTGGAACCTGGACGGCAGCACCGGCGGTCTCGGTTCGGTGGCCTGGACGAACTACGGTTCGCACCGCTCGCCGTTGGTCGTGCGGCAGAACGCGTCGCCGGGTTACGACGGCCGGTACACGATGCCGCCGGCCCCGACGGCCGCGGTCTCGCTGTCGGCGCCGGACACCGCCACGGCGGGGCAGTCGTTCACGGCGACGGCCACCGTCCGGATCCCGGCGGGCGCGCCCGCGGCGACGGACGTCCGTCCGGTGCTGACCGCGCCGGCAGGGTGGACCGTCGGCGCGGCGTCACCGCCGTCGGTCGCGCGGATCGACGGCGGCGCCTCGGCGACGTTCTCCTGGCCGGTGACCGCGCCGTCCACAGTGGACACGTCGGCGCTCTCGGTGCGGGTCGGCTACCGGCAGGCCGGGCGGCCCGGGACGGTGACGGACGAGCGGATCGTCGGCGCCGTCCCGGCCGCGCCGCCCGCCGGGCAGGACGCCGTCAGCGACCTGCCGTTCCTGACCGCGGCCAACGGCTGGGGCCCGGTCGAGCGCGACACGAGCAACGGCGAGGCGAACGCGGGTGACGGCAAGCCGATGACCATCGGTGGCGTGTCCTACGCGAAGGGCCTGGGCGTCCACGCGCCGGGCGACGTCCAGCTCTACCTGGCCGGCTCCTGCACCCGCTTGACGGCCTCGGTCGGCGTCGACGGTGAGGTCGGCACCGCGGGCAGCGTCACCTTCAGCGTCTCGGTCGACGGCACGACCCGGGTGACGACCCCGGTGCTGCGCGGCGGGCAGGCGGCGGTCCCGATCGACGTCGACGTCACCGGCGCGCAGGTGCTGGACCTGCTGGTGAACGACGGCGGCGACGGCAACGGCAACGACCACGCGGACTGGGCGCAGCCGACGCTGACCTGCGTCACGCCGCCTGTGCGGTGAGGACGGGCGCCGGGTGCAGCGAGTACGTCGCGCGGACCGCCCGGCGCTCCTTCCACAGGTGGTACACGGCGAGCCCGAAGATGATCGTGCCGATGACGTTTGCGATGAAGTGCCACCAGACGCGGTAGGTGGTGAGGCCCGGGCCCGGGTCGATGAGGCCGAAGAACGTGGACAAGCCGATGGCGCGCGAGCCGAACGCGACCGACAGCGTCAGCGCGAGGTGCTCGAGGCCGTGGATGCCCTGCATCCAGACGCCCATCTTCCCCCAGCGGCGGGACCGGGTCTTGGTGGCGCGTCGGGTGATCACCATGACGCCGACCAGGCCGGCCAGAAAGATGAAGTTCCCGGTCAGGTGCAGCAGTTCCATGCCGAACGTCGGCCGGTTCGGCAGCACCATCTGCAGGCCGTTGGCGAGGCTGGTGCCCCACGGTGTCATCCAGGCGGGCGAGTTCGGGTGGCCGAGCCAGTAACCGACCTGGGCGATGTGCTCCTGGACGTGCCCGAGCTGCCCGATGACGCCGAGGCCGATGAGCAGCACCGAACCGCGGTACACCCAGGGGCGCACCGGCCCGCGGTTGGCGTAGGCGAGCACGCCGACGGCCGCCCACATGGCGAGCGCCCACAGCACGAGCAGGGTCGCGCCCGCGGTGTCCCAGCCCGACATCGACGACATGGGCATGCTCATGACGGCCTCCGATTCCCCGGTCTGTTCGAAGACTAACCGGGAAACCGGCGCCGGACCTTCTTCCGCCGTGCGTCTCATGCGGACCGTACGAACCGGGCAAACCGTTACAGGGCAACGGTTTGCGCCACAAGCCGGACGGCGAGCGCGGTGATCACCGCACTCGAGACGAGGGCCGTCACGAGCCGCCCGCGCGGACCGGTCAGTACCCGCCCGAGCAGCGCCCCGCCCCCGGCGAGCAGCGCCTGCCAGCTCGCCGACGCGGTGAACGCGGCGAGCACGAACACGGCCTGGTCGAGCACCGGCACGGCGGTGGCCGCCCGGTCGCCGACGACGAGTGCGGTGAAGTAGACGACCGTGGTCGGGTTGACCAGCGTGATGCCGAGCAGGCTGAGATACGCGCGCCCGGCGCCGATCTCGGTCACCGGCCTGGTCGTCGTTTTACGGAGGGCCTGTACCGCGCCGCGGACGGCCAGCACGATCAGGATCGCCGCCGAAAGCAGCCGCAGCGGCCCGGCGACCGGCGTGATCACGCCCGCGATCGCGGCGCCGCCGAGTACCGCCACCAGCGCGTACACCCCGTCGGCGGTCGCGACCCCGAGCGAGGCGGCGAGGCCGGTCTTGAGCGACGTCCGGGCGGTGAGCGCGACGAGGTAGGTCGCCACGGCGCCGACGGGGATCGCGATGCCGTACCCGGCGAGCAGGCCGGCGACCAGCGCGCCGGTCACGACGCGAGCAGTTCGGACCTCCGCGGACGGCACGGCTGCTGCCGGACCGGCGCGGTGGTCGCGGCGACGGTCGGCAGGAGCGGGGTGCGGTGCGTGGTCATGGCGCAGATGGTGCCGCCCACCGGAACACGGGGCAACCACATTTCGCCGCTGCCGCCCGCAACGGCCAGCACGCTGCCGGGAGCGGCCAACACGCGGGGAGTGTGGGCGTGTCGGCCGCTCCGGGCGTCGGGTCGCCGCCAGCCGGTGGGCGATCCTGAGCTGTGCTTCAATCGGCCGGACGGACGTCGGCGCGAGAAAGGGCTTTCACGAATGCGGGTCGACCTCAGTGGGAAGACGGCGCTGGTCACCGGGTCCACCCAGGGCATCGGGTCGGCGATCGCCAGGGGGCTCGCCGCCGCGGGCGCGCGCGTGGCGGTCAACGGCCGGAGCGGCGACAGCGTGCAGGGGGCCATCGTGCGGCTCAAGCAGGAACTGCCGGACGCGGACCTGGTCGCCGCCGCGGGGGACGTCTCGGACGAGGCCGGCGCGGCGAAGGTCGTCGAGGCCGTGCCGGACGCCGACATCCTCGTCAACAACCTCGGCATCTTCGGCGCCCAGGAGCCCCTCGACATCACCGACGCGGACTGGCGGCGCTACTTCGAGGTCAACGTCCTCGCCGCGGTGCGGCTCACCCGCGCCTACCTGCCGGGCATGGTGGAGCGTGGCTGGGGCCGGATCCAGTACATCGCCAGCGACTCCGCGATCGTGATCCCCGCCGAGATGATCCACTATGGAGTGTCGAAGACGGCGCTGCTCGGCGTCTCCCGCGGGTTCGCCAAGCACGCGGCCGGCACCGGCGTCACGGTCAACTCCGTGATCGCCGGCCCGACGCACACCGGCGGTGTCGAGGACTTCGTCTACGAGCTGGTCGACAAGGACCTGCCGTGGGACGAGGCCCAGCGCGAATTCATGAAGAAGCACCGTCCGCAGTCGTTGCTGCAGCGCCTGATCGAGCCGGAGGAGATCGCGAACCTGGTGGTGTACCTGAGTTCGACGTTCGCCTCGGCGACCACCGGCGCGGCCGTCCGCGTCGACGGCGGGTACGTCGACTCGATCGTGCCGTGAAGGCTTGAGTCCCGTCCCCACCCGGAAGCACGGGGGAACCCCGGGTGAGGACGAGAGTTTGGGGCCGGTACGGGGTCCGCCTCGCGGCGAGTGGCACAACACGGCTCCAGCGTGACCGGTATTCCGTGAAGGCAAGGGGTGAGGCCCGGGGGCACCGCCGTACCGACACACCGTACAACGCCCTGGGCCGCGTGGTGTTCCGCCCCGTGGAGTGACGTACGTCGCCGGGGTACCCCGCGCGGGGGTCGCCCGGTCGAGCGCGCCGCCTGTCGCGATCCGGCCGCGTGGTTCATGATCATCTGCATGGAGCAGACCAGGACACCGGTGGCCGTACGGCGGGTGCTCTTCGGAGCGGTGATGGGCGCGGCCTTCGCGGCCGCCGCCTGGATAGCGCTCTGGCTCGCCATGCACCTCTGACCGCGCCGCTTTCGTCGCAACTCGTCGCATCTGCCGTCATGTCGAGTGCAGCTGGAACGAGCTGACCTGCACGGACGCCCGAGTATGCGACATCTTCGTCGCAGCTGAGTAATGCCCTTTTGCGCGACCCGAAGCTGGATCCAGGCCAACTGGCGCACCATCCATCCGGCTGAGGGGTTCTGTTGCTGACCTGGATCATCGCTTGCATCGCTGCTTTGTTTCTCGCCCTCCTGGGCAGCGCGGGCTATGTAGCCCTCTTCGTACGTGACGCTGTACATCGAGCCGACGCGTACAAGGTGCTCAAGCTCGTCATGACCGTCGCCATCGGCGCCGGCGGAACCAGCGGACTGCTCTCCCTCGTGCGGAACCTCCACGAACTGGGTGTCCTGTGAGCTGAGCTGGCCGACTATCGACTGTATGGGTGAAGGTCAGGTCGACACCTGTGACAGCGCGCGTTCTCGATACGACTGCCAGGTTGACATGGTGTCTGAATGCACCTGGTAGTGGGTAGCCGGGTGACAATGGGCGGCGATGGGTAACGACGCGAGCGATCCGAGACGGCGGCGCAGGCCGATCAGCAGACCTCAGGTGCCGCCGGGACCGTTGCGTGCGCTCAAGGACTTCGTCTATGGACTCTATCTGCGCGCCGATGCGCCGACGCTTGACATGCTGGAGGCATGGATCGCGGCGGACGACGATCTGGCCGGGGCGCCTGATCGTGCGACTGTCGGACGCATTATCGGCGATACGAAGGTCCCGCCGTCTCAGGCAGGCGTCGTGGCCGTCGTCGTGGTGTTGGCACGGGCGACAGCGATGGATACGGCACACGCGGCCGAGACGGCGCGAGGCCTCTGGCAGGCGGCATGGATGGCCGCGCCGATCGGAAAGCCGCTCACGGAGGTCACAGATCCATTTGTGCTCGAGGTCCATCGCCCGATCGTCCTTGATGGTGCGGACGGCCTACCCGACCTGCCGCGTTACGTTCGGCGCCCGCACGACGATCGGCTCGACGAGATCGTGGCTCGAGCAGCGGACGGCAAGAGCGCGATGGCCGTCCTCGTCGCCGGATCGTCGGCGGGTAAGACGCGAACCTGCTGGGAGGCGCTGGGGCAACTGCGAGCAGCTGGTGGGTGGCGGCTATGGCACCCCTACGACCCGACACGTCCCGAGGCCGCGCTGGAAGCCCTGGACCAGTTCGGGCCAAGGACGGTGGTATGGCTCAACGAGACCCAGGAGTATTTGAAGGGTGACCACGGCGAACGAGTTGCAGCAAAGGTGCGGACCCTCCTTGCCGACACAGGCCGGGCACCCGTGCTGGTGCTCGGCACCCTCTGGCCTGAATACCACGCTGAGCTCACTGGTGACGCCGCCTCGCAAGTGCGACTCGTGCTGGACGGAACGATAGTCGAGGTGCCCGAAGCGTTCAGCGGCAACGAGTTGGCGGAACTGAAGGAATCTACGTCAGCGGACGCTCGGCTCGCCTGGGCGGCCGAGCACGCAGACGATGGTCAGATCACCCAATGCCTCGCTGGAGGGCCGGCTCTGCTCGAGCGGTTCTACACAGCAGGTCCTGCGGCAAAAGCGTTCATTCAGGTCGCGATGGATGCTGTCCGTATGGGGCACCACAACGCCCTTCCCCGTGAACTGTTGGAAAACGCGGCGGAGGCCTACCTAACGGATACACAGCTCAGCCAGCTAGAAGACAACTGGCAGGACCAGGCGCTTGCCGATATCTCAGCCCCATGCAAGGGCGCCTCCGGTCCAGTTGCCCGCATCCCGATGCGCGCGAACGGGCGAGAGCGGCGTAAGAGGAGTACCCGCCAGTCCGAATCCGCGGAACCCCTGTATCGGCTGGCTGACTATCTCGATCAGCACAGTCGTGTCCATCGTGCAGACCTGGTACCGCCCATCGGTTTCTGGACCGCGGCTGTGGCGTGGGCGAAGCCAGGAAGCTTGACGTCTCTTGCCATGTCTGCGTGGAACCGCGGCTTGTTCCGCGATGCCGCCGAGCTCAACAAAAGGGCGGCGAGTCTTGGTGGCGCTTTCGCTGCAAGCCAGCTCGTCGGGCAATTTCAGGACATCTATCCCGAAGATTTTCGAGTCGCGGAGTGGGCGGTGTCCCAAGTGGCTCTTGAGTCTCCCTTCGGTCTCGCCACACTACTAGAAAAACTGCATGCGATCGGTGCTGAAGGTAGCTTATGCACCCTCGCTTCTAAGGCGGCCGCAAGTTTGCCGTTGCAAGACAGCAGGGGACTCGGACACTTCTTGAAGAAGCTCATTCAGGTGGGTACAAGTTCTCAGGTCGAGTCATTTCTGGAGCGAGACCCAGCATCGTTTGTGAGTATGGACAACGCTGGCGATGTTAGATCCCTCCTGGAGGTACTTCTTGACATAGGTGCAACCAGGCAAATCGAATTGCTGTTGTCGCGTGATCCGGCCTCTCGTGTGGCCGTCGGAAATTCTTACAGTGGTGCAGGCGACCTGATCACCCTTCTTCATAAGCTTGAGGCAGACGATCAGGTTTCCAAGTTGGCGGCGCGTGCCGCAGCTGAGTCACCGTTGTTGCAGGCTTACGCTGTGGCCAACCTATTGGAAAAACTGGACCAGGCAGGCTGCGCCGGCGAGGTCGCCGTCCTGTTGGGGCGCCGGCCGGCTGCTCATGTCGTTGTAGATCTATCCACGGGCGCGGACAAGCTGATGGTTGTACTATATGGGTTGGGTGCACGCGAAGAAGTTGCTGTGCTTGCTTCGCGTGCAGCAGGCGGTGTGCCCATCAGCGATGGGTTGGCAGTTGCTCAACTATTGCAGAAGTTGCCTGCTGTGGGAGAGGGACGGCAATTGACTGCCCTTTTAGCGCGCGATCCTGGATCTCATGCTTCCTTGGATCGCTCGATTAGTGTTGGCTCGTTGTTGTCGGAGCTGTTTGCGCTAGGTGCTCGTGAGCAGGCGGCGGTGCTGGCAGAGCGTGCAGCCGCTGAGATTCCACTGCCCAACGTTTCTCAAGTACGATATCTGTTGGATATCTTGCTTGAAATTCGTGCCCATGATGCGGTTCGCGTTCTACTGGGTCGAGATTTTATTTCAAGTTCGAAACTAACGGGTTGGTTTAGTGGTGGTGGCCTAATGAGGCGGCTATACCTGCTTGGAGCGCGTGATCAGGCCGTCAAACTGGCCACTCGAATCGTGAGTGATAGTCCTCCGGTTGACCCTGGGGCGTTGTCCTACATCCTGGAGTCGTTCAATGCTGTTGGCGTTGCCAGGAAACTTGACGGAAGTTGGGGGCGTCGACTTGGAGATTCCGTTCTCCTCGATGACCCTTCGGCCGTGGCGGGGCTATTGAAAACCTTGCACGATTTGGGATACGGCGACGAGATTGAAGTCTTGGCTACCCGGGCAGCTGCCGGTGTGCCTTTGTGGAACTCGGCTCGTATCAGTGTCCTGCTGAAATCATTCGATGAATTAGGATTAGAGGAACAGATATCTATCCTGCTTGCAAGGGATCCTGCGGCGGGTGCAGCCGTGGCGGGTGGTGCCTACGGTATCGATAGTTTGTTTAAGGTATTGCGAGGTTTGGGACAAGAGCGACAGGTCAGCCTGCTGGCGCATCGGGTGCTTGCTGAACTTGACGACGCGAGGGCGGGAATCGAGCGCTTGAGGTTGTTAAAAGCGCTGTTTGATGTGGGCGCGGAAGAGGAGTATGCAGCGGTTCTGCAGCGGTGGAACGCCTCTGAGGTCGATCTCTCTGACCCTTCCGAGGTCTACGAGGTGTTGTCGACCCTGCGTGCCGTTGGAGCTGAGGAACAGATTGTGGCCCTCATTTCGCGAGATCCTGCTGGTCATGTCGGGATGGCGAATCCTTTTGGCATTGCAAATTTACTGCAGACTCTTCAGTCTCTTGGTGCCAATGGTCAAGTCGAGGCACTTGCTGCGCGGGCAGGATCGGAGGTTGTCATCCGGAGTTCGCATGGCCTGGGTATGCTCCTTGATCAAATGACCAAGGTGGGTGCTGTCGGAGCTGTCGCTGCACTGGTTGCCCGCGACCCAGCTCGAAATATAGTGCTTGGCAGGTATGTGAGCGCCGATTTTCTGCTCAAGAAGCTTCACGAACTTGGCATTGACAATCAGGTCACGATCCTTGCTGATCGACTGGCAGCATTTGCTCGGATCGATAATACTGATACATCGACCAGATTGCTCGAAGTTCTCCGCGCCGTCGGAGCTGACGACCAGGCCGATACTCTGGAGACGCGCTTAAAAGCAGCGTATGTGTGCAACGAGGAATGGAATCCGGCGGATCTTGCTGCTTTGACTCCTATGGACGTTGCCGAAGTTGTGACGGCGGTAGACGAACTTCCGGCTGCTGGACAGTTCGGAGACTTTCTCCGCGTGGGTGACCATGCTCGGCGCTTCCGGTTTGGGCGGGAGCCGGATGGTACCCCTGCCGAGCCGTGGAGCTGGGACGACCTGGCCTGAGCCGTCGCCGGGCGTGACCCCGGCGACGGCCCGGAATCAGGGCGTGACCGGGATGTTCGTCAGCCCGGACGTCGCGTTCGTGACCGTGTTCGACGCGTACACCACGTTCGGGTTGGCCGCGCACTTCGACACCGAGCTGATCTTGATCGCGTAGGCGCCCACGCCGCCCAGGTCGGACTTGTTGCCGCGCCAGACGTTGCCGCAGCCGTTGTCGAACGACGGTGACGTGCTCGTGTTGTGGTTCTCGTAGCCGTTCGCGAAGACCCCCGGTGGGGCGAACGTGCCCGTGTTGTTCTCGATCGTGTAGCCGATGCCCTTGACGTCGATCCAGGAGTCGGCCGAGTTCTCGCCGGAGATGCCGCGGCCGTCGAAGGTGTTGCCGCGGATCAGGCCGCCCGTCGTACCTTCCTTCACGTCGATCGGCTCGGCCGCGATGAACGGGCCGATGTGGTTGTCCAGCACCTGGATCCGGTCGCCGCGGTCGACGCCGCCGGAGTTGCCGTGGCAGGCCCAGTTCGAGTTCGCCGAGCCCAGGTAGACGCCCTCGCCGTAGCCCGGCTGCACCAGGCCCGTGTAGGTGATCGTCGAGTTCTTCAGGACGCTGTCGGCCGACGAGCGCCGGAAGTGCACCGCCTCCTCGTCGACGTGGTTGACGGTCACCCCGTCGATGACCGTGTGCGGCGAGTTGTCGACCACGATGCCCTTCTTGGACTCCTGCACGGTGAAGCCGCTCAGGGTCCAGTACGGCGCACTCGACAGCCAGAGGCCGTACCCGGAGTCCCAGCCCGCGGTCGGCACCGGGCAGTCCGGCGCGTCCCCGGACGGCCCGTCGTTGATCAGGATCGCGTTCGACGGCCCCGAAAGCGTGATCGGCTTCGCCGACGTCCCGGCCTTGGTGGTGACGAACGAGCCGCGGTAGGTGCCCGCCGCGAGCTTGATCGCCTGGCCCGGCGCCGCGTTCGCCAGGGCCGCCTGCAGCTGGGCGGCCGTCGAGACGTTCACGGTGTCGCCACTGGGCGGAGGCGTCGTGGTGGTGGCCGGCGGGGGAGTGGTGGTGGTCGTCGGGGTGGTCGTCACGGGACCGCCGCCCGCGCACGCCGCGCCGTTGACGGTGCAGCCCGCGGGCAGCCCGGCGCCGCTGACGTTGAACCCGAAGTCCGCGGTGGCGCCCGGCTTGATCACGCCGTTGAAGCCGGCGTTGGTGAACTTGTAGTGCTGCCCGGTCTGCGTCTTCACCGAGCTCCACGAGCTGCTCACCGACGTCCCGGCGGGCAGGTCGAACTCGACCGTCCAGCCGGTCGAGGCGGCGTCACCGCGGTTCGCGATGGTGTACCCGGCGCCGTAACCCCCGTTCCAGACGGAGGTCTGCGCGAAGGTGGTGGACAGGTTCGCCGCGGCGGCCTGCGCGGGGCCGCCGCCGGTCAGCGCGACGGCGACGGCGGCGGCCGAAACGGTGGCACCGCTCAGGAAAGCGGCACGGCGGAGCGGACTTCGTCGGAACACCCGTGACCTCCGGAAGAGGAGTTACAGCGAAGGTGTTGCGGCGGACACCCGGACTCGCCCTTTATAGGTCACGGATGTGACGTGCGTCAACAAACTGAACGCTTGTCACGTATGTGAAAGATCAGCCCGTGACGCTCGGCGAGCCCGTCTCGATGTGCCCGCTGAACCGGCGCAGGAACTTCGGGTCGGCGTCGAGCGTCGCGGACAGGTCGTACCAGCCGGACCCGTAGGTGACGGCGTTCCAGTCGTCCGTCACGGTCTGGCCCGCGGCCAGCGCGTACGTCCAGGGCCCGTCGGTGCGGTAGTGGTTCGCGGTCACCGTGACCTTGACGGCCGTCGTGCCGCCGTTGCGCAGGGTCAGCCGCAGCTTGTGGTCGGTGGTGTAGCCCGCGGTGACGTCGACGCCCGCGCCCGCGCTGTTCGCGTCCCCGGCGAAGACCCAGCGGAACCGGTTCGGGCCGTGCACCGCGACGCCGTACTTGCCGCCACCGTAGGCCTGGATCCGCCACGTGTCGCTGACCTGCGCGCCGGCGGCGACGTCGTAGCCCCACGGACCGTCGGTCTGCCCGTCGTTGCGGTACGCGGTCAGCTGGACGGCCGCGGTGCCCTGGTTGGCGAACGTCGTGGTCAGGATCTGGTGGTCGGCGCTCAGCGACGTCGTCACGAGCGGCTGGTAGGGGAGTCCGCGGGCCGGGCGGGTGCCGGCTTCCTGCACCGGGACCTGCTGCTTCCCGGTGGCCGGCGGCGCGGGCTTCGGCAGCTTGCGCTGGGTGTCGTCGGCCTGCTTGCGCAGTGCCGCCGTGTCCGGCAGGAGCGGGATCCGGACGTCGGAGGTGCCGAAGTCGAAGCAGCTCATCAGGTCGCCGCAGAGCGCGCGGCGCCACGCGCTGATGTTCGGCTCGGCGACGCCGGTCCAGCGCTCCAGGAACCGGATCACCGACGTGTGGTCGGTGACCTCGGAGCTGACCCAGCCGCCGCGGCTCCACGGCGAGATCACGGTCATCGGCACCCGGGCGCCGAGCCCGATCGGCTTGCCGCCGATGTACTCGCCCGCGGTGCCGGACGGCGCGATCGGCGGCGCGACGTGGTCGAAGAAGCCGTCGTTCTCGTCGTAGTTGATGAGGACCACAGTGGACTCCCAGAGCTTCGGGTTGGCCCACAAGGCGTTCAGCACGGTCTGGGTGTACGCCGCGCCGTCGACCGGCCGCGCTTCGGGGTGCTCGCAGTAACCGTAGGGCGCCACGATCCACGACACGCGCGGGAGCGAGCCGCTCGCGCAGTCGGCGGTGAACTCGCTCAGCACGTGGTGGACGTCCTTGCCCTGGCCCGAATCCGGGCCCCAGGTCTTGAAGACGCTGGCGCGCTTCGACAGGTCGCTCGCGTAGTCCTGGTGGTAGGCCTTGAACAGCCAGAGCGGGTTGTCGCCGTAGTCGCCGACGAACGAGCCGCCCGCGTCGCCGACCTCCTTGTTGGCGTACACCTTCCACGAAACCCCGTGCTGCTGCAGGCGTTCCGGGTAGGTCGTCCAGCTGAACACCGGCTTGTAGTCGGCCGGGTTGTAGTTCGCCGGGCCACCCGCCTTGCCGTCGGCGTCGATCGTGCCGGTGAACAGGTAGAGCCGGTTGGGCGTGGTCGGGCCCTGCACCGAGCAGTGGTAGTGGTCGCACAGGGTGAACGCGTCGGCGAGCGCCCGGTGGAACGGGATGTCGCCCTGGCCGAAGTAGCCCATGGTCATCTCGCCCTTGGCGGGCACCCACGCGTTGTTCGCGCCGCCGGCGATGGCCTGGTGCTGATCGGCCCAGCCGTGGCCGAGGTCGCCGAGGTCCTGACCGTCCACCTGGGACGTGTCGACGCGGAACGGCAGCAGGTACTTGCCGTCACCGCGGCCGGAATCGGGCTGGTGGAAGACGTCCTGACCGTTCGGCTGCACGATCGCCGACCGGTCGCCGAAGCCGCGGACGCCCTTCATGGTGCCGTAGTAGTGGTCGAACGAGCGGTTCTCCTGCATCAGGACCACGACGTGCTCGACGTCGGCGAGGCTGCCGCTCGCCCGCGGTTCGGCGAGGGCCTCGGCCATCCCGGGCGGCAGGGCGCCGAGGGCGCCGGCGGCGGCGACCCCGCCGAGGAAACTGCGGCGGGTGAGTCCGGAACGTTCGGGCGTCACGGGAGCCTCCAGGGGGACCACGGCAGGGCGATCGTCAGCCTAGATGATCGAAGCTGTTCGGAACTACCTACGTTCGGACGTAAACGAACATCAAGAGTTCATGTTCTGTTCGGTCCGCGGTGCGGTCCGGTGACACTTTCCGGTGACTTGGAGCTGAACCGCCGTCGCGCGGGGCATCTTCTCCGCACAAACCCCTGGCACACAGGGGATTTCCGGGAGGAGAGCACCATGAGGACCCGTATCGCCGTCATCGCGGCCGCAGCCGCGCTCACCGTTTCCGCGGCCGTCGCCACGGCCGCTCCGGCTTCGGCGGACCCCGTTCCGGGCAGCCCGAACCAGTTCTACGCCTACTGCTCGGTCGACGTGCTCGGCGTCCCGCTGGGCTGCACGGAGACCGACGTCGCCCACGCGTCGCACATCTGCGAGTACGTGGCCACCGGCGTCGGGCTCGGATTGGACTGCATCCTGCGCTGACGGTCCGGCGCTGACAATCCGGCGCTGACAATCCGGCGCAGAATCCGGCGCTGACGCGCGCCGGTTGCCCGAAAGTACCCGATGGTCCGGACCATCGGGTCATCGTCGGAAAATGTCCGACCGGTTAGCCTTGTTCTTCGCCAGGTGCCCGTGGATACTTTGTTGCCATCCACAACAAATAGGGTGCCGGTGAGCCGCCAGCCGTCGCCCGCGGAACGAGAGGGGCGACGACGATGTCGACCGAGAACTCCGCCCGATGGCGGCGGACCGCCCGCCTGCTGGTGGCGCCCGCGGCGCTGCTCGTGGCCGGCGCACTGGTGGCCGCACCGCAGAGCCAGGCCGCTTCGGCCGTCCCCGCCGACCTGCTCGCGAGCTTCAGCGACGACTTCGACGGCCCGGCCGGTGCCGGCGTCGACGGGTCGAAGTGGGGCCACGAGACCGGGGACAACGTCAACAACCACGAACGGCAGTGGTACACCGACGGCACCGCCAACGCGGCGCTCGACGGCCAGGGCCACCTCGTGATCACCGCGAAGAAGGAGAACAGCGGGAATAATTGCTGGTACGGGCCCTGCGAGTACACCTCGGCGCGGCTCAACACCTCCGGCAAGTTCTCCGCGTCGTCCGGCCACATCGAGGCCCGGATGAAGCTGCCGCGCGGGCAGGGCATGTGGCCCGCGTTCTGGATGCTCGGCACCGACATCGGCAGCGCCGGCTGGCCCAACTGCGGTGAGATCGACATCATGGAGAACGTCGGGTTCGAGCCGAACACGGTGCACGGCACCATCCACGGCCCCGGTTACTCCGGGTCGGCGGGCATCGGCGCCCCCTACAGCGGGCCGAACTTCTCCGACGACTTCCACACCTACGCGGTCGACTGGTCGACGGACCGGATCGTCTGGTCCGTCGACGGGAACGTCTACCAGACCCGCACGCCCGCCGACGTCGGCGGCAACCAGTGGGCGTTCAACCACGAGTTCTTCCTGATCCTCAACCTGGCGGTCGGCGGCTACTGGCCCGGCGACCCCGACGGCAGCACCCAGTTCCCGCAGCAGCTCGTCGTGGACTACGTCCACGTGAGCTGAGCGCGCGGTGCGGGACGGGCCCCCTGCCGGGTTGGCGGCAGGGGGCCTCTCGCGTCTTTTGGTACAAGGCTGTGACACTTCTGGTTCAGACCTGTCGAACAACCCCGACGGGACGGCGATCTTCCCCGGACAGAGTGACCGGTGTGCGCTCGAGCGGCGCACCCCGGTACCCGGAGGAGATCCATGGCCCGCTTTCGTTTCCCACCCGCCGCCGGCGGGTTCGCCGCCGCGGGGGCGGTGGCGCTCGCCGCGGCCGTCTGGGTCGTCTTCCCGCCGTCGGTGGCGGGTCGGGCGGTGCCCGCGCGGCCCGCCCTCGACCTGGCGCTGCCGTGGCCGGCGGCCGGTCAGGCCACCGCGGAGGTGCAGGGCCTGGGCTCGCTCGGCACCCACGGGGAGCGGACGCCGGTCCCGATCGCCAGCGTCACGAAGGTGATGACCGCCTACGTGGTGCTCAAGGACCACCCGCTCGCCCCGGGTGACGAGGGCCCGCGGATCACCGTCGACCAGCAGGCGCAGGACGAGTCGACGTCGGCCGAGGAGTCGTCCGCGCCGGTCCGGGCGGGCCGCGCGATCAGCCAGCGCGACCTGCTCGCCCTGATGCTCATCCCGTCCGGGAACAACGTCGCCCGCCTGCTCGCCCGCTGGGACGCCGGGAGCCAGGACGCGTTCGTCGCGAAGATGAACCGCGCGGCGGCCGACCTCGGCATGTCGAGCACGACCTACACCGGCGCCAGCGGCGTCGAGGATTCGACGACGAGCACCGCCGAGGACCAGCTCCGGCTCGCCCGCGAGGTGATGCAGGACGACGTCGTCCGCTCGCTCGTCGCCACGCCGAGCCTTCGCGTGGACGGGGTGCCCGGCGCCGTCGTCAACACGAACACCCTGCTGGGACGCTCCGGGGTGATCGGCTTGAAGACGGGCTCGTCGACCGCGGCCGGCGGCGCCCTGATGTGGGCCGCCCGGACACCGGGCGGCGCGCTGATCCTCGGGGTGGTGCTGCACCAGAACCCCGGCGGGACCCCGTCCGCCGGGCTGCAGGCCGCGCTGGCCACCAGCGAGACCCTCATCGCCGCGATCCAGCGGGAACTCCCGGCGGCCACCCGATGACCGCGGTGACGGAACCGATCACGGTGCCGCCCGTGCGTGCCGGGTCTTGGCGTCGCGGCCGGATCATCGCGGTGTTGGCCGTGCTGACGGCGCTGGTGCTGCTCGCGCACCCGCTGGTGCCGAACTGGGCGGGCAACGCCGGCAGCCTGCTCGAGACGTTCCTGCCGTGGGCCGGTTTGCTCGTGGTTCCACTGCTCGTGGCGGCGCTGATCCGGCGTTCGGCGCTGGCTCTGGTGGCGTTGCTGCTGCCCGCGCTCGTCTGGGGTGTGTCCTTCGGCGGCCGGGTCTTCGACAAGCGGGGCGCCGGCGGGGACTTCACGATCGTCTCCCACAACGTGAACGACGAGAACCCGGATCCGGCGGGCACCGCGCGGGCGCTGGCCGCGTCGGGCGCGCAGGTGATCGCCTTGGAGGAGCTGAAGAGGTCCGAGGTGCCGAAGTACGAGGACGCGCTCGCCGCGGCGTACCCGCACCACTCGGTGCAGGGCACCGTCGGGATCTGGAGCACCTACCCGATCCACGACACGGAACCGGTGGTGATCATGCCGTGGACCCGCGCGCTGCGGACCACTGTGGACAGTCCAAAGGGGCCGGTCGCGGTGTTCGTGGCGCACCTGCCGTCGGTGCGGGTGCGCGTCGACTCGGGCTTCACGGCGAACGGCCGCGACGCGGCGCTGGGTCTCCTCTCCGACGCCGTCGTTTCCGACCCCGCCCCGCGCAAGGTCCTGGTCGGCGACTTCAACGGCACCACCGACGACCGCGCCCTCGCCCCGATCACCGGCCGCATGCAGTCGGCCCAGGACGAGGTGGGCGACGGCTTCGGCTTCAGCTGGCCGGCTTCGCTGCCGCTGGCCCGGATCGACCAGATCTTCGTGACGGGCGCCCGCCCGGCGGCGGCCTGGACCCTCCCCGCCACCGGCTCCGACCACCTCCCGGTGGCCGCCACCCTGACCCTGTAGCCGTCGTGGGGTGGGGAACCGTTTTGTAAAAAGTTTTACACACCCCACCCCGCGGCGCGGGGGGCGGGCCGACGGGGGGTGTTTAACCCAAA
>NZ_JBICSQ010000077.1:29931-39098 GCF_043197175.1 Amycolatopsis sp. NPDC049252
GCTGTCCCTAGCGCCCCCCCGCCCCGTGTCGCGGTGTTGTGTGGAAAACTTTTTAAAAAACTTTTCCCCCACCCACGACCGGCTGCAGCGTGCGGCGGCCTTCGGTGGGTTGTTCACCGAAACCGCTGGTCGAACGCGTCGAAATCGCCGCTGGACGCCCGGCCCGCGTGACGAGACCGTTACGCGGGCCGGGCTTGACCGCGCGGGTGTTATCGCTAACACTGACTCCTCGCCGTCACCTGAACGAGTGACGGGAACCACGTCGACGGGGACGGAAGGGGTAGTCGGTGGCCGAACGCTCTCGCCCTGGTGGACCCCTCAACGGGGCCCGGCAGCCGAGCCTGACCGACGTCGCCGGGCGGGCCGGGGTTTCGCACATGACCGTCTCCCGGGTCATCAACGGGACCGGCCCGGTGCGGCCGACGACCCGCGCCCGGGTGCTCGCCGCCATCGAGGAACTGGGCTACCGCCCGAACTCCGCCGCCCGCGCGCTGGTCACCGGGCGCACCGGCACCCTCGGCGTGCTCGCGCTCGAGTCCAATCTGTACGGTCCGGCCAGCACGCTCCACGGCATCGAGCACGCCGCCCGCGAAGCCGGGTTCGCCATCACGATCTCCAGCGTCAGCCGCCCGGGCCGGTCGTCCATCGCGGACGCCGTCGAGAACCTGCGCGGCCAGGCGGTCGAGGGCATCATCGTCATCGCCCCGCACGTCACCGCGGGGCGGGCGCTGGAGGCCGCGCCCGCGGACATCCCGCTGGTCGCCGTCGGCGGCGGGGACGACGCGCCGGTGCCGGTGATCGCCGTCGACCAGCGTGACGGCGCCCGCCGTGCCACCGAACACCTGCTGGCCCTGGGTCACCGCACGGTCTGGCACATCGCGGGGCCCGAGGACTGGCTGGACGCGCGCGGCCGCGAGGCCGGCTGGCGCGAAACCCTCGAACGGCACGGCGCGCCGGTGCCGAAGGTCGTCCGCGGCGACTGGAGTTCGCGCTCCGGCTACGACGCCGGCCGGGCGCTCGCCGGGGAAAAGGACCTGGACGCCGTCTTCGCCGGCAACGACCAGATGGCGCTCGGCCTGCTGCGCGCGCTCGCCGAAGCCGGGATCTCGGTGCCGGGCGACGTCCGCGTCGCGGGGTTCGACGACGTGCCCGAGGCGGCCTACTTCACGCCGCCGCTCACCACGGTCCGGCAGGACTTCATCGAACTCGGCCGACGCACGTTCGGCCTGCTGGCCGCGCGGATGAGCGGCGGCGACCGGCACGACCGCGCGCTGGTCGCGCCCGAATTGATCGTGCGGGAGAGCACCGGACCGCGATAACCGCCGCCCGGAAAACCTCTGACGATGTTAGCGCTAACAAAGGAAGTGACCGGCAGTGTCAGCAGAACCCCTCGTCGTCGGCATCGACTACGGCACGCTCTCCGGGCGCGCGGTCGTCGTACGCGTGCGAGACGGCGCCGAGCTGGGCAGCGCCGTGACGGAGTACCGCCACGGCGTCGTCGACCGCGAGCTCCCGGCGACCGGGCGGGCGCTGCCGCCGGAGTGGGCGCTGCAGGTGCCTTCGGACTACGTCGACGTCCTGCGCACCGCCGTCCCCGCCGCGCTGGCCGACGCCGGCGCGAACCCCGCCGACGTGATCGGCATCGGCACCGACTTCACCGCCTGCACGATGGTGCCGGCCACAGTGGACGGAACGCCGCTGTGCGAGCTGCCGGAGTTCGCGGAGAACCCGCACGCCTACGTCAAGCTCTGGCGCCACCACGCCGCCCAGCCGCAGGCCGACCGGATCAACGAGCTGGCCCGCGCGCGCGGCGAGAAGTGGCTGCCGCGCTACGGCGGGCTGATCTCGTCGGAGTGGGAGTTCGCCAAGGGCCTCGAGCTGTTCGAGGAGGCCCCGGACGTCTACGCGGCGACAGAGCACTGGGTCGAGGCGGCCGACTGGATCGTCTGGCAGCTGACCGGCACGTACGTCCGCAACGCCTGCACCGCCGGGTACAAGGGCATCCTGCAGGACGGCCAGTACCCGAGCCGCGACTTCCTCCGCGAACTCGCGCCGGGCTTCGAGTCCTTCGTGGCCGACAAGCTCGAGCACCCGCTCGGGCAGCTGGGCGACCGGGCGGGCACGCTGACCGCCGAAGCCGCCGCGTGGACCGGCCTGCCGGAGGGGATCGCGGTCGCCGTCGGCAACGTCGACGCGCATGTCACCGCGCCGGCCGCGCGGGCCGTCGAGCCCGGGCAGCTGGTCGCGATCATGGGCACCTCGACGTGCCACGTCGTGAACGGCGCCGATCTGCGCGAAGTCCCCGGCATGTGCGGGGTCGTCGACGGCGGGATCGTGGCGGGGCTGTGGGGGTACGAAGCCGGGCAGAGCGGCGTCGGCGACATCTTCGGCTGGTTCGCCGAGCGTTTCGCCCACGAAAGCCACGACCAGCTCACCCGGCTCGCCGCCCGGCAGGAGATCGGCGAACACGGGCTGGTCGCTCTCGACTGGCACAGCGGCAACCGCTCGGTGCTCGTCGACCACGACCTCTCCGGCGTGATCGTCGGGCAGACCCTGGCCACCCGCGCCGAGGACGTCTACCGCGCGCTGCTGGAGGCCACCGCGTTCGGCACCCGCAAGATCGTCGAGACGTTCACCGAGGCCGGCATCCCCGTCACCGAGCTGATCGTCGCGGGCGGGCTGACGAAGAACGCCCTGCTGATGCAGATCTACGCCGACGTCACCAACCTGCCGCTGTCGGTCGTCGGCTCGGCGCAGGCGCCCGCGCTCGGCTCCGCGATCCACGCCGCCGTCGCGGCCGGGGCGTACCCGGACATCCGCGCGGCGGCCGGGGAGATGGGCTCGGCCCGCTCCGCGGTGTACGAGCCGGTGCCCGCGCACGTCACGGCCTACGACGAGCTCTACGCCGAGTACACGACCCTGCACGACTACTTCGGCCGCGGTGCCAACGACGTCATGCACCGCCTGGCCGCCCGCCGCCGAGCCGTAGCGAAAGGACGGTCCTGATGTCCCTGACCGGCGAAGTCCTCGACACCGTCGCGGAACTGCGGGAGACCGTGGCGAACCTGCACGGCGAGCTGACCCGCAACGCCCTGGTCATCTGGACCGCGGGCAACGTCTCGGCGCGGGTGCCCGGCCGCGACCTGATGGTCATCAAGCCGTCCGGGGTGTCCTACGACGACCTGTCCGCCGACACGATGGTGGTCACCGACCTGCACGGCGAGCTGGTGCACGGTGAGCTCGCGCCGTCGTCCGACACCGCCGCGCACGCCTACGTCTACCGGCACATGCCGGAGATCGGCGGGGTCGTCCACACGCACTCGACCTACGCCACGGCGTGGGCCGCGCGCGGCGAGCCGATCCCGTGCGTGCTCACGATGATCGCCGACGAGTTCGGCGGCGACGTCCCGGTCGGGCCGTTCGCGCTGATCGGGGACGACTCGATCGGCCGCGGCCTCGTCGAGACCCTGCGCGGCAGCCGTTCCAAGGCCGTGCTGATGCGCAGCCACGGCCCGTTCACCGTCGGCCGCACCGCCCGCGACGCCGTCAAGGCCGCGGTGATGGTCGAGGACGTCGCCCGGACCGTGCACAAGGCCTTCGAGCTGGGCACGCCCGAACCCCTGCCGCCCGCGGACGTCGACCGGCTCTACGCCCGGTACCAGAACGTCTACGGCCAGCAATGATCTCGATGAGGAGAACGATGACTTCCGCGGCCAAACCGCAGCTCTGGTTCCTGACCGGGAGCCAGGCCCTCTACGGCGAAGAGACCCTCGAGCAGGTCGCCGGCCAGTCCCTGCGCATCCAGCAGCTGCTGGCAGGCGCCAGCGGGCTGCCGGCCGAGATCGTCGGCAAGCCGGTGCTGACCGAGGCCTCCTCGATCCGCCGGGTGCTGCAGGAGGCCAACGCCGACGCCGCCTGCGTCGGCGTGATCGCCTGGATGCACACCTTCTCGCCGGCGAAGATGTGGATCACCGGGCTGGACGCGCTGCGCAAGCCGTTGCTGCACCTGCACACCCAGCTCAACGAGGCCCTGCCGTGGTCCACGATCGACATGGACTTCATGAACCTCAACCAGGCCGCGCACGGCGACCGCGAGTTCGGGTTCGTCCAGACACGCCTCGGCATCCCGCGCAAGACCGTCGCCGGGCACGTCTCCGACCCGGTCGTCGTGGCCCGCATCGACGCGTGGGCGCGCGCGGCCATCGGCGCCGACCACCTGCGCAACCTGCGCCTGGCCCGGTTCGGCGACAACATGCGCGACGTCGCGGTCACCGAGGGGGACAAGGTCGAGGCCGAGCTGCGGTTCGGCGTCTCGGTCAACACCTACGGCGTCAACGAGCTGGTCGAGCTGGTCGACGCGGTGTCCGAAAAGGACACAGTGGACGATCTGCTGGAGCGGTACGCCGAGGACTACGACATCGCGGGGGACCTGGCGGCCGGGGGAGCGCGGCACGAGTCGCTGCGCTACGCGGCGAAGATCGAGGCCGGGCTGCGCAAGTTCCTCGGCGACGGTGGCTTCGGCGCGTTCACGACGAACTTCGAAGACCTCGGCGGCCTCCGCCAGCTGCCCGGCCTGGCGGTCCAGCGCTTGATGGCCGACGGTTACGGCTTCGGCGGCGAGGGCGACTGGAAGACGTCCGCGCTGCTCGCCGCGGTCAAGGCGATGGGGCACGGCACCGGGCGCGGGACGTCGTTCATGGAGGACTACACCTACCACTTCGGGCCGGGCACGCCGAAGATCCTCGGCGCGCACATGCTCGAGGTCTGCCCGAGCATCGCCGCGGCGACGCCGTCGTGCGAGATCCACCCGCTCGGCATCGGCGGGCGCGAGGACCCGGTGCGGCTGGTGTTCGACGCCGCGCCCGGGCCCGGCGTCACCCTCGGTCTCGTCGACCTCGGTGACCGGTTCCGGCTGGTGGCCAACGAGATCGACGTCGTCCCGCCCGACGAGCCGCTGCCGAACCTGCCGGTCGCGCGCGCGGTGTGGCAGCCCGCGCCGACCTTGGCGACGTCGGCCGAGTCGTGGATCACCGCGGGCGGCCCGCACCACACCGTGCTCACCCAGGCGGTGGGCACGGAGACCCTTCGCGACTTCGCGAACCTGCTCGGCGTCGAACTGCTGGTGATCGACAAGGACACCACACCGCACGGCTTCGCCGACCGCATCCGCTGGAACCAGGCGTATTACCGGCTCGCTCAGGGCTTCTGAGAAAGGAAACGGAACAATGAAGTTCACCAGAACACTCGCGGGGATCGCCGCCGCGGGGCTCGTGCTCACGCTGTCGGCGTGCGGTTCGAGCCAGAAGACCGCCGACCAGGCGCCGGCACCCGGTGCCGCGAGCGCGGCGGGCAGCCTGGTCGGTGTCACCATGCCGACCAAGTCGTCGGAGCGCTGGATCCACGACGGCGACAACATCAAGTCCGCGCTGGAGAAGCTCGGCTACAAGGTCGACCTGCAGTACGCCGAGAACGACATCCCGACGCAGGTCAACCAGATCGAGAACCAGATCACCAAGGGCGCGAAGCTGCTGGTCATCGCCTCGATCGACGGCACCGCGATCACCACGCAGCTGCAGGAGGCGGCCGACCGCAAGATCCCGGTCATCGCCTACGACCGGCTGATCCGCAACTCGCCGAACGTCGACTACTACGCCACGTTCGACAACTTCAAGGTCGGCGTCGAGCAGGCGAACTCGCTGGTCAAGGGGCTGGGCAACGGTGCCGGTCCGTTCAACGTCGAGCTGTTCGCCGGTTCGCCCGACGACAACAACGCGACGTTCTTCTTCAACGGCGCGATGTCCGTGCTCAAGCCGCTGATGGACAGCGGCAAGCTGGTGGTCAAGAGCGGGCAGACCGACTTCGCCCGCGCGGCGATCCTGCGCTGGGACCCGGCCACCGCGCAGCGGCGCATGGAGGACCTGCTCACCAAGACCTACACCGGTGGCGCCAAGGTCGCCGGCGTGCTTTCGCCGTACGACGGTCTTTCGATCGGCATCCTCTCGGCGCTGAAGAGCAACGGCTACGGCACCGCCGGCCAGCCGTACCCGGTGGTCACCGGGCAGGACGCCGAGGTCGCGTCGGTCAAGTCCATCATCGCCGGCGAGCAGTACTCGACGATCTTCAAGGACACCCGCATCCTCGCCGACACCACGGTGAAGATGGCCGACGCCGTCCTGAAGGGCGGCAAGCCCGAGGTCAACAACACCAAGGACTACGACAACGGCAAGAAGGTCGTCCCGTCGTTCCTGCTGCAGCCGGTCACGGTGGACAAGGCGAACTACCAGAAGGAGCTCGTCGACTCCGGCTACTACACGGCTGGTCAGCTGAAATGACCGAACTGCTCGGCATGCGCGGGATCACCAAGACCTTCCCCGGGGTCAAGGCGCTGTCGGACGTCACCCTTTCCGTGAACAGCGGCGAGATCCACGCGATCTGCGGGGAGAACGGCGCCGGGAAGTCCACCTTGATGAAGGTGCTTTCCGGCGTCTACCCGCACGGGACGTACGACGGCGAGATCCACTTCGACGGGCAGCGGTGCGAGTTCGGTTCGGTGCGCGACAGTGAGCGGCGCGGAATCGTGATCATCCACCAGGAGCTCGCGCTGTGCGGGCAGCTCTCGATAGCGGAGAACATCTTCCTCGGCAACGAACAGGGCAAGCGGGGCTGGATCGACTGGAACCGCACCAACCACGAGGCCGGCGCGCTCCTGCGGCGCGTCGGCCTCGCGGAGAACCCGGTGACGCCGGTGCGCGACCTCGGCGTCGGCAAGCAGCAGCTCGTCGAGATCGCCAAGGCCCTGTCCAAAAAGGTCCGGCTGCTGATCCTCGACGAGCCGACCGCGGCGCTCAACGACGAGGATTCGGCGCACCTGCTCGACCTGCTGCGCGAGCTGCGGGCCGACGGCGTCACGTGCGTGATCATCTCGCACAAGCTCGGTGAGGTGACGGCGATCGCCGACACCGTCACGATCCTGCGGGACGGCCGCACCATCGACACCCTCGACGCGGCCGGCCTGACCGAGGAACGGATCATCACCGGCATGGTCGGCCGCGACCTCGAGCACCGGTTCCCGCCCCGGGAACCGGACATCGGGGACGAGGTGCTGCGGATCGAGGACTGGACGGTGCACAGCCCCACACAGGCGGGCCGGGTGGTCGTCGACCACGCGAACCTGAGCCTGCGGCGGGGCGAGATCGTCGGCCTGGCCGGGCTGATGGGCGCCGGGCGCACCGAGCTCGCGATGAGCGTGTTCGGCCGGTCCTACGGCAAGGACATCTCGGGCCGGATCCTCAAGCACGGCCAGGAGATCACCGTCCGGTCGGTGCGTGACGCCGTCCGCCACGGCATCGCCTACGCCACCGAAGACCGGAAGCGCTACGGGCTCAACCTCATCGAGGACATCCAGCGCAACGTGTCCGCGGCGGGGCTGGGCAAGCTCGCGAAGCGGGGCTGGGTCAACGAGAACGCCGAGCACGACACGGCCGTCGGGTTCCGCCGGGACCTGTCGATCAAGGCGCCGACCGTGCGCAGCGTGACCGGGAAGCTCTCCGGCGGCAACCAGCAGAAGGTCGTGCTGGCCAAGTGGATCTTCACCGACCCGGACGTGCTGATCCTCGACGAGCCGACCCGCGGCATCGACGTCGGCGCGAAGTTCGAGATCTACTCGATCATCAACGAACTGGCCGCGCAGGGGAAGGCCGTGCTGGTCATCTCCTCCGAGCTGCCGGAGCTGCTCGGGCTCTGCGACCGGATCTACGCGCTGTCGGCCGGGCGGATCACCGGCCAGGCGACCCGCGAGGAAGCCACCCAGGAACTGCTCATGCAGTACATGACGAAGGAACGGGAATGACCACGACCGAAGCGCGGCCCGACGCGCCCCCGGTCGAGCACTCCGCCCGGCGGATCTCGATCAACCCGCGCCAGAGCGGCATCTACGTCGCGTTCGCGCTGATCGTGGTGCTGTTCGAGGTGCTCACCGGTGGTGCGCTGCTGGAGCCGCAGAACATCTCCAACATCATCGTGCAGAACTCCTACGTGCTGATCCTCGCGATCGGGATGATCCTGGTGATCATCTCCGGGCACATCGACCTGTCCGCCGGGTCGGTGGTCGCGATGACCGGCGCGGTGTCGGCGGTGCTGATGGTGAACTGGCACCTGCCGTGGTTCTGGGCGGTGCTGATCACCCTCGTCGTCGGCGCGGTGATCGGCGCCTGGCAGGGCTACTGGGTCGCCTACTTCGGGATCCCGGCGTTCATCGTGACGCTGGCGGGGATGCTCGTGTTCCGCGCGCTGACCCTGACCGTGCTGGGCAACCAGGGCATCGGCCCGTTCCCGGACACGATCCGCACGTTGTCCAACGGCTTCACCGACGGCTACCTGGGCAACATCGGCCTCGGCCCGCTGGGCGGCGCCGACCTGGTCTCGTTGCTGGCCGGCGTCGCCGCCGTGGCCGGGATCGCGTTCACCCAGTGGCGCAAGCGCTCGGCGCGGCTGGGGTACGGCCAGGACGTCGACCCGTTCGCGATCTTCGTGCTGAAGATCGCCGGTGTCGCGGTGATCGTGCTCGCGCTGGTGGTGCAGCTGGCCCGGTTCAAGAACCTGCCGTGGGTGCTGATCCTGCTGGCGGCGCTGGTGCTCGGCTACTCGCTGGTGGCCGGGAAGTCGGTGTTCGGCAGGCACATCTACGCCGTGGGCGGCAACCTGCAGGCGGCGACGCTCTCCGGCGTCAAGGTCAAGTCGGTGACGTTCTGGATCTTCGTCAACATGGGCGTGCTGGCGGCGCTGGCCGGGATCATCTTCGCCGGCCGGTTGAACCAGGCGGGCCCGACGGCGGGTATCAACTTCGAGCTGGACGCGATCGCGGCGGCGTTCATCGGCGGCGCGGCGGTCCAGGGCGGCGTCGGCAAGGTGGTCGGCGCGATCACCGGCGGCCTGATCATGGCGGTCATCAACAACGGCATGTCCCTGATCGGCGCCCCGAGCGAGCGGGTGATGCTGGTCAAGGGCGTCGTCCTGCTGGCAGCAGTCGCGTACGACATCTGGACCAAACGCCGCGCGGCTTCGTAACGCAGAAGTCCCGTGAGGGGCACAAGACGGGGGCACAGTGCCACAAAGGGGGCGGGACCGGAGCAGGGCGGCGGCGGGCGCGGGGGGGCCGCGGTGGATGG